>JAIJUV010000580.1 GCA_022732315.1 Prevotella sp.
GTGCGGATTTTTAGCACGATTTTACTGATACTGTCCATTTATCTTTATACTATCAACGCATTTTCTTTTGTGTATGGCATCCTTTTTGTTGTTCTGTCCTTCACTGTGTTCAACAATCTTGAAAGCGCTGGTAGTCAGATTACGATGTTGCAGATGCTGGCATCTTCGATTGATACCGCAAATTCTGTGGATAATACGCCAGTCATGGACGAAAAGGGTACAGATATTACGCCGCAGGACACAAATATCGTCTTTGATAATGTGGATTTTTCCTATTCAACGCGAAAGATTTTAGACCATGTTAGTTTTTCTATCCCTGAAAAAACGACTACGGCCATTGTAGGCCCTTCCGGGGCAGGTAAGACAACGATGTGCAATCTGATTGCCCGCTTTTGGGATGTGAACGCCGGGAAGATTACCATAGGCGGTACGGATGTACGGGATTTCAAACTGGACAGCCTCATGAAGAATATCTCGATGGTGTTTCAGAGCGTGTACCTCTTTGCAGATACGATTGAGAACAATATCAAGTTTGGCTGCCCGGACGCCACCCATGAGCAGGTAGTCGAGGCGGCGAAAAAGGCTTGCTGCCATGACTTTATTTCCGCTCTGCCAGAGGGTTATGACACTGTGATTGGCGAGGGCGGCGGTACTTTGTCCGGCGGCGAGAAACAGCGTATTTCTATCGCCCGCGCCATGCTGAAAAATGCACCCATCATCATTTTGGACGAGGCAACAAGCAGCGTTGACCCGGAGAATGAGGATGAATTGCAGCGGGCTATCGAGGCATTGACCCATGACAAGACCATCATCATGATTGCCCACCGTCTGAAAACCGTCCGCAACGCCGATCAGATCCTTGTACTGGACAACGCTCATATCGTCCAGCGCGGCACTCATGCGGAGCTGATCCAGCAAAAGGGCCTGTATGCCGATTTTGTATCGGCCAGACAGGAGGCCATCAGCTGGAAGCTGGCTCAGTAAAGGAGGTTCAGATGAAACTTCATGCGTCCGGGGAGGACTACCTAGAAACCATCCTTGTTCTCCAAAAGAAACGCGGTATGGTGCGCTCCGTAGATGTGGCCCGGCACATGGAGGTGTCAAAGCCCAGCGTGTGCCATGCAGTGGCTTC
>JAIJUV010000146.1 GCA_022732315.1 Prevotella sp.
AATGGCACATAAGAAAGGTGTTGGTAGTTCTAAGAACGGCCGTGAATCAGCTTCACAAAGATTAGGCGTTAAGATCTGGGGTGGTCAGAGCATCATCGCAGGTAACATCATCGTTCGCCAGCGTGGTAACAAGCACTTCCCAGGTGAGAATGTAGCTCAGGGTAAGGATGATACATTGTATGCTTTGGCAGACGGTATCGTTTACTTCCACAAGGGCCGCAAGGACAAGAGCACAGTTTCTGTTCTCTCTCCAGAGGTTTACGCTGAGAAGACTAAGAAAGCTGACGCTTAAATTTTAAAGTTTTAGAAAAAACTATTCCAAACAAACAACATAGAAGCCTGCTCATACCTAGAGCAGGCTTTCTTCGTTTATACTACTTTACTTCCGCTTCTTCGTTTATACCATGCTTGAGCCCTTTCCAAGCTCCTTAACCCCATAAAACCACGAAAAAACTTTAATTCTACCCTTCTCTGCAAAAAAGTTGGCTTTTTTTTGCGCTATCACAAATATTTTTTGTAATTTTGCCTTCAAAATAGGAAAATTAATATTAAAAAGAAATTTTATGCTTACACTTAAACTCATCAGTGAAGAAACTGAACGTGTAGTTAAAGGTCTTGAAAAGAAGCATTTCCCAAATGCTCGTGAGGCCGTAGAGAAAGTTTTGGAGTACGACAAGATTCGTCGCGAAGCTCAGCAGAAGCTGGATAACAACAAGCAGCAGGCTAACCAGTTTGCCAAGCAGATTGGTGCCCTGATGAAGGAAGGCAAGAAAGAGGAAGCTGAGAGCGCTAAGGCTCAGGTAGCTATGCTCAAGGCTGACGCCAAGGCTCTTGAAGAAATCATGGAGAAGGCACAGAACGATATGACCAACCAGTTGCTCGAAATCCCTAACATCCCTTGCGAGCAGGTTCCTGAGGGCAAGGATGCGGCCGACAACGTGGTTGTAAAGGAAGGCGGCGAGAAGCCTAACCTCGGCCCAGACGCTCTCTGCCACTGGGATCTCTTGAAGAAGTACAACCTTGTTGACTTCGACCTCGGTGTGAAGATTACAGGTGCCGGTTTCCCAGTATATATCGGTAAGATGGCTCGCTTCCAGCGTGCTCTCGAGGCATTCTTCCTCGACGAGGCCCGCAAGAGCGGATACCTGGAGATTCAGCCTCCATACGTAGTAAACGAGGATTCCGGTCGCGGCACAGGCCAGTTGCCAGACAAGGAGGGTCAGATGTATCACGCTAATCTCGACAACCTCTTCCTCATCCCTACAGCTGAGGTTCCTGTAACCAACATCTTCCGCGATGTTATCCTCGACGAGAAGGATCTCCCTATCAAGCGCTGCGCTTACTCTGCCTGCTTCCGTCGTGAGGCTGGTAGCTACGGCAAGGACGTTCGCGGTTTGAACCGCCTGCACCAGTTTGACAAGGTAGAGATTGTACGCATCGACAAGCCAGGTCACTCTTACGAGAGCCTGAACGAGATGCTCGACCACGTAGAGGGTCTCTTGAAGAAGCTGGAGTTGCCATACCACATCCTCCGTCTCTGCGGTGGTGATATGAGCTTCACCTCTTCTATCTGCTACGACTTCGAGACATGGAGTGCAGCACAGGGCCGCTGGCTGGAGGTTTCATCAGTATCTAACTTCGAGAGCTACCAGGCCAACCGTCTCCACTGCCGCTATCGCCATGCAGAGGACAAGAAGATTGAGCTTTGCCACACCCTTAACGGTTCTGCTCTCGCCTTGCCACGCATCGTAGCAACCATCCTGGAGAACAACCAGACTCCAGAGGGTATCCGCGTACCTAAGGTATTGGTTCCTTACTGCGGATTCGAAATGCTCGACGACAAGAATTTCGATTAACTCGATTCATTCGATAAAACATCGATTCATTCGATTCATTCGATAAAATTTAAATAAAACATATTGTACGAGGATAACTTCGGCTACCCCATCAAGGCGGCCGCAGTTATCCTTTTGCGTTTTCTATACCATGAGCAAACTTACAACAACTAATAATAAGAAAGAGAAAGAACAGATAATATTCAACATAAAAAGTTAGTAGCCAATGAACAAGATTATCAAGAAAATACAATACTCAGAAAAGGTATTCCGTTTCGATGTGGAAGCTCCACTCATCGCCAAGAGCCGCAAGGCTGGCAACTTTGTGATTATCCGTGTAGATAACAACAGCGAGCGCATGCCGCTTACCATCGCCGATGCCGACATCGAGAAAGGCACCATCACGCTGGTGGTACAGAAGGTAGGTCTCTCCTCTACCAAGCTCTGCGCCCTGAACGAGGGCGATGAGATTCACGACGTGGTGGGACCACTCGGCAACCCTACCCACATCGAGAACTTCGGCACCGTAATCTGCGCCGGTGGTGGCGTGGGCGTGGCCCCTATGCTCCCTATCATCAAGGCGCTGAAGGCCGCAGGCAACCGAGTATTATCCGTGATTGCAGGCAGAAGCAAAGACCTCGTTATCATGGAGGATGAAGTGCGCGCATCCAGCGATGAACTCATCATCATGACCGACGACGGAAGCTACGGCGAGAAAGGCGTGGTAACCGTGGGCATCGAGAAGCTCATCAACCAGGAGCACATCGACAAGGTGTTCGCCATCGGCCCTCCTATCATGATGAAGTTCTGCTGCCTCCTCACCCAGAAATACAATCTCTCTACCGATGTATCGCTCAACACCATCATGGTGGACGGCACCGGCATGTGCGGAGCCTGCCGTCTAACCATCGGCGGCAAGACCAAGTTTGTCTGCATCGACGGTCCTGAGTTTGATGGCGCCCAGGTAGATTGGGACGAGATGTTCAAGCGCATGGGCACTTTCAAGGATGTGGAGCGCGAGGAGATGGAGCACTTCGAGGAACATCTGGCTACGGTGGATGCCAAGAAGAAGAAGGAGACCACAGACGTGACGATGGATGTGGAGCCTACCGATGCATCCATAGAAGAACTTACCGACCGTAATGCCGAGTGGCGCAAGGAACTGCGCTCTTCGATGAAAGCCAAGGAGCGCACCGCCATCGAGCGTGTGAAAATGCCGGAGCTAGACCCGGTATATCGTGCTACCACCCGCACCGAAGAAGTGAACATCGGCTTGACCAAGGAGATGGCACTCACCGAGGCAAAGCGCTGCCTCGACTGTCCTAAGCCTACCTGCATGGAGGGTTGCCCTGTGAGCATCAACATCCCATCCTTCATCAAGAACATCGAGCGTGGCCAGTTCCTAGCCGCAGCCAAGGTACTGAAGAACACCTCAGCCCTGCCAGCCGTTTGCGGTAGAGTTTGTCCGCAGGAGAAGCAGTGCGAAAGCAAGTGCGTACACCTCAAGATGAACGAGCCAGCCGTAGCCATCGGCTACCTGGAGCGTTTTGCAGCCGACTACGAGCGTCAGAGCGGCAACATCTCCGTACCGGAATGCGACCCGGCAAACGGCATCAAGATAGCCGTAGTAGGTTCGGGTCCTGCCGGTCTGAGCTTTGCAGGCGATATGGCGAAGAAGGGATTCGACGTCACCGTGTTCGAGGCTCTGCACGAGATAGGCGGCGTGTTGAAATATGGCATCCCGGAGTTCCGACTACCAAATGCCATCGTGGATGTGGAGATAGAGAATCTCCAGAAGATGGGCGTGAAGTTCATCACCGACTGCATCGTGGGCAAGACCATCTCCGTAAAGGATTTGGAGCAGCAGGGCTTCAAGGGCATCTTCGTAGGTTCGGGAGCCGGACTCCCTAACTTCATGAACATCCCTGGCGAGAATGCCTTGAACATCATGTCATCCAACGAGTATCTTACCCGTGTCAACCTGATGGATGCTGCCAATCCACATACCGATACCCCTATCAACCTGGGCAAGAAGGTGGTGGTAGTAGGTGGCGGAAACACGGCGATGGACAGCTGCCGCACCGCCAAGCGTCTGGGAGCCGAGGTAACCCTGGTATATCGCCGTTCGGAGGCAGAGATGCCAGCCCGTCTCGAAGAGGTGAAGCATGCCAAGGAAGAAGGCATCAACTTCATGACCTTACATAATCCAAAGGAATATGAGGCGGATGAGAAGGGTGCCGTAAAGGCTGTGGTCCTGGATGTGATGCAGCTTGGCGAGCCAGATGCCAGCGGTCGCCGTCGCCCAGAGACTACGGGCAAGACCATCACTCTGGAATGCGATCAGGTGATTGTAGCCGTAGGTGTGAGTCCTAACCCACTGGTTCCTCAGAGCATCGAGGGCCTGGAACTTGGCAGAAAGAACACCATCGCCGTGAACGAAGAGATGCAGAGTTCCATCGGGCAGATTTATGCCGGAGGCGACATCGTGAGAGGTGGTGCCACCGTGATTCTCGCCATGGGAGATGGCCGGAAGGCTGCACTCAACATGAGCCAGAAGCTTCTGGAGAAATAAGCCCTGATTCCAGTCCGATTTAGATTTTTGTTTCATATAAACCGAGAGGGTGTATCAAAAGCCGTGATGGCTTTCTGATGCACCCTCATTTTATTCTCAAGAACGCAATCCCGCTAGGCGTCCCTCGTTTTTCAAGAACGCAATCCCGCTAGGCGTCCCGCCGGATTTGAAATCCGGCGTTAAAAAATGTCCTAACCTATTTAGGCTCTGCGGATTTGAAATCCGCAGCAAAGGAGTTTGCATTCCGATATTTCTAGATGATGGTAATCCAGATGGATTCCTCCTTCTGCTGCGCCTCCTCCATCAGTTTCATCAGTCGGTGAAGCCAGATGCGGGAGTTCACCACCATGCCCTTCAGCTTGTTCTCGCCCACCAGGATGCAGCCCTGGGTATCTTCGGGATAGTTACCGGCATGGATGCGGATGCCCTCGAAATTCGGCACGCCCTGCAGATAAGGCAGCCACTGCTTGAACCTTGGCGACATGGTGATGAGCACCCGATAGGTACCCTCGGGGATGGCCGTGTGACCAGGAATCTTTCTCGCCACCTTACCACTCACCCTACTATACTTGCTGTTCACCTCCTCGGGCTTCAGTTCCACCCCCTTCAGGTTGCGCCACGTAGGCTCCAGGGTATCGCAGAAGTAAGTATCCAGAGATAGCAACTTCTTATTGAAGGTATGTTCAAAACTGCACTTGTCACCGGCATTCTTGCCGCTGATCATCTTGCGCTTCACATCGGAATCCGACAAGATATAGAGTCGGCCGATGGTATAAATGTTCTTCTTTGCTATACGCTCTAAAACTATTTCCATAAGCATTATGTTTTAATGTGTAAACATCCCAGTAAGCTAACTCAAATCCAGCCCGTCGCGTCTGTACTTAAGCTTTGTAAAACTGTGATAACTGTTATTGTGACTGTCATTGCTGCCACGTTTTATATATTTTCTGTATACCCAGGTAGCCAGCAGATGAGCCGTACCCTCTTTCGGCAGCCCCAAGGCATTACGTGCATCCACCACCTGCTGCTCTGTAAACATATCCGGCAGCGCCTGGAGAAGATTAGAAGGTCCGCGCTTGTTGGAATGCTCACCCCTGTTGCCAGAATTGCGGATATCCTCCTCGAAGAACCGCATCTTGCACCACAAGTCATAACGCTCGCTCCAGCGGATGAAATCCTCAATCTCCTCCTCCCATCTGTAGCCATTTGCCACATAAAGCACACAAGCCTTCAGATAGGCAATCACATTGGCACGGAAGGTGAAATTCTCGTAGATTCTGTTTTGCATAACCTGCGAAAAATCAGCATTCTCCTCACTCAGTTTATCTGCCAAGGCGTATGCTTCCGGGCATTCTATCAACCCCGTGGCAGCACAGAGGTTCTCGATATACGGCTTCAGCTTCTTTCTAAACTGATCGTCGTAGTTGCCATACACAGGAACTCTCTCGCCGATTTCTCTTTCGGGAATCGTACAGAAATTGATTCTGCTCAGCGGTCCGTCGGTCAGCACTTTTGAAAAATAACGCTGTCCCTTCTCGATGGTGGTAGAAGCATTCCAGTTGAAGCGGATGGTAACACGCTCGGTAACACTCTGAAGTCCGACTCTTGTTTGTCCATATATATCACCCGGATCAAAAGCAAGACACATAATTCGGAAGTGCTGATTTCCAATACCCCTCAAGGCATCAAACTGATCTATTTCGTTAAGCGAAGTATAGAGGAAGTGCTCTTTAGCCTCTGCTGTACGCATCACGAAAGCCGGATTAGTCATGTCGGCATCAATCTCTTGAATAATGAGATTGTCTGGACGCTTGCGTTTATCCTTATTGGCTCCCTTGCGCATCATCTCTTCCTTCCACTCCTTTTCACGCTTCAGGTTTTCCATGTCGCGCTTACGGATATCCTCCATAATCAGCGAAATCGGCATCTGCACGCAGCT
>JAIJUV010000581.1 GCA_022732315.1 Prevotella sp.
CAACAAGGGAATCGTATGGGTGAAGAATGGTGCCGACAAGCGTAAAGTGTTCGATAATGCTGAACTTGCAGAAATGATGACCGACTGCGGTAGTTTTGCACCAGACGAGGCAGGTGTTAGGGATGCAACAGTCAACGACCTTGATGCAACGACTATCAAGCAGTTTCTTGGCAATCGTTTTGAGAGAGTTTTGGAAAAGAAAGGCTTGACAGGTGACGCTTTTAATGAAGCATCACTTGATGCGATATGCTCTGCCATAGCTAAGGGCCATGACTGTGAGAAGATACTTCGCAATCTGCGATTTATCCGTCCAGATGGTACACTGACCGTTGCTGCCATGCTTTTGTTTGGCAAATACACCCAGCGCTGGATGCCAATGATGACAGCCAAGTGCATCTGTTTTGCTGGCAACAGCATCGGCGGCAAGGTTTTCCGTGACAAGGTGAATGATGCAGATATGGAGGGAAACCTGCTTCATCAATATGACACGATCATGGATTTCTTCACTCGTAATCTGCATAATGTGCAGGTGGGAGATGAATTCAACAGCATGGGTAAGTTGGAAATACCTTATACAAGCTTGGTTGAGTTTACAGTAAACAGCCTTGTACATCGCTCGTTGAACATGAAAGCCCCTGTTCGCATTTTCATTTTCGACAATCGTGTTGAGATTCACAGTCCAGGTGCATTGCCTAACGGACTCACTATTGATGACATCAAGGCTGGAACATCCATGCCTCGCAATATGTTCCTTTTTAACAATGCTATATACTTGCTGCCATACACTGGTGTGGGTAGCGGCATCACTCGTGCTCTTGATGAAGGTGTTAATGTCACGTTTATGAATAATGACAAGGCGCAGGAATTTGTCATCACGGTTTGGAGAGAAGAAAGTAACGAAGTCGAGAAAAAAAGTAACCAAGTCGAGGGGGAAAGTAACCAAGTCGGTAACCAAGTCGAACAAAAAAGTAACGAAGTCGAGGAAAAAAGTAACCAAGTCCAAGACTCTGACACTCGACTTAGACACTCTGACACTAAAAAAGTGTCATTGTCTAATAAGCAAAGGGATATAGTCAATTTCTGTTCAGTTCCTCGAACCACCGCAGAGATCATGGAACGCCTTG
>JAIJUV010000582.1 GCA_022732315.1 Prevotella sp.
GGATGGTCATTATTTCAGCTATCTGATGCAGACCAAGGGAGAGACTAATCTTAGCCTTCAGCTCAAGTTCTGGGGACAGGATGAGTGGCGTACAAGTGAGTTTGATATTTATGTCAACGACAAGTTGCTTTGCAGCGTGAACAACACTCATCGCTGGCGCACTACGCAGTTTAAGACCGTGGATTATGAGATACCAGCTGAATTCGTAAAAGGAAAGAAAGAGGTTAGAGTGAAGTTTGTGGCTCACAAGGGCAAGCAGGTTGGACAGATTTATGGTGTCAGACTTGTGAAGAATTAATTGTAGAAAAGTCAACGAATAAACAATCATAATAATGAATACAAAGAAAATTTTGGCTAGCAAAAAGCCGTTATTGATAAGCGCATGGCTGCTTGCCATGCAGGGCGCTACCTATGCGCAGAATCCTATCGTACAAACACAGTTGACCGCCGACCCGGCACCTCTGGTTGTCGGAGACCGTCTCTATGTGTATACCGGTCATGATGAAGACAAGGCTGATTTCTTCTGGATGAACGAATGGCGTGTATATTCTACCAAGGATATGGTGAACTGGACAGACCATGGGTCTCCGCTCGACCTCAGTTCTTTTTCCTGGGCAGATGACCGTGCCTGGGCAGCACAGACTATCGAACGTAATGGTAAGTATTACTGGTACATCTGTGCGCATTCTAAACTGACGGGCGGAATAGCAATTGGCGTGGCTGTGGCAGATTCTCCTACCGGTCCGTTCAAGGATGCGTTGGGAAAGCCGCTTTTCGATAATGGAAGTTGGGATAATATCGACCCTACCGTTTGGATAGATGAGGATGGTCAGGCTTATCTCTATTGGGGTAATCCTCATCTTTACTATGCCAAACTGAATGAAGACATGATCAGCCTCAAGGGAGGTATAGATGCTAAGGCTGCTGTTGATGATAAGAGAGAAGTGGGCAGAATCGTGATGACTGAGGAGGGATTCGGTTCGCCTGACGTGGAGAAGCGTGATTCTACCCGCAAATATAAAGATTGCTACACAGAGGGACCTTGGTTCATGAAGCGTGGCAAGAACTATTATATGCTTTATGCTGCAGGTGGAGTGCCTGAGCATATCGCTTA
>JAIJUV010000583.1 GCA_022732315.1 Prevotella sp.
CCTTATTATAATTACCGAAGTAATATTCACAGTCTACCGCGAATGTTTTCTCCAAATCCATTTGCGGTTTTACCAGCTTTCCGAACCCCGGATAGGTATAAAGGGTCTGGAAATCGCAGAAGTAGAGTCGCTTGGACAGCATCAGCAGGAAGAAAGGAATCACGAGGGCAGCCAGGCGATAGTAGGTTCCCACTTTCTTGATGTGGGAAAGACATCCTGTAAATACCAGCGCTCCATAAATCCATACTCCATTTCCAAAGAACCAGTGGCATACGAATACGGAAACAATGATGCTGAAGGCGGTAACCCAATGCGCTGTTCCCAAACCTGCTGCGGCAGAAGGATTGTCGTCCATCTTCTCTATCTTCTTGAGAAACATTCGGGTGGAAGTGAGCAGCTTGGTGCTGACACGGAACACACTGGCACCACCTGCTATTGCCAGAATGCTGCAAAGCCGGTAGTCGTAGTGAAAACTGAAACATACCAATAGGATCATCATGATGAAGGCTACGATATGTGCCGTCTTTTTCCCTTGGATGTCTGCATCTCTTACTGCGCATTTTACATTATGTCCCGTAATAAGAATACAGAGGGTAAGGATGATAGGACCGGCATAGCGGAAATAATAAAACTGGGTCAGGAAATCGCCTGCCAGACAGGCCAGCCATCCCGGCTTGTCCAGATAAGTAGTCAGATAATCCCATGATGACAGGAACAGTTGGTTCTGCTCCTGATAAAACAGATGGTAGGGATAGAAGAATTGGAAGAACACAAAGCATGCGATGGCTCCCAATGCATATAACGAATATATGCCAAAACTAGACTGGCTTGTTTGCTGTTCACTCATTTTTGTCGATTTATATGTTTTTATATCTGTGCATCTTGTTTTGTATAAGTAGTGAAGTTTTAGCATTTACTCTTTGCCAAGGTGCAACTTATCAGGGGCAAAGGTAATAAAAATATATTAGAATGAATCATAAAAAATGCAGAAACTTACTCTTTGAAAGTAAATTTCTGCATTTATCAGCATTTATTTCTGTTCTTGTTTTTCTGCAATGCATTCCATTTCTATCAGCCAGCCCGGTCTGCATACTCTTGCCTCTACGATGATAT
>JAIJUV010000147.1 GCA_022732315.1 Prevotella sp.
TGCTACGGGTATTGTAGTGCCTGTATGTTCCAAAGCGCCTCTTTTGTATTTATTAACACAAAAAGCTGCTCAAAAATTTGGCTATGTCTTAGGAATCAAAAAATCATTCCTGGTTGCGATAAGCCAGCGGCGACATTCCCGAGCGGAGCTTAAAGAAATTACTCATAGCACTCTGGTCACTAAAATGCAGATAATCAGCTATCTCTCCCATCGTCATATCCGACTGCTTCAAAAGATTGCATATCTCCTTATACAATAAGGATGTGATGTGGTCATTCACCGTGGTTCCGGAAATCTCCTTGATCATTCTCGAAAGATAAGGAGAAGATACGTTCAGTTTATCGGCATAGAATCGAATCTGCCGCTCGGTGCGGAAATGGCGATACAGGAGATGGAGGAATATCTCATATACCTCTTTCTTATGCCGCAAATCGCGAGTAACGGATACATTCTCGTAGGGAAGCTCTGATACCAGGAGCTTCAATACATTCACCATCGACTGTATCATCTCCACCTTATAGATATGCTGATGGCGTACGATGTCGCGAATCATGTGGAAGATATCAAGAGCCGCCTTCTGCTTGTCAGCAGACAACTGATACACCACATCGGCAGAGATTTCCTCATCCACCAGGATAGCTTCCGCCTCGAAATCTGCCGACATGCCAGAAAAGGCAATGACATGCTTGGGCGAGATAACTAGCAATTCGCTAGGTATCAACATTTTCTCTGGAACATCGGTTTCAGCTCCCTGCTGCAGAACCTGCATTTTGATGTTTCCCTTAGTCACCAATACCAGTTTGGTAAACAGAGTGCGCTCTAGAGCCATCTCTTTCAATTCATCCTCGCATAAATCATCTATATAAATATGTGCGGCATAAGCCCCAAAAATGCTTTCAAGATGGTGTTGGGCGGCAAACTCCTTTAAATTATAAACTTGCTGCTTCATAAAGATCCATAATTTTTAGTTGGGGACAAATTTACAATTTTATTTTGGAAAATGCAAGAAACGTATGGATAAAAAATGTGAAGAACTTAAACAGCCAAATGTTATCAACGATGTTTTTCCAACAATACAGCCACTGAAAATCAAGCTATTAAGATAGTTATCCACAGTTATCAACAGATACTTGGATAACTTTATGAAACCCGAAGTGGAAAAGTGTGGAAAAGTTTGGCGCAAAAAAAGACACTAACTTCAAAGTTAGTGTCTCTAATGTAGCGGGAGGGGGCCACGATCCCTCGACCTCCGGATTATGAATCCGACGCTCTAACCAGCTGAGCTATCCCGCCATCCTTACAAGTCATTTCTGAATTGCGGGTGCAAAGGTACAACAATTATTTGATTCCACCAAATTTTTTCGGAGAAATTTTCAAAAAAACTTTTATTTTTTTGTTTTTGGCCCTTTTTCACCCCATTTACACCTATTATATATATAAAAAAAGCGAAAAAGAAAGGTTTTCTGATTTTTTTGTGTTAACTTTGCACGCTGAAACTGTCAAGCCCCAGAATAAGTAGGATGGGAAGACAGTAAACTTGATAAAAAGAAATGTTTAGAATTAAGAAATTAGACATATTTATAGCCAAGCAATTTGGACTCCTTTTCATGGGAACCTTCTTCATCTGCCAGTTTGTGCTGATGATGCAGTTCCTGTGGCGATATATCGATGACCTCATCGGTAAGGGAATCTCTATGGACGTAATGGCGCAGTTCTTCTGGTACATGGGCTTGATGCTCGTGCCGCAAGCCCTGCCGCTCGCCATCCTGCTTTCCTCACTGATGACGTTCGGTAACCTGGGTGAAAGTTCAGAGCTCACAGCCATCAAGGCTGCCGGCATCTCGCTGATGCAGGCTTTCCGGTCGCTCATCATCATCACCGTTATCATCATGTGCGGCTCGTTCTACTTCCAAAACAACGTAGGCCCGAGTGCCAACCAGAAACTGGGACAGCTCCTGCTCTCCATGAAGCAGAAGAGTCCGGAACTGGAAATCCCAGAAGGAATCTTCTATGACGGTATTCCAAACTGCAACCTCTATGTGCAGAAGAAAGACCTGAAGACGGGTAAGCTCTACGGCATCATGATCTATCGCATGACCGACAGTTATGAAGATGCAGCCATCATCCTCGCCGACTCGGGCATGCTGCAGAGTACCGCCGAAAAGAAGCACCTCGTTTTGACGCTCAACAGCGGCGAATGGTTCGAAAACATGCAGAGCAGCGAATTCGGCAACAGCGCAGCCGTACCATACAGAAGAGAGACCTTCATCACCAAGAAGATTGTGCTCGACTTTGACGGAGGCTTCAATCTTGCAGACGCAGCCTCGCTATCCAACAATGCCAAGGCAAAGAGCCTCTCCAAGATCTTCCACGACATCGATTCCATCAACGGACAGTATGATTCCGTGGGCAGGAACTATCTCAGCGAAGCCAACGTCCGCTTCTACAGACTTGCCACGGTGGGCCAGAAAGACTCGGCAAGACTTGCTAAAAAAGGGCAGACGGAGAATTTCGACACCTTATATAATAGGCTCTCCAACGACAAGAAGCTGATGGCACTCAACGATGCCAAGATGACGGTGCAGCAGGAGACGAGCGACCTCGACTTCAAGGCGATGATGACCCACGATGCCGACTATATCGTAAGACTTCACGAGATAGAAGCTATCCAGAAGTTCACGCTGGCACTGGCATGCCTGATCTTCTTCTTCATCGGTGCGCCTTTGGGAGCCATCATCCGAAAGGGAGGTCTGGGATTCCCGGTAGTCATATCCGTATTGGTGTTCATCATCTTCTACATCCTCGACAATACGGGCTACCGAATGTCACGACAGGGTTCGTGGGCCATCTGGTTCGGTAAGGGACTGGCACCAGCCGTACTTGCCCCAATCGCCGTCTTCGTGACCTACAAGGCAACCAACGACTCTACGGTATTCAACATGGAGCTATACAAGAACTTCTTCATGAAGCTGCTGGGTCTGCGAATCAAGCGCCACATCTTCGGCAAGGAAGTAATCATTGAAGATCCGAAATACGGGGAAGATGCCGCTTTGCTGGAGAAGCTGAACGGCGACATCGCTATATATAATAAGGTACACGAGCTGAAGAAGCTTCCTAACTTCATCAATGTGTTCTTCAAGTATCAGCCTGACCACGAGATAGAACGCATCAGCGAAGAACTGGAGAAGGTGATAGAGGACCTGAGCAACACCAAGAACAGGGTGATTCTGCACAATCTCAACCTCTACCCTATTCTCGCGACCAAGGCCCACACCCGACCTTTCGAGCAGAAGTGGCTCAACATCGTTGCAGCCATCATCGTTCCGGTGGGCATCGTGCTGTACCTCAGAATGTGGCGTTTCAGACTCCGTCTCTATCGTGACCTGAATGTCATCAGACAGAGTAACGCCAACATCATCAGTCAGATAAACAAAATGTAACTAACAAAATAAAGTATCACAAATGGCAGACATCAAACTAAATAGCATCGAAGATGCAGTAAAGGATTTCCAGGAAGGAAAGTTTGTTATCGTAGTAGACGACGAAGACCGCGAGAACGAAGGCGACCTCATCATCGCCGCAGAGAAGATTGATGCAGAGAAGGTAAACTTCATGCTGAAGAACGCAAGAGGCGTGCTCTGCGCACCGATTACACTGAGCCGTTGCGACGAACTCGACTTGCCTCACCAGGTTTCAGACAACACCTCCATGCTCGGCACTCCGTTCACCGTAACCGTAGACAAGCTGGAGGGCTGCTCTACAGGCGTATCGGCACACGACCGTGCAGAGACCATCAAGGCACTTGCCGACCCTAACTCAACCCCACAGACATTCGGTCGTCCTGGCCACATCAACCCACTCTATGCACAGGACAACGGTGTATTGAGAAGAAGCGGCCACACCGAGGCTGCCATCGACCTCTGCAAGATGGCAGGACTCTACCCAGCCGGTGCACTCATGGAAATCATGAACGAAGACGGCACCATGGCACGCCTGCCAGAGCTGATGAAAATGGCGAAGGAGTGGAACCTGAAGGTAATCTCCATCAAAGACATGATAGAATACCGCCTCAAGAAGGAATCGCTCATCGAAGTGGGCGAAGAGGTGGATATGCCAACCGACTACGGACACTTCCGACTCATCCCATTCCGCCAGTCAAGCAACGGATTGGAGCACATGGCACTCATCAAGGGCGAATGGAAGGAAGACGAGCCAATTCTGGTTCGTGTACACTCATCATGCGCCACAGGCGACATCCTGGGCAGCAAGCGCTGCGATTGCGGACAGCAGTTGCACAAGTCAATGGAAGAGATTGAGAAAGCAGGCAAGGGAGTCATCATCTACATGCAGCAGGAAGGCAGAGGCATCGGACTGATGAACAAGATTGCCGCCTACAAGCTGCAGGAAGAAGGATACGACACCGTAGACGCCAATGTTCACCTCGGCTTCAAGCCAGATGAGCGCGACTACGGCTGCGGCGCACAGATGCTCCGCCACCTCGGCGTACATAAGATGCGCCTGCTCACCAACAACCCGGTGAAACGTGTAGGACTGGAAGCATACGGACTCGAAATCGTAGAGAATGTAGCCATTGAAGTTGAACCTAACAAGTACAACGAGCGCTACCTCAAGACCAAAAGAGACCGCATGGGGCATACTTTGCACCTCGGATAATGTAATTTTTGTTATTATTTCGGGTCAAAACCCGAAATAATGAGCAAATTTCTTCCGAAAAAGAAATAATTTGTTTAATTTTGCACACGAATATTTAATATAAACAAAGAATTATGGCACAATTATCTGATCGTCTTAACAGATTGGCACCATCAGCAACGCTGGCGATGTCACAGAAGAGTAGTGAAATGAAAGCTCAGGGTATCGATGTAATTAACATGAGTGTAGGTGAACCAGACTTCAACACGCCTGACAATATCAAGGAGGCTGCGAAGAAGGCTATTGATGAGAACTTCTCACGTTACTCACCAGTTCCTGGTTACCCAGACTTGCGAAAGGCAATTGTAGCCAAACTGAAAAAGGAGAACGGCCTCGACTACACTATGAACGAGGTAATCGTCGGCACAGGTGGCAAGCAGTGTGTATGCAATGCAGTATTGGCACTCGTGAACCCAGGCGACGAAGTTATCATCCCAGCTCCATATTGGGTAAGCTACCCACAGATGGTGAAGTTGGCTGGTGGTACACCAGTCATCGTGAACGCAGGTTTCGACCAGGACTTCAAGATGACAGCCGAGCAGCTTGAGAACGCCATCACAGAGAAGACCAAGATGCTCATCCTCTGCTCTCCTAGCAACCCAACAGGTAGCGTATATTCAAAGGAGGAATTGGCAGCATTGGCAGACGTCCTCAAGAAGCATCCAGAAGTATTCGTGTTGGCAGACGAAATCTACGAGCACATCAACTATATCGGCAAGCACCACAGCATCGCTCAGGAGCCAGGCATGAAGGAGCAGGTAATCATCGCCAATGGTGTGTCTAAGGCATACGCCATGACAGGATGGAGAATCGGTTTCCTCGCAGGTCCGGAATGGATCATCAAGGGCTGCAACAAACTGCAGGGTCAGTACACCAGCGGTACCTGTTCAGTAAGCCAGAAGGCAGCCGAGGCAGCCTACACACTCGACCAGGGTGCCGTGGAGGAGATGCGCGTAGCCTTCGAGCGTCGCCGCAACCTGATTGTGAAGCTGGCTAAGGAAGTACCAGGACTTGAGGTCAACATGCCACAGGGCGCCTTCTATCTCTTCCCTAAGTGCAACAGCTACTTCGGCAAGAGCAACGGTGAGAAGACTATCAACAACTCAACCGACTTCGCAATGTATCTGCTGGAGGAAGCTCACGTAGCAACAGTAGGCGGTGATGCCTTCGGCGATCCAGACTGTTTCCGCATGAGCTATGCCACAAGCGACGAGAACATCGTAGAGGCCATCCGCCGTATCAAGGAAGCATTGGGCAAATTGAAATAAGAAACAGCAAAATAGCACGTTTTACCATCAATTTTGTAAAGAAATAACGAGATATTGACTTATTTTGAGTTAATATCTCGTTAAAACTTCTTAATTAGGGTAATAGTTTCTCATTATTTATTATCTTTGCCAATGGATTTTGAGGAACCTTCTTGTACAGGTCAGCAATGGCCCCAAAGAAGCCCGAGAAATAACTAGAAAAAACGAGAAAATATTAATAATTTATTAACTAATAATTTAAAAAAAAGTAAAATTATGGCAACTACAAAACAAGCAGCCCCAGCTAAGAAGTCTGAGGGCTTTCA
>JAIJUV010000584.1 GCA_022732315.1 Prevotella sp.
AATCATATTTGATGAACAATTGCCTAAGTGGAACTATGTCGTTAGGTGCAAATCTGCTTAGCATTTTTGTACCAAGTTATTTTTTAACTGTTACTTAAAGGTGAAGAATCAAAATATTTTGGAAAGAATTTAATTCATGATGCCGTTATATGGACAGAAGAAACTTTTTGGAACAAGTTGCTTAGATTTCTTCATCGAAGGAAGTATGCAAAATTTATTAATTTCTCTGAGTTCATGGTTTTTATGAAAAGAAGTGAAATAAGAAAAATATTAGCATATAAAAATAGTACAAACAATGTTAAATGCATCCGTTGTAACGGAAATGCAGAATTATGGAATCCATCTAAAGGCTGTCCTATATGTGGTAATATTTTAGAAAAACAGGATGATTATATGATTCTTGCAGATTAAAATGAACAATAAAGTAATAATTTTAACAGAACAGGGTGATAATGTAGAAGCAACAGCTCCTGTCATTATTTCTGCCAGTCGTTCAACAGATATACCAGCCTTTTACGCCAAGTGGTTTTTCAACCGCTTGGCAAAAGGCTATTGTGCTTGGTATAATCCATTCAACCAGCAGAAAATGTATATCTCTTTTAGTAAATGTAAGGTCATCGTGTTTTGGACAAAGAACCCCAAACCAATAATGCCCTATCTTCATATATTGGATGAAATGGGCATTCATTATTACTTCCAAGTGACACTGAATGACTATACAAAGGAAGGCTTTGAGCCCAATGTACCTTCAATAGATGAACGTATTGAAACATTCAAGCAACTGTCTGATAAAATTGGTAAAGAGAAGGTTATTTGGAGATTCGACCCTTTGATTATCACTCCAACTATCGGACCGCGAGAATTGCTTACAAGAATATGGCATATCGGAAACAAACTGAAAGGCTACACTAATTAGACAAGAACGCATGTACAAACGCATACACGCCACCATCATACTTGAGAATAATCGTCTGGTTGGTGTAGCGCTGAAGATTGTGAATAATAATAAATACTAAGTAATGATTAAAAAATAACTTGGTACATTTTTGTGTCCTCTCTATAAAGTAACACATTGTTAAAGGATAGAGTTCCAAACTCTTCCTTTACCTCAA
>JAIJUV010000148.1 GCA_022732315.1 Prevotella sp.
AGCGTTGAAAGCATACTGGATGTTGCACTCACCCACGATGTTGAGGTGACGGACGCACTTCACGGCGATGTCCTGCAACATCTTCACCTGCTCGTCGGTGAGAGAACAGGTAGGAGCAACAACGATAGATTCACCCGTGTGGATTCCCAGCGGGTCGAAGTTTTCCATAGAGGCAACGGTGAAGCAACGGTCGTTAGCATCACGGATGCACTCGAACTCAATCTCCTTCCATCCCTTCAGGCTCTCCTCAACGAGTACCTGAGGTGCGAAAGTGAAGGCAGATTCAGCAATCTCCTTGAACTCCTCTTCGGTCTTGCAGACACCAGAACCGAGGCCACCCAGCGCATAGGCAGAACGGATCATGATAGGGTAACCGATGTTGCGGGCTGCAGCCACAGCCTCTTCCATGTTCTCGCAAGCGTGGCTTACTGGAACCTTGAGGTCAACCTTGTTGAGCTCCTTTACGAAGAGGTCGCGGTCTTCCGTGTTCATGATAGCCTCAACCGAGGTACCCAACACATCCACACCGTACTCCTTGAGTACGCCGCTGAGGTAAAGCTCTGTACCCACGTTCAAACCCGTCTGTCCACCCCAAGCCAGCATAATGCCGTCTGGGCGTTCCTTCTTGATAATTTCAGTTACAAAAAAAGGTGTCACCGGCAAGAAGTAAACCTTGTCAGCAATACCTTCACTCGTCTGAATTGTAGCAACATTAGGATTGATAAGGACGGAACTGATACCCTCCTCGCGCAGCGCCTTGAGAGCCTGCGAACCGGAATAGTCAAACTCACCTGCCTGGCCGATTTTCAAAGCACCGGAACCCAGGACTAGGACTTTCTTAAGCTGTTTCTTCATCATGTTATATAACTATAAGTTTAATTTCTATTTCGGGTTACAAAGATACGCTATTTATTTCGTTTCTCCAAATTTTCTGCAAATCTTTACAGTTAAATAACATGAATTATTCATATTTCTGAGATAAAAGATTCGTCTTTTCCGTTTTTTTTGTTACTTTTGCAGCGGCTTATAGTCAATGTAGAATTAGATTAAACAATAGCTAACAAGATAATATTGATAAAATGAAAGTCGGATTATTCGTCCCTTGCTATGTGGATGCCTTATACCCTGAAGCGGGTGTGGCTACATACAAGTTGCTCAAGCATTACGGACTGGAGGTAGGCTATCCCGAAAAGCAGACTTGCTGCGGTCAGCCGATGGCTAACGCTGGTTTTCAGGACAAGTCGGAGAAGGTCATAGAGACATTTGATGAGCTTTTCAAGGATTACGATTACATCGTAGCTCCTTCTGCCTCATGTGCCGCTTACGTAAAGGTGTATTACCCTAAGATTCTGGAGGGTAAGCACGAGTGTATTTCATCAAAGAAGATTATGGATGTTGTGGAGTTCCTTCACGATGTGCTGAAGGTGGATCATGTGCCGGGCAAATTCCCGCACGTGGTGAGTGTGCACAACAGTTGCCATGGTGTGCGGGAACTGGGCTTGTCGTCGCCATCTGAGCGACACATCAAACCGTTCAACAAGATTATCGACCTATTGAATATGGTGGAAGGCATTACCATCCACGAACCGGAGCGCAAGGATGAGTGCTGCGGATTCGGCGGTATGTTCTCTATCGAGGAGCCTGCCGTTTCTATCCGAATGGGAGAGGATAAGATCAAGCGCCACATGGCTACGGGTGCCGAATATGTCACCGGACCGGATTCTTCCTGTCTGATGCACATGGCGGGTATTGCCAAGAAGGAGAAGATGCCGATTAAGTTTATCCATGTTGTTCAAATTTTAGCTGCAGGATTATGAGTACAGAACATTCCAAGAGAGCTGCGAAGTTTACGCAGAATGTAGAGAAGACCACCTGGCACGACGCTACCTTCTGGTCTGTTCGTCAGAAGAGAGATAAGATGGCGCAGGAACTTCCTGAGTGGGAAGACCTACGCGAGCATGCGTCTGAAATCAAGATGCACACCATCACCCATCTTGCCGATTACCTCGATATGTTTTCCAAGAACCTGGAGAGCCGTGGGGTAAAGGTGCACTGGGCAAAGGATGCACAGGAGTTTAACGAGATTGTGCTCGGCATTCTGAAAGATCATAACGTGAAGAAGATGGTGAAGTCGAAGTCGATGCTCACCGAGGAGTGCGAGATGAATCCTTACCTGGAGCAGCACGGCATTGACGTGGTGGAGACCGACCTGGGTGAACGCATCATCCAGCTCTTGGGTCAGAAGCCAAGCCACATCGTGATGCCTGCCATCCACCTGAAGCGTGAGGAAGTGGGAAAGATGTTCGAGGAGAAGGGAATCTCCAAGGAAATCGGAAACTACGACCCTACTTACCTGACCCGCTGCGCCCGCCATCATCTGCGCGACCAGTTTATGGAAGCAGGAGCAGGTATGACCGGCTGCAACTTCGGTGTGGCTGCCACCGGCGATTGCGTGGTCTGCACCAACGAGGGTAATGCTGATATGACCACTTCCATGCCTAAGCTCCACATCGTGGCGATGGGTATCGAGAAGCTGGTTCCTGACTATAAGTCACTGGCTGTGTTCCAGCGTCTGCTCTGCCGCTGCGGAACCGGTCAGCCTACCACCGCCTTCACTTCTCATTTCCGCCAGGCTCGTCCGGGTGCCGAGATGCATGTGGTTCTGGTGGATAATGGCAGAAGCGATATTCTCGCCGATAAGGACCACTGGCAGACCTTGAAGTGCATGCGCTGCGGAGCCTGCATGAATACCTGTCCGGTTTATCGCCGTTCGGGCGGATACAGCTACACCTATTTTATACCGGGTCCTATCGGTGTGAACCTGGGAATGCTGAAGAATCCTCAGAAGTACAGCGATAACGTATCAGCCTGCACCCTGTGCCTGTCATGCGATAATGTATGTCCTTCCAAGGTGGGTCCTGGTTCTCAGATTTACGCTTGGCGCCAGAGTCTGGAGAGATTGGGCAAGGCTAATCCTGTGAAGAGAGCGATGTCGAATGGTATGAAGTATCTCTTCGATCGTCCTGCGCTCTACACCACCGCCCTGAAGTTTGCTCCGCTTGTCAACCTGGTTCCTGAATGCTGCACGCACTTCAGCAATTGGAATGCCTGGGGCATCGGTCACGCCATGCCTGAGTTTGCGAAGAAGAGTTTTCATCAATTATGGAAGGAGGGTAAGGTAAAATGAAAAAAGAAGATTTCCTGAACAAGTTGCGTAAGAATACGCACGTTCAATTCGATATGCCTGCCGTAGATGTCAAGGGAATCCAGTATGAGGATACCTTGAAGCAGTTTATTGAGATGACTGAGTCTGTGGGAGGTCATGTGATTGAGGCGAAGGAGGGCGAGAGCCTGGATGAACTGGTGAAGAAGGCTTATCCTGAAGCCAAGGTCTTTGCCTCTCATCTGCCTGAAATCACCATCGCACAGAAGAATCCTGATACCGTGGCTGAGGCCAATGATCTGAATGGCACCGATGTGGGTATTGTCCGTGGAGAAGTGGGTGTAGCCGAGAATGGCTGCATCTGGATTCCTCAGACCATGAAGGAGAAAGCTGTGCTTTTCATCTCAGAATATCTCGTGATTTTCCTCGAAAAATCCAAGATTGTGAACAATATGCACGAGGCTTACGCCCGCATCGAGATGGATCCGAAGTACAACTTCGGCACTTTCATCTCGGGTCCTTCCAAGACTGCCGATATTGAGCAGGCATTGGTGATGGGTGCGCAGGCAGCCAGAGGCGTAACCGTAGTGCTAGTATAAAAAACAGCTGTTAACTGTTAACTCTGTTAACCCTGTTAACTCCAGCCATAAAAAATCCCGAAGCTCATCATCTTGGTGAACTTCGGGATTTTACATTTTCTTATAATGTCCATTCATAGGTATCATAAACCACTCCTCTTCCTCCAAAGCCTTCTTTCTGGTAGATGAGGCTGGTGTTGAGAACCTTTCCCCCTTCTTCATTGGACGTACCGAAATCAAAGAATTTGCAGTTCTTGTGGTCTTCTTGAAGAATCTTTCTGAATATCGCATCGATAGCATGCATGTGCTTGCCTTTTGGGGTGGCTGATATGTACTGGGAATGAGCCACCTGAGGCGTGATGTAAAGTAACGAACCGCCTAGAATCTCTTCTCCCAGTTTGGCTACATAAAGACGTATTTGTTCTGGAAATCTTGATTTCAGCAGCAATATTTCTTCCAGGCTATGCACAGGCTTGGCTTGATAGGTCAGCATCAGGTTGTCTTCCAAAATCTTCCAAAACGCAGCAAAGTCATTGCTTTCTTCGGCGATGATGCCCTCTGTGCGTGCCTTGTTGGCACCATAGTGGCGGTCGCGGCTCCATTTCGGTGGTTGGCTCATGTCGATGACGGAGGCTATGTTGCGTACCGTCAGTTGCGCATGGCATTCCTTGACGATGGCATATAAATCTTCCTCTGCCGGTATTTGCTGGTAGATCCAGGGTATTGCCTTATAGACTACCTTTTGGAAACCTTCTGATTGCAGGTAGGAGTTGATGGCTACGAAGATGTCGCAAACATCCTTTGCCGAAGCCTTGCCGGTGGTAAGAAGACTCCCGTAGGTTAGCCCCTGGTGGGAATAAAAAGTTTGTCCCGATTGGTTGCCGGGGAGTATGGCGTATAGTTTGCCATCCTTCCATATCATCAGCGAATGGTCTGCGAAACGGTCGCTATGGTAATCCATATACA
Organism: Prevotella sp.; assembly: GCA_022732315.1. The sequence goes on from JAIJUV010000148.1 coordinate 4,708, forward strand.
ATCGGTTCAGAAGGAAGGTTCCTTGTTTGGATAATGCCACAAACTGGTTCCATTCCTCCTGATCACTTGTCTTGTTGTATCTTCTAATCTCAAATGCCATTGTTCTCTTTTGCGTATTCCAGGAAATCTTCGAATTCATAGATGTAATCCTCTGCATCGTATAGCTCTGAAGCCAAGACAAAGCAGACCGACCCCGATGAAAAATCGTGGAGGGTGCGCCAGATGCCCGTGTTTACCAGCAGTCCTTGGTCTGGGCGGTTCAGAAGATAGTCTTCCTGTTTTTTTCCGTCGTTCAGGGTCACTGTGAAAGATCCGCTGGCTGCGATGATTACTTCCAGACATTCCTTGTGGGCATGACCGCCACGAGCCGCACCTGCTGGAATATCGTAAGTCCAGTAGGTGCGCTTGATGTCGAACGGCACATCCTTGAAATCCTCCACCTTGGTATGGAAGCCTTCAGATTGATGCGTGTTCTGGAAACGGATGATTTTTCCTATTTCTTTCATGAATTCTTATTCTTTCATGAATCTTATTTCTTCATATAAGGGTCGGTGCCCAAAACGGTCTTTGCCAGGCGCTTTGCCTTGTCGCGGAGCTGATTCATGTCGTCGCCCTTTTCGCCGTAGCAGAGCACTACACCCATTCTTCTGCCCACGTGAGCCTCTGGCTTGCCGAAGATGCGAATGCGGGTGTGGTCTTCCTTCAAGGCATCGAGCATGTTGTAGTTCAATGGCTCGGTGCTTTCCTCTGGAGAGAGGATCACGGCAGAACAGCCGATGTGCTCCAGATGGATTCCGGCGATAGGCAAGCCCATCACGGCACGGAAGTGGAGCTCAAACTCGCTCAGATTGGTGGTGTGACCGAGAGTTACCATACCCGTATCATGTGGACGAGGGCTCAGCTCTGAGAAAATCACCTCGCCCTGCTTGCTCAGGAAGAACTCTACGCCCCAGAGTCCGGCACCGGTCAAAGCCTTGGTCACTTCGCCTGCAATGTGCTCAGCCTTCTTCAAAGCCTCCTCTGGAAGATGGAATGGCTGCCAGCTCTCACGGTAGTCACCGCCCTTCTGTACGTGGCCGATAGGTGGGCAGAAGAGGGTAGGACCATTCTTCTGGGTTACGGTGAGCAGGGTGAACTCAGAATCGAAGTCGATGAATTCCTCGATAATCACCTCCTTCACGTCGCCACGGCCTTCTTCCATTGCCTCCTTGTAAGCCTCCACCAGCTCATCGTCGTTGTGAACATAGCTCTGACCATGACCGCTGGAACTCATCAGTGGCTTCACTACGCATGGGAAGCCGATTTCATCGGCTGCGTTCTTGAACTCCTCGAACGTCTTGGCATAGAAATACTTGGCTGTGCGAAGACCCAGTTCCTTGGCAGCCAGGTCGCGGATGGCACGGCGGTTCATGGTGTAGTTTACGGCACGTGCCGAAGGCACAACCTGGATGCCCTCCTTCTCGAAGTCGAAGAGGCGCTCGGTGCGGATAGCTTCAATCTCAGGCACGATGATGTCTGGGTGATGTTTCTCAACCACTGCGGTCAATGCGTCGCCA
>JAIJUV010000016.1 GCA_022732315.1 Prevotella sp.
ATCTACGCCAAGTGTCTGAGCATCGGCATCGACATTACCAAGGATTACATCCCAGTGCGTCCTGCCGCTCACTACATGTGTGGTGGTATCAAGGTAGATTTGAACGGTTGTTCAAGCATCAACCGTCTCTATGCCCTGGGCGAGTGTTCATGTACCGGTCTGCATGGTGGCAACCGCCTTGCCAGCAACTCGCTTATCGAGGCCGTGGTTTATGCCGAGACGGCTGCCAAGCACAGTCTGGAGCATGTAGATGAATACGATTTCAACGAGAAGGTTCCTGCCTGGAACGACGAGGGTACCCTGACCAACGAGGAGAAGGTATTGATTACCCAGAGCGTCAAGGAGGTGGGCGAATGCATGAGCAACTACGTGGGCATCGTGCGCAGCGACCTCCGTCTGAAGCGTGCCTGGGACCGTCTCGACCTTCTTTACGAAGAGACCGAGAATCTCTTCAAGCGTGTCAAGGTGAGCAAGGAACTCTGCGAGCTCCGCAACATGATCAACGTGGGTTATCTCATCACCCGTATGGCTATCGAGCGCAAGGAGAGCCGTGGTCTTCACTATACCATCGACTACCCTGTTCACGCTTACGACAAGAAAGATAAATAAAGAATAGAAGAAACATAAAAAAAGCTCGGATGCGATTTGCATCCGAGCTTTTTTCGTTTATCAGATTTGCATCCGAGCTTTTTTCGTTTATCAGATTTGCATCCGAGCTTTTTTCGTTTATCTCGTCAGCGAGAACTTGATGCTCAGACCGAAGTCCTGCGTGGTCGTCGGATAACTGCTGCTCGAAAGCAGCGGGGTGTTGGTCTGACGATCGTAGTAGAAACTCATGGTGAGCAACTTGCTCAGGGTGTAATCGGCAGTGAAGCTGAACTTCAAGGCATTGTTGCCACTGCTGGCGCTGCTCGTCATCGAAGCAATGTCGCGGACAATGGCTGCCTGCTTGCGGAAGCTGAAGTCAGCACGGAGATTGAGGTCGTGGTTGGCACCCTTCGACTTCTGCGTGCTCTTGCTGTCCTGCTGATTCTTCTTGCTGCCCGTTCTCTTCACCTTCTTGGCCCTAGGACCAAAGAGGTCGAAGTCGTTAATGCGGTAGCCCATACCTATCACCCAATCCTTGCTCAAGGCCTCGTTCACCTGGATACTCGTCATACTGAGGTTCAATACGCGGGTCTGGCGATACTCAGCCTTCAGGGTCATGTTGTTGTTAAACGTCATGTCCATTCCGAGCAATGGCGAGAATGCCTCGTTGATGCTCACCTGCGACACGTTGAACATGCTGCTTGGCGATGGATTGCCCGTAGAGGCATCGCTGATGAAGCCCAGACCGTTCATGAACTCCTGATAGGTGCTGAAACTGTTGTAGCTGCCCACCGCATACACACTCTTGTAACCATGGTTGATGTTCACACTCTTGAAGTGGTCGCAGAACCAAGGCAACTTGCCGAGTCCACTGTAGCGGACAGTCCAGTTTGGCAACAGGCGGCTCAACGTTGGGAATATCGAGAGCGAACCGCCGCCCATCGATGTATAGGCATTGAGGAAGGCAGGAATCATCACATCGCCACTGTACTTGTTAACCGGAGTGCGGGATGCATCAAACTTACCTCCGCTCAGCTCTGAGCCTGCCGGATAAACCGCTCCGGCATACTGCGCCTCCACTCTCTGGCGGAAACCTTCCAACGAGTTGACAAACTTCTCGAAGGTCTTGCTCTTGTAGCCACTGTTGGCATTGCCCATTCCCTCGAAGGCAGAACCCAATGAGATGGTGGTCATCTGGAAGGTTCCGCTCTGGGTAGTCGGCGTGCCCTCATACATATACTGTATGCTCTTCTGCGTGGTCTTGGTGTGGGTGGCAGAGAGGTCGATTTTGAAATCCTTTACAGGTTCCAGGGTGGCACGGAACTGCCAGTTATCGGTCTTGCTCGTCGCTGCCGGAGTAGCGATGGAATCGTTGAAGAGCAGCCAGTCGTTATCTCTAGCCTTCTGGATATAATCGTCGTCAATCATACCGAAGGCAAAGTCAAGTCCCGGTGCCATCTGTCCCACCTTCTTCTGTCCGAAGGCATCACCCACGCTAGGGGTGAAACCAGGCAGGGTCATCTGGTAGCTGTTGCGATAGGTGAAGCTCACCTTGCGCACCATCATCGCCAGACGCGATGCAAACTGGGCAGCCTTGTACCACTTCTTGTTGTCAAGCGGCTCCTTCGGCAGAACGGTCAGTTTCAGCTTCAAGGCGCTATCCACCTTCGAGAGAAGCTTAATCTGGTTGTTATCCACCTTTTTATATTTAAGGTGGAACATCTTGCCGTCTGCCGTCTTTGCCGAGATGATGAGGCGCTTACTGTTCTTGCCATGCTTTACCAACAAGGCAGAATCAGGCAGGAGGGTCACCTCTTTCTCGAAAGCCTTCTTGTTCTTCGGAAGCTTCTTAGCCAGGTCGTTTCTACCCTTATCCTTGGCGCCGGTCTTGGCATCGGCCTTGGCATTCTTGCCATTCTTAGCATCCTTGCCATCCTTGGCATCGGTGCCGGCAAGCTCCTTGTCGCCATTCTTCTCAGCCTCTTCCTTCGCCTTCAGCTCTTCTTCCTTGGCTTTCGCCTTGGCCTTCTTTCTGTCTTCCTTCTCCTTCTTCTTCTTAGCCAGCTCACTCCTGCTCTTGGAACGCTCATACTTCTCGTTCACCTTCTTGAGGAATGGAACGTGGTTGTAGAGACGAACCAGGTCGATGTTGCCGTTGATGGTCACCTCGCGCTGGCTGTTGATGGTGTTGCCATACGAGTGGCCTTCTTCATCTTCCATGCCTCGCTCCCACGAATAGTTGGCGCTGTAGTTGGCATCGGTGTTCAGCCAGTCGAAGATAGGAAGCAGATTGAGCGGCACCTTATACGATGCCGTGAAGTTCTGACTGTAGTCGAGCGGCGTACCCCAGCTCTTCACGCTGTTCCATACCGAACTTCTGTAAACCGAGTCTTTCCAGGCATGATACTGGTCGGCATAGAGGTCGGTGTTCACTTCCGGATAAGGCACATCCACCTGTGCATGGGTGGCACTCTGGAAGTTCATGTGCAGGTTCTTGGTCAAGTCCCAGCGCATGGAGAACTCTCGGTTCCAGAGGAACTGGTCGCTATAGGTGAGCGGCAGCTGCGAATTGAGCGTACTCTCCATATCGCGCTCCTCCAGCTCGTAGGTCTCGTGCGTCATCTCCGTATTGAAGGCGATGTTCTGAGGCAGCCAGTTCAGGCCGAACCGCTTCAGGATGTCGAGCCACTTGCTCTTGTTCTTGAGTTTTTTGAATGGCTCCCACGATTTATACACAGGAGTCCAGGAATAATCCAGGGCACCTCGCCAGTTGTCACGGTTCTCATAAACCGTGGTCTCGCCGGTGGTACGCTGATGCGCATGACTGTAGGTCAACGAGAAGTTGGCTGGGTCGTACGGCATCGGATGGCCCTTGGTGGCGATACCCACACGGGCATTGGAAACAGAGAAGTTGGTCTGCGTCACCTTGGTTACGGCGATGTTCTCGATAGAGTCTCGCTCTGCCTTCGAACCGGTGGCATCCAGAGCATCCTTCAGTTCCATATCGGTATCCAGCGGATTATACTTCGGTGAAGTCTTCTCCTTGGTCACACTATAATATAAAGGTATGCTCACCTTCGCCTTGTCAGGGAAGAACTTACCCATCTCCAGCGATGTGGTTACACTATAGGTGCCGTAATTGTCGGTGCTTCGGCTTGCCACGCCGTCTTCCAGTCCGCCAAAGCCCTCGCTCATATATCTTCCGGTGGCATTCACGCTACCGAAGTCAGAGAGCTGCACATTGAGGTTGGCATTGGCTGCCCAACCGCCCTTGTTATTGTGCTCCAGCAGTCGGAGCTCGTTGATCCAAACTTCTCCGCTCTTCTCCTCGCCCGAGTTGTTGCGCACACCGATCATCATGGTCTTCACCTCGCCCAGGGTAGGATTACCCACGATGGTGAGCTTGTTGTTCGGATGGTTGGCATCATACATGGTATAAGGTGCCATATAGGAAGCCAGGCCCTGTGCCTTCGCCTTATTGCGCTCCTTCTTCAGGTTGGTGAAGACGCTGAGCGCCACGTTCAGCATGTTCTCCTCAGGCCATACCTTCTTCTTGTCGGCAGTGCTGTTCCTTACATATTTGCCAGGTTCAGTCACCTGCAGCGGAATCTCATACTCATAGTAGTTGTTCTTATAGTCACTACCCAGACGCAGGAACACCGACAGCTGATTATCCTTCAGGTTGGTGGTGTTCTGCTCCAGGGCATTGGCATGGGTGAACATCTGGATGCGCTTATACTGGCGCAAATCGATGGTAGAGTTCTTGTAAACCGCCTTTGCCTCGCCATTACTCAGATTCTTGACCACCATGCTCAGCGCCTGCTCGTTGGCCTCAACCAGCTGTGGCTGACTAGGGTCTTTCTCTCGCTCAATGCCAGGAGGCAGCACGTAGTTCACCGGTGTCTTCTCGGCATTCTCCTCCAGACTCACGGTGCTCGCCTCCAGGGTTCCGCCGCTGGCAGCTCCCAACGGCTGGTCGTAGGTGCGCCATTTGCTCATCACCAGGTCGAGGGTTCCGAATCGGAGCACCACCGGCTTCTTGAAGTTGGTGAGGAACATGCGCATGAAGCGGATGCTGGAGAAATCGTTGATGTTGCCCTGACGCTTCTCGAACTCATCCACTGGGATGCGGAACTGATACCAGGTTACTGACGACTTCGTATTGTCGCGCCAAGTCTGGCTGTACTCTCGCTTATCCACGATGAAGTTGCTGCCCACCACGAGATCCTCCGGACGGATGCTCACGTGATACTGATAGTACTTCTCATACTCGTTGAGCGTATAGTCCTGGTTGATGTCTTCCACATCAGGGGTGGTTTTATAAGATGTATCATAACTCTCGGTGCGGCTGTCGCTATCCGGCGAGTTGCCCTGAGGGTTGTTGATATACTTGTATCTATCCAGGATGGATGTCTTCTGCTGGTCCCAGTCGGAACCGCGGAAATAGTGGTAGTCATCACGTGCCGGATCGGCAAAGATACTGTCGAACACCGCCTGGTTCACCTTGCCCTGAATCTGGTCGAGATAGGCACTCTTGTAGAATTCCTGCTCCTCGCCATCGGTGAGTCCGTTGAAGCCCACATCCTGCAGGGCACGGCTGCCGCTGGTGGTGGCGAATGCGTAGGTCACGGTGCTCTGGGTAGGAATCTTACCCCACTGTGTATAGGTAAAGCTGTCGCTGCCATCCACCGGCATTCCACTCTCGTAGAATTTCTTTCCGTCTCGCAGAATATCCTCACTCACCTCTCCCAGGTTGATGTAGAAGTCGCCACCATAGTCGGCGGCATCAGCCTGATCCTTGGAGTAGATGAATGGGTCGAGCATCCAGAACTCGATGTATTCCACGTTGGCCTGCTCAAAGTTGTTGGTATCCAGCTTTCTCATCATACCACCCCAGTTGCGCTGAGGGTTCTGAAGCTTTCCATCAGGCAGCAGGTCGTTCACATTGAAGTTATACGGACCCGGCTCCGATGGATAGTAAGCCAGGTTGAGCACGCTCAGGGTGTTGGTGGCTCCCTGATAGGTGCTCTGCTGACGCAATGGGAAGAGCTCCTTTACATACACCTCTCTTACATAGTGATTACTCAACTGCTTCAGGTCGCTCTTGATGTGACCAGGGGTCAGCGAACTGCCTCGGCGGGTGAAGAGAGGGTCGATGCAATACCAGGCAAGACGGGAGCGATGGAAGCCGCTGGTCAAGCCCGACTTGTCGTTGTAATCTTCCTTGAAGTTGAGAGATGGCACACTCGAAATAATCCATGAAGAAGGTGTCATCACGTCGATGGTTTCCTTGGTTCCCTCGAAGTCATCGAGATAGGAGGCGTTGTCCTGTGTGCCTCCTGCCTCACCGGCGATAAGCTGGGCAAACTCGCCCTGGAAGGTGATGTAGGATGGCTGGGTAAGATGCAGGAACGGAATCTTGTCGAGCACATTGGTCAGCCACTGGCTCTCCTTCTTCCAGTTCAGGTTCACACCCCAGATGGTATTCTTCAGCGGTTCCGAACCCATTGCCACCTTGTTGGTGAGCGCCTGCTCGGAAAGATGCTGCAGCGTACCGCTTATCTGGAAATTCTTGGAGAAATCATATTCCCAGTTCAAGCCCACCATCGTCTTTCTCATCTGTCCGTAGTCGGTGTTGCTTTCCAGAGATACGTTCACCGCTGTTCCGGCATCGATGATGCTCTGGTTGAGGATGGTCACCTCGCCGGCGTTGTAATCCACGGAGTAGTCGGAACCCTCGGTAAGGGTTACGCCACCTGCCGTTACCACCACCGAACCCTGCGGGACATTGTAGGCTCCCAGGGAGATGACATTGGCTGCCGAGCCCTTGAACTGACCCACGATGAGGTACTTGTTTTTCTCTGCCAACTGCTTGGCGATGGTCTTCGTACTATCGTAAAGTTCGGTGAAGGCATACTTGTCTGCCTGCTCCTTCGCAACGCCGTTCTTCACCAGATAATCGCGCATGTAGCTTCCAAATGGCTCTACCTTCGGGATGAACACACGACCGTTGGATACGGTGTAGCCCTCCACATAGTCGTAGTAACCATTGCTGCGCGCCTTGTTGTTGTTGTCGAGTCGGTCGGCTCCTACCACGCGGATGATAGGCTGGCTCTTGACCTGCGCCTCGGGAATATAACTGAGATAGACACCTGTGGTATCGCTCTGGTACTTGATGTCGAGACGGAACTTCTCCTTCTCAACCTGAGAGGCGAGATAGTAGACGTTCTTCATCATCAGGTCCCAGTTGCCCTGCTGCGGACTGCAACTGGTGTTCTTCAGCGACTTCACGAAGAGTCCCTGCTTGGTATCGGTGATATCCGAAGCAAACTCACCCACCTGATAGGTTACGCCGCCGTAGGTATATTCGTAAGCCACAGCAAGCACCTGGTCGGTCTGTAATCCGGTTTTCAGGGATACGTATCCCATCGCCGTATTCACGGAGTATTCAGAGGAAGAGAGCAGTCGGGCACTCTCCAGTTTTTCGTAATCGCTGCCGCCCACCAGTCCGCCGCCTTCCAATACGGAAGAAGCCTGGTCGTTGTCACGGGCTGCCGCAAACTGGTTTGTCATCGCAGTATACTCGGTGTTAGCCTGGTTGGATGGCACCTTGGTTCCTCCCGCAGTCCACATCGGGTTGCTCAGCTTTTCGGTTTCACCCAGGTCGGTCAGTGCGATGATGTTTCGGGTATTCGTGGTGGTTCCCGTCTTGTTAGTTACCCAGATTTCCACACGATTGATGGTGACGCCCGTTACCAGGTTAGGCAACTTCTTCATCCATTCGTCGTAATGGTTTCTGAAGAAACGGGAGAGGAAGAAGTGTCGGTTCTCCTCGTAATCGGCTACATTCAACTCGAAAGGTGTCAGCTGCACGCCACCCTTGCTCGATACGCTCTTAGAGGCAGACTTCTTCTGCGAGAACACAGTCTGCAACTTGAGTTTACCAAACTGCATATCGGTTCTCAGACCGAAGAGGCTGCTGGCACCCTTGATAAGCGACGAGTTGCTAGGGAAGGAAACATTACCCGCCTCCACCAGCTTGATAATCTCATCCTCCTTGCCGTCATACTTCAGCTTCATGTTCTGCGCATCGTAGTCGAAGGTGGCATCGGTGTTGTAATTCAGGTTGAGGTTCATCTTGTCGCCAATCTTACCGTTCAGATTCAGATTGATCTTCTCATCGAAGTTCATCATCGTGGTCTTTCGGTTGCGGATAGGCAGCGAAGGGTTGTCGATATTCTTCTTGTTGATACCAAACTTCAGTTCGGCAGAACCCTGCGTCTTCACCCTGATGCCGCCAGGACCGAAGATTTTCTCAGCCGGTCCCAGGTCGAAGTGCATATCGGTAAAGTCGAACTTCTCCTTGCCCTTAGCCTGGTATATCTCGTCGTTCTTCTTCCGGTAGAAAGCGTTTCGCTCGTTCAGTTCAGTCCATGCGAGATATTCCGCCGGAGTGAGCATGATAGGAGCCGATAGCCAGGTGTTGCCCATCTTGTTGCCGATGATGTATCGGTTGATGGTATCGTTGTAGATAACATCATACTTCAGGGCATCCGGGCGCTTCAGGTCGAGCGGACTCTGGTAGAGGTCGCTCAGCGAGAACGGCTGGGTACGCTGAATCTGCCAGCGGGTATGCAGCAGGGAATCTGGGATAGAATCTTCAGCTATCTGAAGCGGCTGGGCATTGATGCCCGACTTCTCATCCCCATCCTTTGCGGCATTGTTACCGTTGCGGCCCTGGTTTCTGTTCTGATTCCCATTCTGTGCCGATGGTCTCGAAGCCGGAGCAGCCTGTCTGTTTTGTGCTCCCTGGTTTCTCTGCCTGCTTCTATCATCCTGCAGAAAAGGCAAAGCGAGGGCGTAGCCGAAGGTAGAAACCATCAGCCACGCCATCGCCAGATATATGATTCTTTGTCTTATCTTCATTTACTTAATTTGTTTCAATGCGAGTTTCACCACTTGCTCTACAGGCAGGTCGGGTTGAGCCTTCAGGATATCCACCACTACCTTTGCCGAAGGTGCCGGCGAGAAGCCGAGCATGGTAAGGGCACTGACAGCCTCATCCTTGATGTCGTTGTTAACCATCGCCACATTGCCGCCGTTGGCTGGCAACTCATCTGCGATGCCGAGGCTCACGATCTTATCCTTCAGGTCGAGGATGATGCGCTGTGCCGTCTTGAGTCCGATACCCTTCACGGTTTTCAGCATCTTGTCGTTGCCTGTGGAAATCACGCTGCAGAGTTCGGCAGGCGACATAGACGAGAGAATCATTCTCGCCGTATTGCCACCCACGCCCGATACGGTGATGAGCAGACGATAGAGTTCGCGTTCCTGCTTGGTGGCAAAACCGAAAAGGGTGAAAGAGTCGTCTCTTCCACCAGCCACGAGCACCTCGTGAACATAAAGTTTTACTTCCTGTTTGCCCTGAATGGCGGTATAGGTATTGAGCGAGATGTTGAGTCCATATCCCACTCCAGCCGTTTCTACGACGGCCATCGCTGGGGTCAGCTCGGTTAAATCGCCATGAATATATTCTATCATATTTTGATTTCTCCTTTTTATATGTGATGAAGCTAAGTTACACCTCTTTAATAAATAAATTATAAATTATAAACGAGGGGTAGTGGGAAATATTGTACGAAAGCCAGGATATATTATCGGGTGTTTTAAATTAATATATCGGGTGGCTTAAATAAAGAAATCTCATTTCACGATGAAATCACGAAATTATAAGGAATCTGTTCAATCAGCCTTACAATTCGGCCTTCTCCCTACCTAAAAACCATGATTTTATTACCTTTTGCAACTTTTATGAGTTAAAAATCTATTAAAACGTCACGTATTTCAAGAAAAAGCTATACTTTTGCACACGAAAACAGAAACAACAATAAAAATAAAAGAAATAAAAGATTAACAGATGAAAAAGTTTAGAGCAGCCGTAGTAGGTTACGGCAACATCGGTAAGTTTACAGTAGAGGCTCTCGAAGCAGCTCCAGATTTCGAGATTGCAGGTATCGTACGTCGCCAGGGTGCTAAGGATAAACCAGCAGAATTGGCAGATTATGAGGTGGTAGATGACATCACAAAGTTGAAAGACGTTGATGTTGCCATCCTTGCAACTCCTACCCGTTCTTGCCCAGAATATGCAGAGAAGATTGTGGCCCTCGGCATCAACACCGTAGACAGCTTCGATATCCACACCAGCATCCTCGACTATCGTACTAAGCAGATGGAGAACTGCAAGAAGGCTGGCAAGGTGAGTGTAATCTCTGCCGGTTGGGACCCAGGTTCTGATTCTATCGTACGTGTATTGATGGAAAGCTTGGCTCCAAAGGGCTTGACATATACCAACTTCGGTCCTGGTATGAGCATGGGTCACTCAGTTTGCGTTCGTGGCAAGCAGGGTGTGAAGGAAGCGCTCTCTGTTACTATCCCATTGGGCGAGGGTATCCACCGCCGCATGGTTTATGTAGAGTTGGAGGAAGGTGCCAAGCTTGAGGATGTTACAGCAGAGATCAAGGCTGACCCATACTTCGCTCACGATGAGACTCACGTATTTGCCGTTGCATCAGTAGATGATGTAAAGGATATGGGTCATGGTGTGAACCTCGTTCGCAAGGGTGTATCTGGCAAGACTCAGAACCAGCGTTTCGAGTTCAACATGAGCATCAACAACCCAGCCCTCACCGCTCAGGTTTTGGTTAATGTGGCTCGTGCTTCCTTCCGTCTGCAGCCAGGTTGCTACACCATGCCAGAGATTCCTGTTATCGACATGTTGCCAGGCACTCGTGAGGAAATCGTAGCTACACTCGTGTAATTGGGAGTGAAGAACGAAGAGTGAAGAGTGAAGAATTCACTTGCATCACAATAATAAAACGGCTCACAAGAAGTTTCGATTTCTTGCGAGCCTTTTCTATTCAACCAAAAATACTTATAATAACCCTGTCATATACAATGGCAAATAAGTAATCCCCTCCTCTACTTTCAAATCAGCAGTATGCAAAACATATGGGGTTGCCAGATAGCTACCATACTTTGCGATGCACTTTTTGAGAGAAGTGAGCGTGTATCTATTAGTTGACTTCACTTCTATCGGTGAAATATTATGCTTTGACGTTATTGTATCTTTGGCTATCAGGAAATCCAGTTCCATCCTTTCCTGGGCATCCTTCTTACTATATTTGGAAAAGAAATACAGCTTATGCCCTGCCGAACGTAACATCTGAGCAACAATATTCTCAACTATCATTCCGCCATTGAACTCCAGCTTATCTACCAGAAGCTTGTTATATAAGTTTTCAGATACTATCGTATTTTCATTGAAAGCATGACTGATGAGCAAACCCGTATCAGCCATATAGCATTTCAATGTCGTATCATCGGTATTCATGCCAAGACCTATGCTTGGCTCTGTCGTATTATAGGCCATATTGACTATCATGGCATCTGACAGCCAAAAGAAAGCCGTTTCATAATCTCGCATTCTCGCCCCTTCGGTGAGTGCCTTCAACAGGAATTTCTTTTCATGTTTTTGAAGTTGAGAAGGAATTGTATCAAAAATCTGAGTAACTTTAAATACATAAGTTGAAGCATACTTTTGAATATCGTTACGATATAAAGTAAGAATTTGTCGCTTCACACGATCCACCTTATTGAAATCTCTGGTTTCTACAAATTTAGCTACAGCCTGCGGCATTCCTCCAACAATGAGATACTGTCTGAAATAGTCCATTGCCATGCGATGCATCAATTGTCCCATCTCATGCTTTTTCTTAAAGTTCATACTTATAAGCGGCATCAGGGTTTCATTGTTCAGTGCCCACAAGAACTCCTCAAAATCCATAGGATACATCAATATTTCTTCCTCCTCAGAAGGAATCATGATATCCTCTACGTTCTTTTTGATAGAAACAAGCGAACCAGTCTCTATATAATCGTAACGACCATCTTCAACCAGATATTTGATAGCAGTACGAGCCCGGGGATACAATTGCACCTCATCAAAGATGATAACCGATTTTCTTGGATATAGAGGTGTATTAGTGAAACTGCTTAAATACATAAAGAATGTATCCAAGTCGTCCAGATAGGTTTCGAACAAGGATTTTATGTTCGTTCCTATCTTATTGAAATCAAGCAAAATATAACTCTTGTATTCTTTTTTAGCGAATTCCTTTACGATATAGCTCTTTCCTACACGGCGGGCACCATTGATGAGAACAGCACTTTCTCCGTTCTGTTCTTCTTTCCATTTCTTCAGTTGCTCATATACTTTTCTTCTCATAATTTACACCTATCCTAGATTAATTTTATCGGATAAATACACCTATCCACGATTAATATTTTCCGTTTTTTACACCTATCCGCGATTATCAGATGGCACAAATACACACCTATCCGCGATTATTGGATGGTGCAAATATACACATATCCGCGATTATCTCCAAGAAAAAGCCATTTTTTTAATATCTTTTAATCTTAAGAAGTTGGTGTGATGTGAACCCTAGGCTCCAAGACTTTTGTATATACAGCGTGTTATAAAGGTAAACGAAATGAATATCAAGGTTTTAGATATAGGTTTTTAGTAGTAGAAAACTAGTTTTTCGAGACCATGCCTTCACATCACAGCCTTGCCTTCACAAAAACAGGGGTCGTATCTTAGTCACTGAGGATTCTATCTTAGTCACCGAGATTTCTATCTTAGTCATTGGGAGATTTATCTTAGTCATTTCAGAACTCCAAACAAGTTTTTTTTCGATTATCTTCGCGAATCTTCGCGAAAGTTCAGAGTGAGCCGAAAAAAAGCCGTATCTTTGCACCGTAATTCAGAAGGAGATGCATCAACACGAGTTACAAGAACTAAATTAAATAACAATTTTAAAGCGAAAGGAAAAAGTATGATACAAGTAGTATTGAAACAGAACAAGAACAAGGACAAGAAGGGTGCCGAAGGCGAATATATTTTTGCCAAATCATCTATCACCCATCACGATTTCCAAGAAGAAACCGGATAAGTTACTGATAGACAAAAAGCAACATGAGTGACTGATACCCCAAAAGGGGGATTTATCCCTCACGCATCCCTCACGATTTTGGCTTTATCCCTCACGTTTTTACTGATGCAATAAACTAAATAGGCTTCATCTGCACTTGAAATAGGCTTCATCTGCCTTTGAAATAGGCTTCATCTGCCTTTGAAGTAAGCTTCATTTGCCATTGAAGTAAGCCTCAGTTCAAACTGGTTTAAGACTTAAACAAAGTTTACGTGTAGCTCTATTAAAGTTTACTTGAGCCTCATTCCAAATTCAAATGAAGCCCAGTTCGATTTCTTTCTGATGATTCAATGAATCGGAAGAAGGCTCACGACGTAGCGTTTTATGCTTAGGGATGGCATTATCTTGCCTTCCGGTGGGCAATATAATGCCATCCAAAGGAAAAAATCCGTAGGATATCTGCAGCAGGCTGTGGAGCAAATCAGGAAATATGCTGAAGCTCCTAGGGTGGAAACATTGCGCCAGGGTACCACATTGCATAAGATTATCATGCAGTTTGAAGGATGGAACCTGAAACGAATGGAAGAGATTAATTGATGAATTTGGCTTGAAAAGTTCCAGCAAATATTCAAAGTAAACAAGAAAGGCTCGCAAGAAACAAAAACTTCTTGCGAGCCTTTTTAGTATCTTATGCCTTAATCTCTTTATTTCAAGACATAAGCCGAATGAATACGTTCACACGCTTTACTCTACTGCAGTTGCACCCTGACCGGCAACCAATGGCCAACCTGGGTTCTGGTAAACTACAGATGTAGTAAGATCGGTCTGGTCACCCGCTGCAGTCTGACGGAATACGCTCTGTGCGATAGGAGACAGATAGTGAGCAGGTGTAAAGTGATAACCATCAAATACCTGGTTACTTACCTTGGAAATCTGGTATGGACGGATATAGTCACCACTAATGGTCTTATCACTCATATTACCCTTACCTCCTTCAACATCTACGATAGCGAGGTTGGTTGTACCATCGAGCCATTTGCCCTCGTAAACAGTACCCCAGTACTTCATACCTTCAATCTGATAACCGTTTACCTGGTCGCAAGCACGCCAGCGAATCAAGTCCTCCCAGCGGGAAGCCTCACCAATGAACTCATCACGACGCTCACGACGGATGTTGTAAGTAGTAGCATCAACCAACTGACCGTGAGAGTAAGCACCGAAGTCCCACTTAGCCTCCTCCTGCATGTTGGTAGCAGCGATGGTCTTGTTGTAATCAGGATCTACCTTGGCACGGGTGCGGAGAGCACGCCAATACTTATCAGCCGTAGCATCGATGCTATTGTTCTTCAACCAGGAAGCCTCCATGTAGTTGAGGAGAGCCTCTGTGCCACGGAATACGATGCTACCACTCTCGCCGTAGTCGTGATTGAGTCCCTGCTGGGAATCATAGTTTTTACCCTTCTTTACTGCGAAACCTGTCACCATACGAGTCTCGTTGTTGCCCTTTACAGTCCATGAGAGGTCGGTTGGAACAGCACCCTCACTGGTGTAGTTCTCGATAGATCCATCCATCTTGGTGAAGAGCTGGATGCGAGAATCGCGATTCTGCAAGGTAGCCTTCACACCCTGGTTTTCCCAAGTTGGGTCGTAGCCTGAGCCGGCAGCGTAGATAGGCAAACCATTGCGCATGAGGAATGAGTTGACGAGACCACGTGTCCAACCAGTACCGCCGCCGTTGCGCTGCAACTGCATCTGCACGTTGTGGGTAACGTTAGCCTTTGCCTTATCGAAAGCACGATACATCAAAACCTCGCTATAGCCACTCATATCCTTGTCACAGAACATGGTGAAGTAAGGATTGAGACTCTTCAAGCTTGCATCCTGTCCCTCTGGAGCATCCGTATTTTCTACAAGGTTGTCAACGAGCTTATCACCCAATTCCTTAGAAGACTTCATAGCCTCATCGAGGAAATGGTTGATGGAAGAATCGATATCAAATCCCTGGATATCCTCAGCCTTGCCTGGCCAACCTGGACCACCTGGCACAAACGCAGTACCCTTGTGATACTTCTCCCATGTAGCCTCGAAGAGGGCTGCACGAGAACGGAGCAGAAGGGCTGCATCGCGAGAGATGCGGTTCTTGCCACCAGGAGCTGATTCCTGCAGAAGACCGAGCGCCTTGTCAAGGTCGTCGAGAATCTGCTGAGCTACCTTATAACGTGGCTGGCGCTTAGAAGCCTCAACAAGAGTTTCCTTGTCATCAGGAAGCGCAGTGAGCACGATAGGGAAGTCACCAAGAGTCTGCAACTTGTCCAAATAAAGGTAAGCACGGAGGAAGTATGCCTCACCAATATAGTGGCGTACCTGAGCCTCAGCACCACTAATCTGCTTAGCCTCGAACTTTGGCAACACCTGATCCAGGAAATAGTTCACCGAGCGAATGTTACCGAAATCCCAAGCGCCACCACTCTGACCTACTTTCCAGTTTCCAGGAACCCAACGGCTAGAATAACCGGTTCCCGCCTGGTTATCGGTATCGTTATCGTAAGCAAAGGTACTCATACCATATTTACCCGGTTCAATACTTGTCAATACACCATAGAGATTCACGGTGTAGGCAGCCAGGTCGTCTGCGCTAGTAAAGAAAGACGCAGGTGTCACGTTGCTCTCAGGCTCCTTGTCAAGATAGTCATCGCAACTTGTCAGACCGAGCGTCGCGCCCAATAAGAGCATTGAAATATATTTAATTTTCATAAATTGTTTCCTTTCTATAATCTAAATGATAAGTTAGAATGTTACACTAAGACCGAATGAGAATGTCTTTGACAATGGATATGCCTTACCAATCTCATGACCATAACCTGCTCCGATCAGCTCTGGATCACCAGCCTCTGTGAAGTTAGTGATAGTAAAGAGGTTCTCACCAGATACGAAGAAGCGAAGATTCTCAATATAAGCCTTGCTTGTGATTGACTTTGGCAAGGTGTAACCGATGGTGAGGTTCTTCAAACGGCCATAAGCTGCATTCTGCAAATAACGGGTCTGAGTCTGGATGTTGCGGCCACCACCCCAGTCTGCACGTGGATAGTATGCACCCTTGTTATCCTCACGCCAGTAATCCTCGTGGAACTTGAAGCCGGTAGCCTGCCACTTACCCTGACCGATAGCACCCCAGAATACGGCACCACCTGCTGCGTAGTCACGCTTGAGAGTACCCTGGAAGAATACCTTGATATCAAAGCCCTTCCAAGCTGCATCGAGGTTCAAACCGAAATTATAGCGAGGAGTAGAGTTACCGATGATACGTCTGTCACCTGGCTTATCAGCTGTATTCTCGCCAGTATTAACATAACCATCACCATCGAGGTCGGCATACATGATATCACCTGCAGTCCAGCCACTTCCGAGTGCGCTCTGGTTTACCTTGGCGAGGTGTGCATCCATCTCTTCCTGGCTCTGTGCGATACCGATTGTGGTATAACCCCAAATGTCTCCGAGCTTAGCACCTTCGTAGTATGGTGAGCCGAGGTTCTTGGATGGGTTAGGATACTTATCGATGACCACCTGGTTATCACTCAATACGAGAGATGCACCATAGCTTACCTCACCGATTACGTCACGCCAGCCAATCTGGAGATCCCAACCCTTAGATGTCATATCAAGGTTGTTCACCTTTGGAGGATTAGCACCGAGGATAACAGGCAACTCAGGAGCAGGACCTACCATGTCGTATGTCTTGCGCTGATAGTAGCCGAACGATCCAGTAAGGCGGTTATTGAAAGCACCCCAGTCGAGACCGATTTCCCATGTACGGCTCTTCTCCCATGTAAGAGTAGAAGATACGAGACTTGGCTGTTTAGCGATATTTGGCTTAGCGCCATTAATCAACCAGTTGCCACCCTGAGAAGAGAAGTCGATGGTTGGATAGAAAGGATACCAGTTGTCTGTATTCTGGTTACCCAACTGACCCCAAGAAGCACGGAGCTTCAATGTGTTTACGTAATCAGTCAATGGCTCCCAGAACTTCTCACGGGCAATGTTCCAACCTGCAGAGAATGATGGGAAGAAGTTCCAGCGGTTCTCGCGGAGGAAACGTGATGATCCATCATAACGGAGGTTAGCCTCGAAGAGGTAACGGCCTGCATAGTCGTAGTTGATACGACCGAAGAAGCCGGCTGTAGTCCATGAGTTATAAGCACCGCCTACACTTGGCTTGGTGGTAGTTGTATCGAGAGTAGGAAGACCAGACATGATACCGTTCTGACGCGCTGTGATATTGCGCTGACGGAACCACTCACTCTGGAAACCACCCATTACCTTCATATTATGCTCGCCAAATGAACGGCTGTACTCAGCAAAGAGGTTAGGGTTGAAATAGTTTGACTTGAATGAATACTCATACACGCTTGATGTTGCATTGGTATCTACGTATGGATTGTTGTCGCAGTCGTAGCCGTATGTGGTCTGCCAGTCACGGTGGTTGAACTCTGTATCAATACGGTAGTTCAGCTCTGCATTGAGAGTCAGGCCCTTTACAGGAGTTGCAACAAATGAAAGCTGCTGAGAAAGACGGTCTGTCTGGTTCTTGGCACGGCCACCATTCTGAAGACGTCCGATGTAAGACTCTGGCAACCAGTTGCCATTAGGATCGGTAGTTGGCAAAATAGGCCAGTAACGGCACATATTGTGGAAGAACACATCTGTACCATTAATCAAATCACCAGGAGAATCGAAGTCATTACGTGAGAAACGGGTATTGTAGGTCATACGCAACCAGTTGGTTATCTGTGCATTGATCTTACCTGTCATGGTATAGCGCTGCATGCTATCATCGCCATGACGGAGAAGACCACCACGGTTGAGATAGTTACCAGATACATAGTACTGCAAACGATCATCACCACCATTGATGCTCAAGGTATGCTCCTGAGAGAAGCTGGTACCAAACTGCTCCTTGAGCCAGTCAGTATTACCAAGAGGCAAGAGTGGCGTATTATCCCAAACCTCCCAACGGTTGTTGCTGTTCTTGAACATCTTCTGCATGGTAGGATCGCTCTGAGCCTTCTTGATCTGCTCGAGCTTCTCATCTGTAAACCAGACACCTGCACCGCTACCAACAGATGCATCGTTCATGTACTTAGCCCATGTGTAAGAGTCCATCATCTCCGGCATGTTGAGTGGAGAATCAAAACGGAATGAGTTGTTGTAGTTAATAGAAGTCTTACCCTTCTTACCACTCTTGGTAGTAATAAGGATTACACCACCGGCAGCACGTGAACCGTAGATGGAAGAAGCAGAAGCATCCTTCAATACAGAAATGTTCTCGATGTCCTGTGGGTTGAGTGCGTTCATATCGCCCTCCATGCCGTCGATGAGCACGAGTGGAGATACAGAAGAACCGGCACCGATAGTACCTGTACCACGGATATTAAAAGACTTGGTTGAATTAAGAGTACCACCGCTCTCTGGTATAGAGAAATTCATACCGGCTACTGCACCCTGAAGAGCATCAACTACTGAGTTGACTGGGCGAGCACCGAGAGTCTTGGAATCAACGGTAGAAACGGCACCAGTGAGGTTTACCTTCTTCTGAGTACCGAAGCCGACAACAACGACCTCATTCAGAGTCTTGCTGTCTTCCTGCAAGGTTACATTGATGGCACCACCCTTCCATACCTTCTCCACTGGTTCGAAGCCAATGTAGCTGATACAGATTGTTGCACCATGCTGAACATCAGAAAGCGTAAAGTTACCATCCAAATCGGTGATGGCACCACCCTGCTTTCCCTTAACTGTAACTGTAGCACCAATTACTGGTTCACCTGTTGGGTCAATAACGGTACCCGTGCACTGTCCATTCTTGGACTGATTGGTTTCCTGAATATGAGTCACCCCCCCATATGCGTGAGTAGGAGTCATACCAAGAGCCATAATCATAGTACTTACTGTGAATAGTTGTCTTATCATAAGATAGAGTTTAAAAAATTGTTATTTGGTTCCTTGTATATTCAAGTTAGTGCTGCAAATATACTGCTTTTTTCGATATGTATAAAATTTACAAGCAACAAATATTATCTTTTTAATGTTTTTTAATCAAAATTGGGTCAAATTTATGCAAAAATGCTCACAAGAAGGGGTTTCTTGTGAGCCTTTGTTGAAATAATGTAAAATTCACACTATTTGCTTATTTATGCGTCATAATGTCGAGCACCATATCATCGGTGGTTCTCATCGCATCGGCACCGATGGAGGTGAGGTTGCGGATGCACTTATCCACATCATCATCAACGATACCCTCGGCTGAGGTTACGCACTTGCCTTCCATCGAAAGAAGGGAGGAAAGAAGGGCGGTGCTCACACCCGAAGATATCTTCAGGGCACAGCTTGGCTTGGCACCGTCGCAAATCATGCCGGTGAGATTTGCCACCATGTTCTTCACCGAATTGCAGATGCGGGTATAATCACCACCCATCAGATAGGTGATACCGCAACTGCTGCCCGTACTGGCTACCACACAACCGCAAAGCGCTGAAAGCTTGCCCAGACTCTGCTTGATATAGATAGCCGTCAAGTGACTGAGCATCAAGGCACGAATCATCTCTTCCTCAGTATTCTCATTCTCCATGGCATAAACCACCACAGGGTTGGTGGCACAGATGCCCTGGTTGCCACTGCCACTGTTGCTCATCACCGGAATCATGGCGCCACCCATACGGGCATCGCAGGCAGAAGCGGTGCGGGAGATGATGTGCGAGAAGATGTTGTTGCCAAAGATGCCATGACTCAAAGGACGGTCCATCGTCTTGCCCAAACAATGACCATAGTTGCCCTTGATAGACTCCTCGGCAGCCTTCATATTATATTCCTTGGTCTTGAGGATGAAAGAGATTTCATCAAGCGGAGCGGTGGTAGCAAACTCATAGACCATCGGGAAATTGAGCTGGATATCATCATCAGCCTCATCACCCTTCGCTCCATCACGCTTATCAAAGACCACATCGCCATTGCGCTCCACATACACGAAGTTGGTATGAGAACCGGAAATGATGGCTGTGGCCTGTGCATCATCTGCATAGCAGCTCACCTCGATATAGAGTTTATCCACATCTCCCTGCTTCAACTTGATGTTGATGTCGGCATTCTTGATAAACTGCTTACCCTTCTCCAGGCTGTCGGGAGTCAGATCCTTGAGCACCTCAAGCTCATACTCAGGCTTTCCGATGAGGGCACCGAGCGATACGGCGATAGGCAAGCCTATCATACCTGTGCCTGGGATACCCACACCCATCGCATTCTTGAGCATATTAGGACTCAGGAGCACCTGGATACGCTCAGGGCGCTTGCCCAGAGTGGTGGCAGCCTGAGCTGTACAGAGAGCCACCGCCATCGGTTCGGTACAACCGATGGCAGGCACTACTTCCTTGTTGACGAGCGCGATGATGCGCTCACGCTTATTTTTCTCTAACATAATATATTATAGGTTTAGTCTTCCAACTGGAACAATGGATCGTCTGGAGTCAACATGGTTGGCTTCTGGTCGAATTCCTTCAAGAGCTTCTCTGAAGCATACTTCTTGTTCACTACCAGGCGGAACATGTACTCGTTGAACCAATCGTTGGTCATGATGAAACAGCCGCTGAAGCCATTGTCAGCACCCCAACTGTTCTCCACCTTCCACTTCACAGGCTTGCCATTGGCATCGAGATCCACGGCACTCAGGGTCATGGCATGGGTAGAACCGCTCTCGAAGGTAGCGATGCGGTCGGCCTTATTCATTGGGAAAGATGTGTTGAAGAGGCTGGCATAGTCGAAGTTGTCGAGTGCCAGATAGCCACGCTTGCGGTCGAGCTGCTTGCCCACATCATAGCTTGAATACATCTTATGACCATCTTTCAGAGAGGCAATGGCGAGCTGGGCAATCTCCTCCATAGGCAGATTCAGATACTTCCAGTTGTGGCCATCGTAGGTGTGGCGGTCGTACTCCACCTCGTAGGTCTTGTGGTATGGGCGGCGTGGGTCGTTCATCACCATCAGGAAGGTGCCGTTCAGTTCCTTGCCCACTGTCTCCTCATAGAAACTCTTAGGAGTATATTTCTTAGCCTCGCCAATCTGCTTGCCATCCTTGTCGCGGAAAGCATAAGTGAACTCCTTCACTGGCTCACCCAGGGTAAGGCTGAGCATGTGATAAACCTGAGCAAGCATTTCACCCTTACGAGCCTGAATAGCAGCAGGTTTCTTGCCCTGTGAAACCATTTTGCGAAGTTCCAATCCATATTCACGCAGCTTGCTGCTGATGAGGCGGCTCATCTTGGAAGTATTGTTGCTTGAGAAAGTCTCCGGCTGGGCACTCATTGGCACCAGGCCATACTTGCTTGCCAGGTCGGCAACACCGCAGAAGGTACCGCCATCGTTGAGAGGGTTCTTGAAGAAGAACTGCACCTGAGGATCTTCGATGCTCTTCTTGCCCAAGTCGATGACGCCCTGCAGCATGAGGTTAGCCTTCTCCAGCTGGTCGTAGAAGAAGAGATAATCCTGTGAATACTCCACCACTCTGCCCTGTTTGTCGTTGAGGGCGAAGTTAGAACGGAGCACATTGAAACCGCTGAACATCCAGCAGCGGCCGGAGCTCTTCTGGTTGTGGATGCTCTGCGCTGGAGTCTCGATGCTGAAATGTGTATCAACAGGAGCCTCGTTGGCATGGTTCTTTACCAAATCATCGATGTTATTAGCAGCAATAGCATTGAAGAGTGCCTTGTTGGCAGCACCGCCATTCTGGCTCTTCGCCATCTGCTGAATCATTGACTCACTGATGCCGCCAACCTTGGTCTGCGCCATCATAGACATGGAAGCCATCAGCAAGGCTCCCGCAAATAATAGGTTCTTTTTCATTGTCATATCTCAATTTTTGGGGCAAAATTACGAAGAAAAAACGGAAAAAGCGAAAATATCACAATAAAAATGTTATTTATTAAAAAAAAGCATTACCTTTGCATGTACAAATAACAAGGAAATATGGACAAAAGTAAGTTTAGTCTATTAAGTAACATCAAATACCCTGAGGATTTGCGCAAACTGAGCATCGACCAGTTGCCACAAGTATGCAAAGAATTGAGAGAAGACATCATCGACGAGGTTGCCGTCAACCCAGGTCATTTTGCCTCCTCTCTTGGCGTGGTTGAAATCACCGTAGCACTCCACTACGTGTATAATACCCCTAACGACCGAATCGTTTGGGATGTGGGCCATCAGGCATACGGACATAAGATTCTGACAGGAAGACGTGACGTATTCTGTACCAACAGAAAGCTTCACGGCATCCGTCCGTTCCCTACTCCACTGGAGAGTGAATACGACACCTTTGCCTGCGGACATGCCAGCAACTCAATTTCTGCGGCACTCGGCATGGCTGTGGCGGCACGCAAACTAGGACAGTCTGATCGCAGCGTTGTGGCTGTAATCGGCGATGGTGCCATGAGTGGCGGCCTGGCCTTCGAGGGCTTGAACAATGTATCAAGCACTCCTAACGACATGCTCATCATCCTCAACGACAACGATATGAGTATCGACCGTGCCGTGGGAGGCATGGAGAAGTATCTTCTGAACCTCGACACCAATGAAACTTACAACAAGCTTCGTTTCAAGGCTTCGCAGTGGCTCCACTCCAAGGGCTACCTCAACGACGACCGCAAGAAGGGCATCATCCGCCTGAACAATGCGCTGAAATCGGCACTGAGCCATCAGCAGAACATCTTTGAGGGAATGAACATCCGATACTTCGGTCCGTTCGACGGTCATGACGTCAAGGAAGTAGTAAGATTGCTGCAACAGCTCAAGAAGATGAAGGGTCCGAAGCTGCTCCACCTGCATACCACCAAGGGCAAGGGTTACGAACCTGCCGAGAAGAGTGCTACCATCTGGCATGCACCGGGCAAGTTTGACCCGGAAACTGGTGAGCGCCTCATCGCAGACACCAGCAACAAACCGCCTAAATACCAGGATGTATTCGGCAACACGCTTCTGGAACTCGCACAGCAGAACCCGAAGATTGTAGGTGTGACACCAGCCATGCCTACAGGATGCTCCATGAACATCATGATGAAGGCGATGCCCGACCGTACCTTCGACGTGGGAATCGCCGAGGGACATGCCGTCACCTTCTCGGGAGGTATGGCGAAAGACGGTCTCATTCCGTTCTGCAACATCTACAGTTCGTTTGCACAGCGTGCCTACGATAACATCATCCATGATATGGCACTGCTCAATCTGCCGGTGGTACTCTGCCTGGACCGTGCCGGACTGGTGGGAGAAGATGGTCCTACCCATCATGGTGCTTTCGACATGGCAGCCTTGCGTCCAATCCCTCACCTCACCATCGCTTCGCCGATGAACGAGCATGAGCTACGCAACCTGATGTATTCGGCACAGTTGCCTAACCAGGGCAGCTACGTAATCCGCTATCCTCGCGGCAACGGCGTGCTGGTGGATTGGAAGAACCCGATGGAGGAAATCAAGACGGGTACCGGAAGAAAGCTGAAGGATGGCGACGACATCGCCGTGATTACCATCGGTCCTATCGGAAACGATGCAGCCAAGGCCATCGCCGAACTGGAGGCGGAAGGCAAGCCTCTAAGCATCGCCCACTACGACCTGCGATTTCTGAAGCCACTCGACAATAGCCTCCTCGAAGAGGTGGGCAAGAAGTTCAAGCACATCGTCACCATAGAGGATGGAGTAAGAAATGGAGGCATGGGATCTGCCGTTCTGGAATGGATGAGCGACCATGGCTACCAGCCAACCATCACAAGAATGGGACTGCCAGACGACTTTGTGGAGCATGGCACCGTGAACCAGCTCAGAGAAATCGTGCATCTTGACAACAACAGCATCAAAGAAACGCTGAAGGCAGTATTGTAATATACATTATTATATATATACATTATCATATTATAATAGGAAATGAAAATAATCATAGCTGGCGCTCACGCCATCGGAACCCACCTGGCACGACTCCTGTCGCGCAGCAGGGAAGAGATTACGCTCATTGATGAAAGCGAGGAGCGATTGGCCAGCATAGGATCAGACTGCGACCTGCTCACCATGCTGGGCAAGCCTACCAGCCTGAGCACGCTGCGAGATGCCGGAGTTGCCGACGCCGACCTGTTCATCGCCGTCACTCCCATCGAAAGCATGAATATCACGGCAAGCATCCTTGCCAAGAACCTGGGAGCCAAGCGCACCGTGGCACGAGTGGATAACCCCGAGTACATGGAACCGCAGGCACAGGAGTTCTTCAGGGAACTGGGCATCAGCAAACTGATTTACCCGGAAATGCTGGCAGCCGTGGATATCAACAACGGATTGAAGATGAGTTGGGTGCGCCAGCGCTGGGATGTGCACGACGGAGCACTCGTGATGCTCGGCATCAAACTGCGTGAGGGCTGCGAGATTCTCAACGAACCGCTCAAGAATATCAGCGGTCCTAACGACCCATACCATGTGGTAGCCATCAAGCGAGGCAGCGATACCATCATCCCTGGCGGTAACGACGAGCTGAAACTCTACGACCTCGCCTACTTCATGACCACCCGCAACTACATTCCCTACATCCGCAAGATTGTAGGTAAGGAACATTATGTAGATGTGAAGAACGTGATGATTATGGGTGGCGGCCGCACAGCCGTGAGAGCCGTGAAGAAGATGCCGGAATACATGGAGTGCAAGATTATAGAGATGAGCGAGGAGCGCTGCGAATATCTCAACGATATCCTCGACGATACCCACACCCTCATCATCCATGGCGACGGACGCGACATTCCGCTGCTTACGGAAGAGGGAATCAGAAGCACCCAGGCTTTCGTGGCACTGACCGGAAATGCAGAGACCAACATCCTGGCCTGTCTCACAGCCAAACGAATGGGTGTGCGCAAAACCGTGGCGGCAGTAGAGAATGTTGATTATGTAAGCATGGCAGAGAGCCTGGATATCGGTACCATCATCAACAAGAAGATGATTGCCGCCAGCTACATCTACCAGATGATGCTCGATGCCGACGTGATGAACGTGCGCTTCCTGATGAGCGCCAACGCCGATGTGGCTGAGTTCATCGCCAAGGAAGGTTCAAAGGTAACCAAAAAACCGGTGAAAGACCTGGGAATGCCTATCGGCGTAACCATCGGTGGACTAGTGAGAAACGGCGAAGGAATGCTCGTTTCGGGTAATACCCAGATAGAACCGGGCGACTCGGTGATGGTGTTCTGCCACAACATCAACATGAAGAAGATAGAGAAGTATTTTATATGATAAAGAGAAGCATTTTATATGATAAATAGCAAACTGATATATAAGATATTGGGGCAACTGCTTTTCATAGAGGCTTTTCTGCTCTTTGTCTCTCTGCTGGTAGCCTATTACTATCAGCAGGAAGATGTCTTCGCCTTCGTGATATCAACACTCGCTACCATAGGAGGCGGACTCATTCTGAAATGGAGGGGCCATGGAGCCGACAACTCGATGTCGCGCCGCGATGCCTATCTCGTGGTGTCGCTATCCTGGATCATCTTCAGTCTCTTCGGCACCCTACCCTTCATGATAAGCGGCTACATCAGCAACTTTACGGATGCCTACTTCGAGACGATGTCGGGATTCACCACCACGGGTGCCACCATCCTGGATGATGTGGAATGCTTCCCGCACGGCTTGCTCTTCTGGCGATCGCTCACCCAGTGGATAGGCGGTTTGGGTATCGTGTTCTTCACCATCGCCCTGCTGCCGTCGCTTGTAGGCGGACAGACCAAGGTGTTTGCTGCCGAGGCCACGGGACCTATCAAGACCAAGCTGCATCCCCGACTCTCCACTTCGGCAAAATGGATATGGAGTATCTATCTGGTGCTCACCATCGCCTGCATCGCCTCCTATTACGTGGCAGGAATGAATCTCTTCGACAGTTTCAACTATGCGATGACCACTACGGCTACGGGTGGTTTCTCCACCCACAACAGCAGTACATCGTTCTTCCATTCGCCGGCGCTGGAATACATCTGTACCTTCTTCTGCTTCCTCTCGGGAGTGAACTTCACCCTGCTTTATGCGGCAGTTATCAAGTTCAAGATCAAAGACCTGTTCAAGAACTCGGAGTTCAAGTTCTATATGCTCCTCGTCACCGCCTTTACGGCTTTCATTATGGTAGAGCTGATGGTGATGCGCAACTACGATGTGGAACATGCCTTCCGCAGTGCCATCTTCCAGGTGGTATCATTTATCACCACCACGGGATTGTTTAACGACGATGCAGCCGTGTGGCCTCACGTTACCTGGGTGGTATTAGCAGCCTGCATGTTCTTCGGAGCCTGCTCGGGCAGTACGAGTGGAGG
Organism: Prevotella sp.; assembly: GCA_022732315.1. Next base: position 25,952 of record JAIJUV010000016.1, read on the forward strand.
TTTGAAATGTATCCGTGGCGTGATGCTGGTGAGAATGGTGAAGAATGAGTTCCGACAGATTCTGCACCCTAATGCCGTGCTGCCGCTGAAGATTGATGGTGTCAACGTGCCGATGCAGAAGCGGGTAACGCTGCTTGCCTTCCTCACCACCTATCTCATCATCTGCCTGGTCATCTCGTTCACGATGATAGCCATGGGCATCGACAACACCAATGCCATCACCATCACCCTGAGCTGTGTGGGCAATGTGGGACCTACCTTGGGTACAGAGATAGGACCTACGATGTCGTGGAGCGAACTGCCTGATGTGGCAAAATGGTTCTGCTCGCTGATGATGCTCATCGGACGTCTGGAGATATTCAGCGTACTGGTGATCTTCACCCCTGCCTTCTGGAGGGAGAACTAGAGTTTAAGTGAAGAGTGAAGAATGAAGAGTTCTATAACTAGAAACATTTTATCAACTAATTCAATAAAAATTATGAAACCATTAAAATTTGAACCACTATTGAAGTCCACTATTTGGGGTGGCAACAAGATTATCGCTTTCAAGCATCTTGACATGAAGCAAGAGAAAGTAGGTGAGAGCTGGGAAATTTCTGGAGTTCCTGGCAACGAGAGCATCGTAGCTGATGGCGAAATGAAGGGCAAGAAGCTCAATGAGGTTGTTGCCGAGTTGAAGGACAGTTTACTTGGAACCGAAAACTACAAGCGTTTTGGCAATGAGTTCCCGCTGCTCATCAAGTTTATCGACGCCAACACCGACCTTTCTATCCAGGTGCATCCTAACGATGAGATTGCCAAGAAGCAGGGTAAGGAGCGCGGCAAGACCGAGATGTGGTATGCGCTGCCAAGTGAGCCGGATGCCAAGCTCTACAACGGATTGAAGATGCAGATTACTCCTGAGCAGTATAAGGAGATGGTGGAGAATGATACCATCACCGATGCCCTGGCTCAGTATAACGTGAAGGAAGATGACTGCTTCTTTATCCCAGCGGGCAGAATCCACGCCATCGGAACAGGCTGTTTCGTTGCCGAGATTCAGCAGACCAGCGATGTAACCTATCGCATCTACGACTTCAAGCGCAAGGACAAGGATGGCAACTATCGCCAGCTCCACACAAAGGAAGCATCTGAGTGCATCGACTACACCGTACTGGCAGACTATCGCCAGAACTACACTCCTGCCAAGAACCAGGGTGTAAGCATGGTACAGTGCCCTTACTTCACCACTGCCGTTTATGATCTCAACGAACCAATGACCCTGGATTATTCAGAGTTGGACAGCTTCGTGATTCTGATTGGC
>JAIJUV010000149.1 GCA_022732315.1 Prevotella sp.
TCTGAACGAGGCTCACTCACAAGGCTTGCAGTCTGTCCGTGCCCATTTCAATGTCCTGGCATGGGGCGAGGATATGGAAGAGTTGAAGCATCTTCGCAATGATGTGGGCAGTCAGTTGGCAAGCATGGAATGTGTGCCACGCCACAATACGGTGGATTGTCCGACATTATTCTGGGCAGCGATACCTGGCAACGAGGGTGATTTTCCGTCAGAGGAGAGTTTCCATACCTTCATCGAACAGGCAACCTGCCTCTTCACGGAGGAAACCAACTACATGGATTCTCCCTCACCGTTCGGCATCAAGATGGCAGACCGCATCAGTGGCAAGCCGCTGCACATAGACATCTCTGACCTGCCGATGAGGAAAGGCGTGACAACCAACCGCAACAAGTTCGTGCTCGGTCCTTCGGGAAGCGGAAAGTCCTTCTTCATGAACCACCTCGTCAGACAGTATTACGAGCAAGGCACGCATGTCGTCTTGGTCGATACGGGAAATTCCTACCAGGGACTCTGCGAGATGACCAACAGAAAGACAGGCGGAAAGGACGGTATCTACTATACCTATACGGACGAGAGTCCCATCTCATTCAATCCCTTTTTCACCGAGGATAAGGTCTTTGACATCGAGAAGCGAGAGAGCATCAAGACATTGCTCCTGACACTTTGGAAAAAGGACAACGAGCCTGCCACACGAGCGGAAGAGGTCGCATTGTCGAATGCCGTAAATACCATCAACAATGATGTAATTACACGTACCGCCCATCAGGTAAACAGAAACTATACTTGTTATCACTATCATCCATAAAGTCATCAATGGCTTTTTTTGTTTCCCCCTTGTATTGTTCTTTTGTAAAGTGAAAATTTATTCTAATGTTTTCTCTCACTTTGGCAATATTTAATTTTGATAGTTGTTCAATATTATCTAAAATCAAATCTTTGCCGTTCTCGTCGTGTATGATAAAGTCTATCTGTTTACAATGGTTATTTTGTGAAGCACAGAATAAAGATGTAAAATACTCTTTGTCTGACATACATAGTGAATGACCAAAAAACAAAATGCGCTCAGAAGTCAACATGTCTCTTACAAATTCCATCGAATTGTAATTGCTATGATATGATTTTTTTACGAAACCTAATCCATTAGTTATGTTTGCATCTTGAACTCCCAGTATAATATTATTTTCTTTTAGCGTTCCATGTAAATGTTTTACCGAGCTATTATTGATAGTCGGAATTCTATTAACATCTGTATAATTGTAAGAATATACATTAACCATGTTGCTTAAACGATGCAATAAATATATTGCACATGAACTTTCATTGATAGCTTCGTAACTTATATCAGCTAAGTAGTCGGCAATCCCTTTTTCTAATTTTTCGTATGAGCTACGGATTGTATTTTTTATTTTCTGATTTGGACAAGTCTTAAATTTTTGAACAAAATCAAGTAATGATGCCTCTACACCTCCCCCATGTTTCAAGTTGACTTTGATCTTTGATGAATTGAAAGATATTCATATCTATATCCATACCGCAGTTCTCATCTAAAAGAGTACGAAATTGATTACTCTTTAAGAAATCTCTATAGGATGTTTTCAAGCCAAGGTCTAAATCAAAGCCATTTCCTAATATAATTGTATTTGCTGGTAACATAATGTCTTTACTACTTTCTAAATTCTATCTTTTAATATTAAAGCAATGTTCTCAACTATGCCTGTCACAAGTGCATTTCCCATGAGGAATGCACGACGCAAGTCAGACGAGCCAAAAGTATGGTTGTCGGGGAACATATTCAAGCGTTCCAATTCTACAGGTACAAGTCTGCGATAACGACCGCTCTCTGTCTTGATGATATGCTTGAAGCGTGAAGGACCGGCACCGCCTTCGCCCGTAATGATGGTTCTTGAAGCGCGGTCGAGATAGTCAGGGAAAGCCATTGCTCCCTCGCTATAATTATACTCAAAACCTGTGGTCTTGTTGGTGCGCTTTAATGACTTCGAGCCTTTCTGATACTCCCACTTAGGCAAATCCTCATCAGAAATGAAAAACTCATTAGGCACAGTCATTTCATCTACAAGCACATCGCCAAGTGTGAGATAAGGACCATCGTACTTGGGTAGTGTGTCAAGTGTATAGACTTTGCCATTTGCCATTACGCCAGAGTTTTTGAACGGACTGTCCTTTTTGCCTTTATTAAAGTTGTCAGAAACCTCTGCAATATCATCGCTTATGTCAAAAGAGTTTGTCTTGCCGTCTTTCTCTTGGCAATTGAAAGCCTGTGGCATAATGCCTTCTTGAAGAATCCAATCAAACTTATTGCTCAACTTTTCAAATTGCGCAGCAAGTTGTGTGCCTTTGTGATAAGCTACCATATAGGTACGACGACGGCGTTGTGGCATTCCATAGTCAGCAGCGTTGATGATGCGCCATTCCACAATGTAACCGAGGCTTGACAAAGAAGAAAGAATGATGGCAAAGTCTCGACCACGCTGTTTGGCTGGCGAGTTGAGAAGACGATCAACGTTTTCCAACATCAGATAGTCTGGACGCTTGTCACCTTTCTCTTTCAAAATACGATAGATTTGCCACCATAGCACACCTTTCTTGCCCTCAATACCACCAGAGCGTTGCAAAGTTGTAGCAACGGAATAATCTTGACAAGGGAAACCACCGCAAAGCAAGTCGCTGTCAGGTATTTCTTCTGTTGGTACGGTTGCTATATCTTCGTTGGAATGGCCTTCAGCCCCAAAGTGTCTGCAATAGATGATGCTTGCATCTTGGCGTTTGGTCGATGGCTCCCATTGGTTGCTCCAAATCGTTTTGAAGTGCTTCGAAGCACGTTCTAATCCTATTCTAAAGCCACCGACTCCAGCAAACAACTCTACTACTTTTATGTCGTTTACCTCTATTTCGGGACGAATATTATCAAACAATCCAAGTTCTCTTACTCGCTGATGTGTCGTGTTGGAATATCTTGCGATAGGGTCGCATAACACCCAATTACCCTCCATTTCTATATCTTTTATCTTATAGCTCATTTTCTATGATGTTCTTTACATATTTCTGATTAAACCAATAACAATACTTCTTGACCATACCTCCATTAGGATTCTCTGTCATATCGTCTGCAACTCTTGCCTTTGGACGGACATGGAAGTTCTGGTCATCCTTTGCACTCCAAAAATATTGTGGAGCTATATGATTATCCAACACATTTTGGCGAATGTTATTCCAATATTGTTGAGCCACTTGTAGGTCTTCCTGTGGCATAGTCCAAAAGGCAACCTTTTCCAACTTGTACTCAGGTTCTGTCTTTCCACTTGGTAATTGTAATACATTATCCGTTTCACGGAATATAACGAACAAAAAACGATTAGTGAAAAGTTCGTATAGTCTCGAATCTGTCCATTCCTCGCAATCGAAAACTTCTTGATAGTCTATGTTCTCAAAAGACATGGCTTCCTTTATCGAACCTGTTTTCTTTACTCGAATAGTTTTCATTGTTAAACCTGACTTCTCAAACTCTTCCGACTTGTTCACATTGCTTACGTTTCCTTTTCCAGCAATCGTATTCGAAATGATGAAGTACTTTGACTTAGAGTTGGATGGTTCGATACCTAACATATTACATATTTGTCGATAAGTCTTGCCACAATATTTCTTGAAACGCCCCAACAAAATTTCGTCAACGGATTTGTTTTTCAGTTCTTTGACAGAGAACATCGTTTCCATTGATGGTTGCGGAAGTTCATAATTGCAATAAGCACCGTCTTGACTGTTTTTCTTAACTTCGTCAAGCACGATGCGCATATAGGCTGTTTTCAAACTCCATGCGCGGCGAGGTGCGCCCATCTCGTTGTTATGCTGCGGCATCAACGAGTCGCCCTTTTGTCCCTTTCGGCAAGCACCAAGATACATCGTATCACCTTCCGACAAGGTATGTGCTTGTCCGTTTCTTATCTTCGTAATGATGGTGTCGTAATCCTTACGGATAATCAACAGGTCTTTCTCTGGTATTTTCCACAATACAGCGAAAATGAATTGCAAGTCGAGCTTTGAAACCTTTGAATTGTGCAGATAAAACATGATGAGCATTATCAGACATTTCTGATAGAAATGAGACTCCTCGAATGTTTTATTCCAATCAGCCGTATAGTTTATCATGCTGCAAACAAGTCTCTCTTTTATCAGCAGTTCTTTCTTGGCAGATTCTTTCAGCGGAGTGCACTTCAATTCTGCATTCACAAAAGCAAAGTCAGCTTCTTGGCGAGAATTGAGGTCATATTTGAAGAACAGTTCTTCCACAAGTTGTCCTAAACTGCCTTTGCCTTTATGTTCTTCTGCATCTGGAGCAAAGTCACGCAGGCACTTGTTCACCAACTGCTTGCTGTAATTGAATATGGACAAAATGTCCTTTTCGTTGTATGGTAGGTTCGTCATTTGCCTGTTTATCTATTCTTTTTTTATCCCCTCGAATTCGATGGGTTAAATTTTTATCTTATTTCTCCAATTGTATCGAAATCGGTACTTTTTACCACATTCAATGCTGCCCTCTTATCCAGAAAGCAGCATTGAAATCTTTGTTTTATAAACTATCAGCCTTCAATCTCTACTTTATCTCCCGATGAAGACCCGCCACCGCTTGGTTTAGAGCCACCACTTGACGGTTTGTTACCATTATCAGGAGTTGTTACCGAAGAACTGCCCGAAGTGGATGGTGTTTTGGCTTTTTGCCCGATAACCTCACGCTTATAATGGGTGACTTCTGTGTTCACATAGTCGATGAAAGCGGTGTAATCCTTTTCACCAAAGACGAGCGCAAGGGCGTTTACCATTTTTACCAAAGCACGGTAAGCGTCATCACTTGCTGTACGAGCAGTTTTTAATGCTCCAACAGTTATACCTATTTTCTCGTTGGTGCGCTGCAAGGTAAGAGTTCTTACACGCTCGTTTGCTTCCTTCAAGTTGGTAACGAATGCTGTTAAGCCCAACTTTGCTACCTGTGCAGCGTACTTATCTTCAAGGTCGGAAATGAAGTTGACCAAAAGACCTGTCTCTTTGTCAAGTTGATCGGCTGTATTAATCTTGTAGTCCTTGATGTGCTGGGAAAGAATCTTTGCAGCCTGTGCCATGTCTGCAATAGGCATGGCGAGGAAGCCTTCAACTGCTTTCTTGTAGCCAGCATAAAGGGCATCACGGTCGTTGTCAGCTTTGGCTATCTCATCAGTCAAGAGACTTTTCTGTGAAATCTTCAAGGCTTCGTCCTCTGCTGCAACGGCAGCCTTAAAATTACTGACAAGTTCCGATGCCTTGCCTTTGACAGCAGTGTCTGCTTCTGCACGTGCAAGAATGTTACTTACAAACGTGAAATGCGCACCGTTATTCATGCGCTGAATGTTGATGTCGTAAATCTCTTTCATGATGTTAAGGATTTAAATTTGACAAATCGTTTTGTGCATCGTCGGATTTCTCCGATTGCAATCGCTAAGATATAAAAATAAACGAGAAAACGGCAACCTTATTGCGAAAAATTGGCAATCTTGCGAGAAAAAGATGGTTTTTGACTGTTGAAATCTATTTCGCTACTCGTTTTGGGGGATTTTTGGTACAAGAAGTATCAAGGGATAGTAATCAACAGGGGATTTTATATTTTGTGGACAAAGAAACTTGAATCAAAACCTCCAACAGCTCTTAAAAGTAACCATTGATTGCAATCAACAGTCCCAACGACATATAAAAGTAGGTGTTGATCGCAATCAATGGCTTCAATGAAGCTAAAAGTGGCTGGTGATTGTAATCAATACCTCCAACCGACATCAAAAGTAGAAATATTTTCTAATCAACGGCTTAACGACATTCAAAAGTAGCTGTTGATTGCAATCAAGCCTATGGGCATCGAAATCCGCTGCGAGTTGAAGGCGGAGGGAAAGTTTGACGGCACCATCTATACCATCCGCTATTTTCAGCATGACGGAAAAGGCTCGCTGAGAATGGAGAACGGAACGGTGTTCCTGCCAAACGACCGCTATCTGTTGGAGAACGAGAAGTTCCGTCTTTACTATACTTCGGCAAGTACGGAGACACAGACGCTGACCGTGGTGGTGGAGGACAACTTCGGCAAGTCATACGAAATGGAATTCTGTTTCAACGATACTGATGAGGAGGAAGAGTTTGCGAGAAGTGCCAACAAACTCGGTAGCGTATGAGGTTGATGATATTGTTAGCCTTGCTTCTTGTGTCGGGCAGCTTGTCTGCCCAGA
>JAIJUV010000585.1 GCA_022732315.1 Prevotella sp.
CAGTTACACAGAGAACGGTAGTCAGTTAGGGCAGATTACCCTGGTACAGAACAACAACCAGCAGCCGTGGTCGAGCAGCGATGGTAGCGGCACGAAGTTCACCCACAAGGAGAACATGGGGTGGAATCTCTTCGGTTCGCCTTATCTCTGCGCCATGAACTATAGCGATATGGAATACGGCAGAGTTATCTACCAATGCGAAGAAAACGGTAGCTACAAGGCTATCAACACCTATGATTCTAACACGGGTAATTCAACGGATGGCTACATCCCAGCAATGGATGCCGTGTTTACACAGACTGCCACTCTGGAGAATTCAGAAAGCGTGATAGTAAACCATTCGGAAGCAAAGGCGACAACCGCCTATCAAGCAACCAGAGCGCTCGACATCGCCATCACCCAGAGCAGCAGAACAAGCAGAGCCGGCAACGGCACTCCTGTAGATGACCAACTCCAGTTGAACGCAGTTCCGGCACAGGAAGCGAAATCAGACTTCGACATGGGAAGCGACGGCGTGAAATGGATGGTTAGCCAGAATGCTCAGATCTATGCGTCCCGCAATGGCGGACGCTACTCGCTCCTCTCTGCAATCAGCATTGATGCAGAACAGAGCATCGGAGTCAGTCTGCCGGAGACGGGTGAATACACCATCAGCATCCCTGAGGATTGCGATGCCAGCGAATATGAAACCGTATGGCTGAAGGACAAGGAAACCGGTAAGGCGGTAGACCTGAAGGAAGGCAGTTATCTGTTCTATGCCACCCAGACTGGCGAGATGAATAACCGCTTCAATATCAGTTTCAACCGCAAGGAGGCTGACATGAATTCAGACATCACCATCATTCCTAGCGGCAACTATCATATCCTGATAAAGGGACTGAAACAGAACGACATCATCAGAATATACGGAACCTCAGGTGTCCTGGCGCTTCAGAAACAGGCGAAATCTGATACAGAACAGCTTCGCTCATCAGTAAATGGAACTGTAGCCGTAGAGGTAACGCGAGGCGGAAAACTTATAGCCGTAAAGAAGATAGCCCTTAAATAAAGGAATGAATGACGTAAAATTACGGAATAAATGTTAATAAAGCGCAGAGATAATCGCTC
>JAIJUV010000586.1 GCA_022732315.1 Prevotella sp.
TCAACCCTACTCAGACTAAAGAACTGTATGTAACGGGAATTCCTGCTCTAGAAAAAGCCAAGAGCTATACCTATGATGTAAAAATAGGTAAGGACAAAGTTACAATAGGAAGTGTAAGAGTTACGGATTGGGGTCCTGGCGATGACATTACCGGTGGCGATGCTGTAACAACTACAGAAAATGCCGTACTAATTATAAAAAATGCTTTGGCTGTGGGCAATACGAACATTGTAATCAATAATTTGGCTGCAAATGCAGATATTAGTGTGTTTAATGCTATAAGAGAAGCTCTAAGCAGTGCAAGTGATGGCAGTATAGATTTAACTGTTTACGGAGTTGAGGCTTTGCCGTCTAGTGCATTTTTGAATTGTAAACCGCTGAAAGTTATTAGCTTGCCAGATGTAAAGAGTATAGAGTCGGTGGCTTTTCAGGATTGTATTGGTCTTAAAACAATCTATGCTCCGATAGTTTCATCTATAAGTGACTTTGCCTTTGCCGATTGTCCAAATCTAAATTCGGTGACATTAGGTAATATTTCCGCTGCAGGTATCCGTATCTTTGATAATGTATATACTGAATCTGTAGATTTAACTTTGTCAAAAGATCAAAAGGTTATGACAGGAAGCGATATTGATGGGTGGCGATCTGATGAATCTAAGAAGTATGCAAATTCTTCGGATCATGTACGACCAGAATTTCTTGGAAAAAGATTCCACTCCATAAAATGTGGACGTAATACATATCCAAAAACATTTTAGAAATTAATAACATTAGATAAACTCCTAAGCTGGGCAGGAGTATTAGGTGCCCAGCAATTATATTTACCCGCACCTCACGGGAAACGACAAGGGTCTATATGCCACGATGACAAGTGGCGTATAGACTTGGTGAGTGTTGAATGTTGAGTGTTGAATGAAAGAAATATGACGACAAAGAAAAAGGGCGCATCCGGATTGGATGCGCCCTAACTTGTTAAATAAAATCAGAGGGATTCTGCTCTTGAAAAGCCCTCTTAATGGAAGAGAATCAGGAAGCATCCAGGAGGTACTGGAGCTTCGTGGCATCAAAACACGGACAGGCTTTCTGAACGCCAGGCAAATCGCGAT
>JAIJUV010000587.1 GCA_022732315.1 Prevotella sp.
GGAACCATCTGTGGCATTCCGTCCTTGTAATATACTGGGAATGGCTCACCCCAGTAGCGCTGACGTGAGAAGATGGCGTCGCGAAGACGATAGTTTACCTTCACTCTACCGATGCCCTTCTCGGTAACAAACTTCTTAGTGGCTGCGATGGCTTCCTTCACGGTGAGTCCGTTCAGAGAGAATCCGTCCATGCTGCTCTTGCCTGCCACTGGCGAGTTGGTTACGATGCCTTCCTTGGCATCGAAACTCTCCTCTGAAACATCAGCACCCTCGATAAGAGGAATGATAGGTAGGTTGAAGTGCTTGGCGAAAGCATAGTCGCGGCTGTCGTGAGCTGGCACTGCCATGATGGCTCCTGTGCCATATCCTGCCAATACATATTCGGAAATCCATACTGGGATTGCCTCGCCGGTGAAGGGGTTGATAGCGTAGCTTCCTGAGAATACACCTGTTACGCTATGGTTGGCCATACGGTCGAGCTCGGTGCGCTTCTTCACGTAGTCGAGATACTTTTCTACCTCTTCCTTCTGCTCGGCAGTAGTTACCTGCTGAACATACTCGCTCTCTGGAGCCAGAACCATGAAGGTTACACCAAACATGGTGTCGGCACGGGTGGTGAAGATGGTGAATTTCACGTCGCTGTCCTTTACTGAGAATTCCACCTCAGTACCCTCGGAACGGCCTATCCAGTTCTTCTGTGTCTCCTTGATGCTGTCGCTCCAGTCGATGGTGTTCAGACCGTCGAGCAGGCGCTGAGAGTAGGCTGATGTTCTCAAGCACCACTGTTGCATCTTCTTCTGGATAACAGGATAACCGCCACGCTCACTTACGCCGTTTACTACCTCGTCGTTGGCAAGCACAGTACCCAGACCTGGGCACCAGTTCACCATCGTCTCGCCGAGGTAGGCGATGCGGTAGTTCATCAGTATCTGCTGCTTCTTCACGTCGTCGAAGCTGTTCCACTCCTCGGCTGTGAAGTCAATCTGCTCGTTCTGAGCCACATTCAAGTCAGCAGAACCCTTCTCCTCGAAGCGCTTGATGAGCTTTTCGATAGGCTGAGCCTTCTGGCAGCTGTTGCAGAAGAATGAGTTGAACATCTTCTGGAA
>JAIJUV010000588.1 GCA_022732315.1 Prevotella sp.
AGAGCTCCTTCCTGCAAAATGCGGTACAAAGGTATGAAAAATAAATCATTTATCGGCATCGACATCTCAAAAAATGTCATTGACGCATCAATTTTCTGTGAAGGAACCCCAATTAAGGACTTTCCTCACGCTGTATTCAACAATTCCCGCAAGGGATTTGGCGAAATGTGCACATGGCTCAAGAAGAATCATGTGGTTCTCTCGAACTGTCTCTTCGGAATGGAGTTCACCGGCAGCTATTCCATGGAGCTGGAGAAGTTTCTTTATGCCAGGAACTATCAGTTCTGCATGCTCTCCACCCATGTGGTAAAGCACTATCCCATGGGGTCCAAGGACAAGAGTGACAAGATTGACTCTGCCAAGATTGCAGACTTTCTTTATCGCTATAATGGTACCGAATGTGTCAAGCCTTATAAAATGCCTGACAAAACCATGCAGAGACTCAAGACACTGATGAATGAGCGTAAGTTCCTGGTGGAACAGCGTACCTGCTTTATGAACAGAAGACAGCTGTGCTCCACAAAGGAAGATGCCCAGTTATATGATGGCTACATCAGAAAACTCGGTCATGACATTGAAAACATCGAGTTGGAAGAGCAGAAGTTGCTGGCTACAGACGATAGCCTTTTGACTACTTACAAGAATCTTCTGACAATACCGGGAATTGGCTTCGTCAATGCCATAAATGCCATTGTCATTACTCGAAACTTTACCGCTTTTGAAACAGCAAGGCAATATGCCAGTTATGTCGGCGTTGCACCGCACTCTCACACTTCAGGCACCAGTGTGAGATGGCGTCCCCGACCTTCAGCACGCTGTGATGGTCAGGCGAAAGCTGATCTATCCATGGCGGCCACAGTTGCTGTACAATATGATGCAGAGTTACAATCATTCTATAACCGTAAATTAGGAGGTAAGCAAGATTCAGACACCAAACGCAAGGCATTGAATGCCGTTAAGTTCAAACTCGTTCTCAGAATGTTCGCCATAGGCAAGCAGAACAGAAAATGGGAACCGTTGGATTCAAAGAGCAGCAATGAGAAACTTGCAATATCATAAGTCCGAAACAAGTGAACTATAGCAGTCTGTGCTACTGCCATTTAGA
>JAIJUV010000589.1 GCA_022732315.1 Prevotella sp.
ACAATGAAACAATATAAGGGAAAAGTCTTGAAGGCTATGATGATGCTCTTAGCCGTGAGTTTCGCACTGGCTGGTACATCTACCTTGTCTTCTTGTTCCTCTGACGACGATCCTTTCTTCACCGTATCAGAAGATGACAATCCTCGTATCTTGAACACCAACTTGGCTGACCTGAAGTTGGATCGCAAGACGAGATTGAACTTGGAAATTAAAGTCACTCCTGTTCACTACACCACAGTGACATGGTTGCTCGATGGCACGCAGATTTATGAAGGTACCACCATCGACCAGACTTTGCCTTTAGGTAATCATGAACTGAAGATTGTGGCAACCACCACCAAGGGCAAGAGCACATCCCGCACCTTGAAAGTTACCGTGACTCCTGCTGCCGATGATCCAGCCTTGGGTACCAATGCCATCGAGCTTTGGGTAGCTCCAGGTGCTGAGACCACTATCCATAAGTGCAAGAATCTCGGTACAGTTACTAAAGTAATGGTAGGTGGCAAGGAAGCAGCCTTCGAGGTTCTCGAAGAGGGCACAGCCTTGAAGCTCACAGCTCCTACAGGTTTGGAAAATGGTGACTATGATATCACTTTGGTAGATGGCAGTGGTGTACAGTTCCCAAGCGGTACCATCAAGGTAACCACCGAGGCTCGCCCATCTATGGAGAACACCATCTGGGAAGGTGAGTTTGCCGTGACATGGGATACACCATTCAGTGAATTGAAGGATACCTTCCTCTCAAAAGTGAAGGCTGGCACCATCCTCCGTGTCTATGTAGATGGAAATGGTCAGGGTACCGCTGCTACCTCTTGGTGGAATAACATCCTTACTGGTAAGGGCGACCCAGAGCGTGGCGACATCACGGTGGATGGACCTGCTACATGGAAGTTTGAACTGACCGACCTCTCTATCCAACTCTTGACTGAGCAGAATGGTCTATTCATCGTGGGTAATGGTTATACCGTAAAGAAAGTAACTATTGAATAATATATTAGAAAGATTTCCGTTTTATCATAAAACGTCAAACCTTTACGACTTATGAAGAAAATATTATTATCTATTTCAATGTTGGCATTGGCTTATACAGCCAGTGCCAATGTTC
>JAIJUV010000590.1 GCA_022732315.1 Prevotella sp.
AGAGCTCCTTCCTGCAAAATGCGGTACAAAGGTATGAAAAATAAATCATTTATCGGCATCGACATCTCAAAAAATGTCATTGACGCATCAATTTTCTGTAAAGGAGCCCCAATTAAGGACTTTCCTCACGCTGTATTCAACAATTCCCACAAGGGATTTAGTGAAATGTGCACATGGCTCAAGAAGAATCATGTGGTTCTCTTAAACAGTCTCTTCGGAATGGAGTTCACCGGCAGCTACTCCATGGAGCTGGAGAAGTTTCTTAATGCCAGGAACTATCAGTTCTGCATGCTCTCCACCCATGTGGTAAAGCATTATCCCATGGGACCCAAGGACAAGAGCGACAAGATTGACTCTGCCAAGATTGCAGGCTTTCTCTATCGCTATGATGGCACAGAATGTGTCAAGCCTTACAAGATGCCGGACAAGACCATGCAGAGACTTAAGGCACTGACGAAAGAGCGTAAGTTCCTGGTGGAACAGCGTACATGCTTCATGAACAGAAGACAGCTGTGCACCACAAAGGAAGCCGCCCAGCTGTATGATGGCTACATCAAGGAATTCAGCCATGACATTGAAAACATCGAGTTGAAAATGCAGAATTTGCTGGAGGCAGACGATAGTCTATCTACCACTTACAAGAATCTTCTGACAATACCGGGAATCGGCTTCGTCAATGCCATGAATGTCATTGTCATTACCCGAAACTTTACCGCTTTTGAAACAGCAAGGCAATATGCCAGTTATATCGGTGTGGCACCACACTTCCACACTTCAGGCACCAGTGTGAAATGGCGTCCCCGACCTTCAGCACGCTGTGATGGTCAGGCGAAAGCAGATCTATCCATGGCGGCCTCAGTTGCTGTACAATGTGATGCAGAGTTACAATCATTCTATAACCGTAAATTAGGAGGTAAGCAAGATTCAGATACCAAACGCAAGGCATTGAATGCTGTTAAGTTCAAACTCGTTCTCAGAATGTTTGCCATAGGCAAACAGAACAGAGAATGGGAACCGTTGGATTCAAAGAGCAGCAATGAGAAACTTGCAATATCATAAGTCCGAAACAAGTGAACTATAGCAGTCTGTGCTACTGCCATTTAGA
>JAIJUV010000017.1 GCA_022732315.1 Prevotella sp.
TATGCCGATTTGGCAACTTTGTGCAAATCTACTCATTCCCAACTGTTTACGTTCCAACCTCTCTTATTCTCCTTTGGCTGCTTTAGAGCTTTATGTTAAACAATCTAAGTCATAGTTTTGTGGGGCGGAAAACATAGGTTCTTATGTGCTAAATCATAGTTTCTCGGGTGCCAGGTTGTAGCTTCTTGGATAACAGGTTCTCGTCTCAATCCGTAACCCCCTTTTTCTTCTTCCTCCTTTCTCATAAAAAAATAACACGGACAAATTGAATTTGTCCGGACAAATTGTCCGAACACTCGTAACTTATTGATTTTCTATTGCTTATAAGCCTACCGGACAACCATCCGGACAAATTCAATTTGTCCGTGTTTTAAAAATCACCCCGTTTAGTTCTTTGGCGTAATATTCGTAATCATTTGATTATTAGTTAATTCGTAATAAAAATAATGATTTTAAACAACTTTGTTTAAAACAACCTTGTTTAATTTGTTTTTTTGCAGAAGTTCTGTATCTGCTGCCAATGTAACCCGCCTAAAGAAGTCCTTGATGGTGAAAGATCTGATTACGATACCTGCCCCTAAACATCTGGAAATGAGTGACCCCATCTTGGCGTTGTGGCTCAAGAGAAGAGTGTGGAAGTTAACGTAATTTAGGCTCAGGGGAGATTGTCCGTGGATAAGACAACCTCTCCTGAGCCTTATTCTTCCGTTACTTCCTCGCACATTACCATTTCTGCTCCTCGGTAGATAACTACGAGTTTGTGGAGCTTAGTGGTCTTTACCGACTCCTTGATGATGTCGCTATTGGCATAGCGGCAGATTTGGGCAGAGGCTTCCTTGAAGAGAACTTGCAGCTGCTCATCGGCGGTATTGGTCTTGCAGTATTTCAGTTCGATGATGTAACAGTCCACCATGTCCTTGTAGATGTCGCAGAGCGGAGAGAGGAAGATGTCGGCATAGCCGCCATCGTTGTCTAGCTCTGAGATAGGGCGATAGAACTGGTTTTGGCTGGTCATCGCCAAGGTGAAACCATGCACGAATGCTTCTCCCTTCTGCTTGTCACGCTGAGAAGAGTAACGCTTCAGACTGTCGGCGATGAACTCAAAGTATGCCTTGTAGTTGCCATCGTATGCCAATTGAGACTCTAATTTCCCCTTATTGAAACTATCATAGGTCAAATCGTTCTCCTTGTAGGTGTCTAAGAGATATGTATACATCTGGTCTCGTACTACCTCGTTTGGAATGATAAACTTGGTGGCTCCCTTGTAATCACCATCTATCGTTACCATGCCGAAATAGAAAAGCAGACTCAGGAAGTTGTCTGGGTCGTTGATGCGCTCGGCAGGGAAGTTTTCCACGAGCTTACCTGTGACGAATCCTTGGGTTACCAACTGCTGGATGATGCTGGCATCATGAGCAAATTCCTTGTCATGACGGATAAGCATACGTACCTTGTCATAGTCGATGCGTACATTGCTCTCTACCATATTCTTTGGAATGTCGTAGTTGTTGCGGATGTACTTGTCTAAGAAGTTAAGTACCATCACAGAATTGTACATCGTAGTTTTTCCGTACTCCTCTTCGGCAAAGCAATAGTTGTCATACCATGGCTTCATCACCTTGATGAGTTCATCCACGCTGTGATTGAACGGCAATACGCTGGAGTAGTAGCCCAGCATATCTTTTACTTCATCCTCTGTGAATCCTGTCATCTCATTGAATTCCGGAGCCAGGGAGTAATTGGTGCCGATATTGAATCCGCTTGTCAGGTCATCCATGGTGACAGGGCTAACGCCTGTTACGAAGACACGTGCTAGGGTATCGCCTGCTGCTCCCTTGATGGTATCGAAGAATTTTCTTAGATATCCTTCGCCATGTGTCTGGGTGCGGTATCTCTGCTCATGCTCCTTGTGTGCGAGAATCTGGTTGGTGAAGTGGTCGTACTCGTCAATGAAGAGATAAATCTTCTGGCCAGATTTTTTGCTTTGGGTGCAAAGATAGTTTAATTGGTTGACGGCATCTTCCTGTTGGTTGAGGCCTTCTTTGGTACCTTCTGGTAAGAGATGCGAATATACATCTGCGAAGTAATTAAACTGCGTCCTGCAATAATTGTCCATGCCATGCTTGTAGTCGTCCAGTCCGCCTACAATAATGGCAAAGTTGAGATGGATGATGAGATAACTATTATGTTCGGGAGTTGGATTCTCACCAATATAGAGCTTGCCAAAAATTTCATCAAACTTGTCTTTCTTGTTGATGTCATAGTAATTTTCAAGCATGGAGAGGGTAAGGCTCTTGCCGAATCGGCGAGGGCGTATATAGAAGAAGTACATATTAGAGTCTTCTATTTCCTCGATGAAAGGAGTCTTGTCTACATAGTAGCAATCCCTTTCAATCACATCCTCAAAATTCTGCATACCATAAGGTATTCGCTTGCGATAGATTCGCTTTCTTCTTTCTCTTACCATAGTTCTTTACTTTTTGCAATGACTGAGTACAAAGTTACGAAATATTCTTGAAAGTCGATATGCTAGTAGCATTTATTTATGAAACTTTATCAAAGATAAGATAGTTCATTGTTTAAATATTATTAATGTGATGATGCTGTATGAATATTAATGTAATATTATGGGTTGCAAAAGTACTAAAAATATTATTAACTTGCAAGAAAATGAAAGATAAAAAGTTGTTGAGAAATTCAGAAACAAGATAGTCTTTAAATAATTTGGCGTTTCTGATAGTTTTTCGTATCTTTGCAAACTATATGGATTAAGTATCGTGAAAGAGGAAGAAGGTATGAAGATATTAATAGTAATTCCTTGCTATAACGAGGAAGAAGTGTTGCCGAAAACCCTGGAGGTGCTTGGCAATCTGATAAAAAACATCAAGAAAGAGACTGACGCCGACACGGGATTGCTCCTTGTTGACGACGGAAGTCGTGACCATACCTGGCAGATGATTTCGGATGCTGCCAGGGAGCACAGGTATGTGCATGGCATCAAGTTATCCCATAACCGCGGTCATCAAAATGCCCTCTGGGCAGGAATGGAGGCGGCTGTGGATCATTGCGATGCGATGGTAAGCATCGATGCCGATTTGCAGGATGATGAGAATGTGATTGTGGATATGGTGCGCCAGGTGCAGGAAGGCAAGGATATCATCTATGGTGTGCGCAAGGAACGCAAGACCGATACCTTCTTCAAACGGTTCACCGCCCAGGCTTTCTATAAGCTGATGCAGAGTGTGGATAAGGAGACGGTGTATAATCATGCCGATTTCCGCATGATGACCAACCGCACTCTGAAGGCTCTGATGCAGTATCCCGAGCGCAATCTCTTCCTCAGATCCATCGTCCGCCAGTTGGGCTTCCGTGAGGGATTCGTCTATTACGATCGTAAGGCACGCGAGGCAGGTGAGAGCAAGTATCCGCTCACCAAGATGCTGAGCTTCAGTATCGATGGCATCACTTCTTTCTCCGTGGCACCTTTGAGGTTTATCACCTTCCTGGGTCTGGCGATGACTTTAGTAGCCTTCATCATGATTATCTTTGCCCTGGTGGAGCATTTCCAGGGCAAGACCATCCAGGGCTGGACCTCCCTGCTCGTTTCCATGTGGTTTATCGGTGGCATCATCACCACGGGTGTAGGCATCACGGGCGTTTATATCGGCAAGATTTATACCGAGGTGAAGCGCCGCCCTCGATACTTTATCGAAGAAAGGATATAAAGGGCTGGCTTAAAGAATCGGATTACAATAGAAAGTTTATGAGAACCTTTATTCTGATAGGCTCTCATAAACTGTCATCAGGTCGTGGCTCAGTTTCTCGTCCGAGAAATTGAGCGCATATTTTTTTCCTTCGCTTATCATGTGCTGCCTTAGGGGTTCATCCGTGCAGGTGCGTAAGATGGCATCAGCCATGCCTTTCGCATCATCAGGATTCACATAGATGCTGTTTGGCCCGCCAGCCTCTTCCAGGCACGAACCGGTGCATCCGATGGCAGGAACTCCGCTGCTGATGGCTTCTAGCAGCGGGATGCCGAAGCCTTCTATTCTGGAAGGATAGGCAAAGGTGGATGCCCATTTGTAGAATGATGGCAGGTCGGCATAAGGCACCTGATGATAGAAATGAAACAGATAATCTATGCCCTGTGCCTTCAGGAAATCCTGTATCTGGTCAACATAGGCCGTGCGGCGACCCACGGCTACCACATGAATGGCTGCTGCATCCTGATTCTGTGCCTGATTCTGATTTCCTTGACTTCCTTGACTTCCTTGACTTTCCAAGCTTCCCTGATTTCCCTGACTTCTGTTTCTTCTGTTCAGTTCTGCCATGGCTTTCGCCACCAGCATCAGGTTCTTTCGCTCCTCGATGCTTCCCACATAGAGTACAAACTTATCGGGAAGCTGGTATCTTGCCTTTACTTCCTGCAGCTTTCCTTCTTCTATTTCCTGTGAAAAAACTGGGTCGCAGCCCTGGTAAACCACGTCTATCTTGCTTTCCGGAGTATGGTAATAGTGCATGATTTCCTGCTTGGTATATTCACTGACGGCTATCACGCGGTCGGCACACCGGCAGGCACGGCGGAACTTGAAGTTGTATATCTGCCGGTCTATCCAATGATAGTATTGGGGAGTATGGATAAAGATGAGGTCGTGAATGGTGACGATGTATTTGCATCCCTTGCCGCCAGCCTTCATCTTTCGCTGCTCGGGAGTTCCGATGTTGAGCGGAAGCTCGTTGCTCAAGCCATGGAAGATTTGGATGCCGTCCTTTTGTATATCTTTTGTGATACCCCAAACTCTCCAGAGCGAGCGGATCCTGCTCCATATTCCTTGGGGCGGAAAATGGAGAAACAGGTGCTTGAGTGTTGGTATCTCCTGGAGATAGGGCATGCGATGAGGCTTGGGAGTATATAAATGATACTGATTGCCGGCGAATTTCTCCGACAAAATCCTGATGACAAACCTGCTGTAGTTGCCTAATCCCGTGCGGTTTTGTGCTGCTCTTTTAGCATCGAATCCTATGTTCATCTTTTTGTTTTTTCTTTAATTATTGGGACAAAGGTATATTAAAAAACTGATTTCTCAAAATAAATATGGATTTATTTGCTAATTACGTGGAATTTGCGTAATTTTGCCCCCTAAATAAAGTAATCATAACAAGACAGATAGAATGGATAGTACAAAAATGGAGAATTGCCAGTGGCTGGCAGGTATCAGGCGCTTTTTCGGTCGCCCTTTCTTTAGCGACCCTCGCACCCTGCTGGGACTCTGGTTGATTCTGGGTGTGGTGTCTGCATTGACTAAAATCCACAAGTGTAATAACTTCTTAATATTCAAGTATGTTTTCTGGCATGCTTGGGAGCAGACATCATTGTATGCCCAGTATCCTTCGGAGTTTTTCGATTCGAACCACTATGGTCCGTTCTTCAGCATCATCATTGCTCCTTTTGCCGTGCTGCCCCATCCGCTGGGTCTGCTGTTTTGGCATGTACTGATGACGCTGGCTCTATTTGTGGCTATTCGTAAGCTGCCGTTGCGTCAGGGTAAGCAGATATTCTGCTATTGGTTCTGTGCCCATGAGTTGCTCACGGCATTGTTTATGAGCCAGTTTAACATCATCATTGCCGCCATCATCATCGCTTCGTTCTATTGCGTAGAGAAAGAAAAGGACATTACGGCCGCCTGCTTCATCATGATCGGAACCTTTGTGAAGCTTTATGGCATCGTGGGGCTGGCATTCTTTTTCTTTTCCAAGCATAAGGTGAAGTTTGTGGCTGCACTGATAGGATGGGCAGCCCTGTTCTTTGTCCTGCCTATGGCGATAACCAGTCCGGAGTATATCATCGACCAGTATAAGGAGTGGCACGTCAGCCTTACAGGCAAGAACATGGAGAATATGTTCAGTTGTGCTCAGAATCAGTCCTTGCTTGGTTTGGTGCGCAAGATTTCGCATGTTGCCACTTATTCCGATCTTTGGTTGATAGTTCCGGGCATATTGGCATTCTGCTATCCTTACCTGCGCATCAGGCAGTATGGCAACATTGCCTTCCGCTATGCTTTCCTGGCATCGGTATTGATGTTTGTAGTCCTGTTCAGCACGGGCAGCGAATCGAGCACTTACATCATTGCCCTCTTGGGTGTAGCAATCTGGTATATCACGGCTCCTTGGAAGCGTAGCCGCTGGGATATTGCCCTGATGGTGTTTGCCTTTATCCTGACGAGCATGTCGCCATCCGATCTTTTCCCGGCGTTTATCCGCAAGAACTATGTGCAGCCTTACGCCCTGAAGGCATTGCCTTGCGTGCTGATATGGTTTAAGCTCATCTACGAGATGTATACCAGGGATTATGCAGAAAGGAAGATAGAAAAGTAGAAGGGAATAGGCTGAAAAGGAAGATTGAAAAATAGAAAAGAACAAAGATAAAAGATAAAAATAGGAATAAGAAAGATGAAACTGAAGAGAAACTTGTTTTCAGCGCCTTTGTGCTTCGTCATCAATATGGTGCTGGTTTATGTGGTGTATGAGATATGCCGCCTGGTTTTCCTGGCGACCAACTGGAGTGTGTTTTCCGAAGCGATGACATGGGGCGCCTTTGGCGAGATGCTTCATGGCGGCTGGTATTTTGATACCTCTGCCATTCTCTATACCAATGCCCTGTATGCGCTTTTGATGCTTTTCCCTATCCATTACAAGGAGCGAAACTGGTATCAGAAGATGGCGAAGTGGGTGTTCGTAATCTGCAATTCCATCTGCATTATAGCCAATCTGGTGGATTGTGTTTATTTTAAATACACCACGCGCCGTACCACGGTCACCGTGTTCTCTGAGTTTAGAAACGAGAAGAATCTGGGTGGAATCTTTGGTGTTGAGATTCTCAACCATTGGTATCTGGTGCTGATTGGCATCATCCTGATAGCAGGCTTGTGGTTTCTTTATCGCATGCCAAAGGGCAAGTTGCCAGTTGAGGCTTCCCGTCCTTATCAACCAAAGAGATTGTTGACTTATTATGGCGTTCATCTTCTTTGTCTGGCGGTGTTCGTACCTTTCTGCGTAGCAGGTATGCGTGGTGGTTTCACCACGGCAGTTCGCCCTATCACCATCAGCAATGCCAATCAGTATGTAAACCGTCCGCAGGAGGCTGCCATCGTACTGAATACTCCGTTCTCCATCATCCGTACCATCGACAAGCCAGTATTCGTAGTGCCTGATTACTATACGGAGAAGCAGCTCAATGCCATCTATTCTCCTATCCATACCCCTTCTGATACGCTCGTGAAGCGCAAGAAGAATGTGGTGGTCATCATCATCGAGAGCTTTGGCCGTGAGTATATCGGCGGCTTCAACAAATGGCTGGAAAACGGCAAGTACAAGGGATATACTCCTTTTGTCGATTCCCTGATGCAGCATAGTGCCACCTATCTTTATTCCTACTGCAATGGTAGAAAGAGCATCGACGGCATGCCTAGCATCCTTTCCAGCATCCCGATGTTTGTGGAGCCGTTCTTCCTTACCCCGGCATCCATGAACAATGTGAGTGGCTTGGCTGGCGAATTGAAGAAGAAAGGCTATTATTCAGCTTTCTTCCATGGAGCAGAGAATGGTTCCATGGGATTCCAGGCATTTGCCCGCACCACGGGATTCACCGATTATTTCGGTCGTACGGAATACAATGCCGACAAGCGATTTGGTGGCGACAAGGACTTTGATGGAACCTGGGCCATCTGGGATGAGCCTTTCATGCAGTTCTATGCCACGAAGATGGGCGAGATGAAGCAGCCGTTTATGACAGCACTCTTCACTGCCTCTTCGCATCATCCGTATGTAATCCCAGAACAGTATAAGAAAGTATTCCCAGAAGAGGGTATCGTCATCCATAAGTGCATCCGTTATACAGACAATGCCTTGCGTAAGTTCTTCGCCAAGGCGAAGACGATGCCTTGGTACAAGAATACCCTCTTTGTGATAACTTCCGACCATACCAACCTGAGCGACCATGCTTATTATCAGACCGATTTGGGTGGTTTCTGTTCGCCAATCATCTTCTTCGACCCTAGCGGCGAGTTTAAGCCGGGCATGCGTGATGCCATTGCCCAGCAGATAGACATCATGCCTACGGTATTGAGCTATCTGGGTTATGACAAGAAGTATGTGGGCTTCGGCATCGACCTGCTTACCACGCCAGCCAAGGATACTTGGGCGGTGAACTATAACAATGGTTTCTATCAGTATGTAAAGGGCGATTATCTCTTGCAGTGGGATGGTCAGCAGACCAAGGCACTCTATCGTTTCCGCACCGACCTGCTGCTGGAGAATAATGTTGCCGACAAGGAACCTGCCGTTCGCAAAGCCATGGAGCGCGAGGTGAAGGCCATTATCCAGTCGTATATGGAGAGAATGACGAAGAACGAACTGGTGGTTGGCAATCAGTCACAACAGTAGAATCTTAGATAGCCCCCCAGAAAGATAAACGTAAAGTATCAATAGCCAAAGAGACATGAACAATAACAAGATATCTGTAGTTATCAATACATACAACGCATCAAAGTTCCTGGCGAGAGTCCTAGACTCCGTCAAGGACTTTGATGAGATAGTCATCTGTGATATGGAAAGCACGGACGACACGCTTGAGATAGCCCAGCGTTATGGGTGCAAGATAGTGACATTCAAGAAAAAAGGAGTTTCTATAGTAGAACCGGCACGCCAGTTTGCGATAGATGCAGCCTCCCATCCTTGGGTCTTGGTTGTGGATGCTGATGAGCTTGTTACGCCGGCGCTTCATGATTATCTCTATGCGAAGATAGCTGAGGCTCAGTGTCCGGACGGCATCAGTATCCCGAGAAAGAATTACTTCATGGGTCGCTTTATGCACAGCAGCTATCCCGACTACATTCTGCGCTTCTTCAGAAAGAACAAGACCCATTGGCCGCCGGTAATCCATACATCGCCGGTAGTAGATGGTGTTGTATATCGGGTTCCCCGCAACAGGGAAGAGCTGGCCTTCGAGCATCTTGCCAACGACAGCATTGCCGACATCATGCGCAAGAACAACACCTATAGTGACTATGAGGTAGAGCGCCGGAAGGACAAGCAATATGGTGTTGGTAAACTATTCTTGCGTCCAGTGTTTCGTATGTTTAAGGCTTATATTCTAAAAGGTGGGTGGCGTGATGGTGTGCCTGGGCTTGTTTATGCCTTGTTGATGGGTACGTACCAAATGTTGATTGTTGCAAAAGTGATAGAAAAAAATAAAAGTCAGTATAATGGAGTCTGAAAATATAATTAAAAGATCGCAATCGATTATAAATCAAAAATCTTGTAAGTATATACCTGATGTAAGTATAATAGTTCCTATATATAATGTAGAGAAATATTTAAGACGCTGTATTGATAGCATCTTGTCTCAAACTTTTATTAGTTTTGAATTGCTCTTGATAGATGATGGAAGTACTGATGCTTCAGGAGCTATTTGTGATGAGTATGCTCTGATGGATAGGCGTATCCATGTTACTCACCAGATAAATAGGGGAGTTAGTGCGGCTCGTAATGTTGGATTGGATAAAAGTGTAGGTAAGTATGTATGCTTCGTTGATTCTGATGATTGGGTAACTTCCGATTATTTGGCCACACTTATGGAGCAAGTGCAGGGATTTGATGTTCTCTTTTTTGGCTTTTTTCTTAGATATAATGATGAAAGTTCTATGAGTTTATCATTGAGAAGGCAATGTGCTGTTAATGAAATAGAAAAAGAACAATTAATGTTGTCTTTGTGTAAGAATGATACAGGCTATAATGTTTTGGGTTATGCTTTCGATAAAATTTTTAGGAGAAATTTAATTGAAAAGTATAATTTGCGTTTTGATGAGAATATTTGTTTGGGAGAAGATGAAATCTTTGCTCTGGCATATTGTCTTAAGGCGCAATATTTAAAAGTAATACCTGATGTCCTTTATTATTATTCGCCAAGGGTAGGTGGATTGGCAAGTCAAAAGGAATCATATAAATCTTGCTACTCTAAATATAAGGCTCTAGTTGATAATATTATAGATATGGGGTCAAGTGAAATGTTGGAAATGTGGCATAAACGAGCTTATCATACGCTACAGGATGTGGCTAAAACACAAAAATATAATTTATTGTTTTACCTTTGGTTTCAACTGCGAGCTTTTTGGTATAAAATAAATTATAATCTTCATTAGATTCTGCAGATGATAGAATTGTAAAACTTTGCCTTTGATTGATGCTCTTATTTGTCAAAGGCAAAGTTTTTAAAAGAGTTTATCTGTTATCTGAGATATTTATCTATACCGTTCTCACACCAGGACAGGTGTTCTTTCTTAACTTTTTCGAGTTCCGTGAAATGGCGTTGCTCATTGTCTCTTGATGCTTCTTTGTGGTAGAGGTGATATACGGCGCCACCCATTTTCAAAGCTTTCTTCTTGACTCCTGCGAAGTGAAGGCGGAATGCGATTTCTCCATCTTCATGTCCCCATTGCATGAGGTCTTCATTATAGCCATTTACTTTGATGAGGTCTTCTTTCCAGAAGGCCATGTTGCAGCCGCGGAGATGGTCTATCTTCTTGGCGTATCTCAAGGCCATATAATGGCGTAAGAGTTTGGAGCGGAAACTGTTGAGCAGAAAACTTGTTGGCATGTTCCAGATATTCAGCTTGAAATTCTTTGATGCCATGATGCGATGGGTTACTTCGGGAGAAAGCTTAACTCTACTTCCGCATACGAAATAATTTTTCTCTGCAAGCTCCAGATGGTCGCTCACGAAATGTGATGACAGTACCACGTCTCCATCTACTTGCAGGATATAGTCGCCTGTGATTTGGGCTATGGCCATATTCAAAATGATTGTTTTGCGAAAGCCTTTATCCTCATGCCATACATGCTTGATAGGGATGGTTGTTTCTTTCCTTAATTTGTCTATTAAATCCTTTGTGTCTTGTGTGGAACCATCGTCTGCAATGACTATCTCATCTGGAAGTATGGTCTGTGCAAACATGCTTCTTATCGAAAGTTCCAGGGCTTCCGGCCAATTGTATGTAGATACAAGGATACTAACTTTTATTTTTTTCATAATGGATGTTTTATTTAATTTATTGACTTGTAGAATGAGAAGAATTCATCAGGAATCTCTTTCTTGTAGGTGAGTTTATGCATAAAAGATTTTTCTTTGATTTTTGCTAACTCTTGTTGGTTGTTTGGTGTTCTTGACAAGATGAATTTCATCAAAGCTTGCGTCTCTTTCTCAGAAACAACAGGCATTTTCTGAAAATCTTCTCTTGCTTTAGAGTCTGAAGTAATGAGAGCCTTGAACATCAGATGGAGTTGAAAATAATGTAGTAGTTTCTTTTCATGAAGCCACATCGTATTCATTAGCAAACACCATGCTTGCATTATATAGTTGTTTGGTTTAGCATGCATAAAACAACTTTGTATTTGTGTAAAAGCAAACTCCCCATACGCATGATACATGAATAGTGGTTGCTTATCCATCCATTCGGGGGTAGATTGGGTTAATAGGCAAGTTGCATCTATCCAATAACCTCCATATCTTGCTAAGAGATTGATACGTAAAATATCAGAAAACTGTGTATTGCTGATATTTCCCTTTCTCCATTTCTTAATGATGGTTGTTGGCAAGGTCAAATAGTCAGCAAAGTTTTCTGCCGTAATGATGATTCTCTTTTGGTTACTCTTCTTGTATTTTTCTACAGAATTCAAGCACATTTTTACCAAGTCTGGAGCTTGCTCTATGCCTTGCAGCCAACATTGCCAAATATATTCGATATTTTCATTTGCGCTTTTTTCAATAGGCAAATGGTGATAGTCATTTTTCAATGGCATCACATATTTGCGCAGGAAATATCGTTCCACTCTCTTGTCGTTGAGTGGATTAAGTGCATATCTTACTTTGTGCCTTAAAGATTTGTTAGGAATGACAGCAGAGCAGATAGTGCAGAACAGTTTTCTAAATGCTAGCCAAACATGGTTCATATCTATTCTATCTTATGTTACGGAATAATTGATTGAATTTATCAAATGAGTTTAAGGAGATTTTATCCTCCTTGTTTTCTATCCATAGGAGCGGAAGATCATGATACATGGCTGCCACCAGAGAGAATGTACTTGGAGCACCTATCAGATAATCACATTCCGAAAGCAGGCATAGGTCATCTTCTTGACCGCCCTGTGGAAATACGATGGTGGCACCTTTTAGCTGATCCCGATAGAATGACTTGTCAAGGGCAGGATCGTTGCTGCAGATATACACCGTCAACTGCTTATCTGGAAACAGCGACTGGAACTGCTGAATGTAATCTTGGTATACATCATCTTCAAAATAGTATTTCCCATTATGCCATGTCTTGTAGTCACCTCGGCGAATATGCACACCAAGCCTAATCTCATCAATCTTCTTTTTGCCCATGAAGGCCTGGGTTTTATCCAGGATAGGCTTGTCGAAGGAAAAGAGGTCTATGATTTCGGCTTTATACTTGATGAAGAGTTCGTAGAAACGAACACACCAGCCTTTTATCAGAACATGTTTATGACGGGCTACAATAGCAGCATCTCTTTCAATAGCCTCTTCGGCTATGTCGTTGAAATCCACGGTAGCTATCAGTCCCCACTTGGCAGCATACTTGGCAGCTGCGTAGGTTAGGAAGTTGTGCCAACGGGTGTGGCATATCTTGAAATACTGGTATTTATAGCAGAAACGCATGGATACGCTCTTCCTGCCATGCTCACGTGCCCAAGCGTAAACATGACCATATTGCAGGATATTGTTGCACATGCGTCCCTTGTCTGTTGCAAAAATCATATTTCTTTAATATAGATGTTATATTTTACTGGATATTATTATTCTGTTCTCATCTTATGTGTCACGGGGTCTACTATCTTCAGCCATTGCTCACGGGTTCGCTTCCAGCGGTTGTGAGTCCAGAGCCAGAAGGCTGGTTGGCGTTGGATGGATTTCTCCAGGGCTCGGAAATACATCTCGGTAATCTCGAATTCCTTGCATTCCTTTGGCTTGTCTGTCAGAAGCTTGAATTCACCCTTGTAGTAGCCTCGCTTTACCCGTTGCATATCAAGGTAATATACGGCAAAGTTGGCTTTTACGGCTATCTTCTCCGTTCCTGTCAATACTGGGGTGTCGTGGTGCAGAAAGTCTGTCCAGTAATGGATGTTGTTCCAGAACGGCACCTGGTCGGCGATGAAACCGATAACTATCTGTTTGCCTTCCTGGCGCATCTTTACGATTTTTCTCAGGGTTTCTGCCATAGGGATGCTGATGGAACCCAGGCGGTTGCGGAGATACAGGAAGAGTTTGTCAAAGGCGGGATTCTCCAGCACATGGTAAATCTGTCCGAAGGTGATGTCATCGCCAGCCCAGAGAGGCAGGGAGGTAACCCATTCCCAGTTGCAGTAATGTCCCAGATATATAGCGCACGACTGGCCTTTCTGGCATGATTCTCTTACTTTCTCTGCACCTATGAACTGCATGCGTTTCATCACCTGCTTCTTGCTCATCGTGAAGAGCTTGATGGTTTCTACGATATAGTCGCAGAACCAGGAGTAGAATTCCTTCTCTATCTTGATGCGCTCTGCCTCGCTTTTTTCAGGGAAAGAGTCGAAGAGATGTTTTCTTACCAGTGGGCGGCGGTATTTTACCACATAATAAATAAGGTAAAATAAGCCATCGCTGAGAATGTAGAGCACTCTCAGCGGCAGCAGAGACATCAAGTACCAAATGCAGAATACACTGCCATATAATATCTTCTTCATCATTTCTTCTTTCTGTAAGAATGCAAATTCAACATTCAACAAATTCTTTCTTATCCTACACTTGCTGCATGTCATGCAGCTTGCGGTAGTAACCGTTCTTGGCTATCAGATCCTCGTGGGTGCCTCGCTCCACGATTCTTCCTTCGTGCAATACGCAGATCTCGTCGGCATTCTTGATGGTACTCAGGCGGTGGGCCACAGCCACGGTGGTACGGGTCTTCATCAATCTCTCCAGGGCATCCTGTACCAGGCGCTCGCTCTCGGTATCAAGAGCCGATGTTGCCTCGTCGAGGATAAGGATAGGAGGATTCTTGAGGATGGCACGGGCTATGCTCACACGCTGGCGCTGACCGCCGGAGAGTCTGCCGCCACGGTCGCCGATATTGGTATCGAATCCGTGCTCCGATTTGGTGATGAACTCGTAGGCATTGGCTATCTTAGCAGCATTGGCAATTTCCTCGTCGGTAGCATCTGTCTTGCCGAAGCGGATGTTGTCCTTGAAGCTGGCGTTGAAGAGGATAGCCTCCTGGTTCACATTACCTATCAGCTGGCGAAGATCGTGTACGGCAAGGTCTTTCACGTTGATGCCGTCGATGAGCACCTCGCCCTCCTGTACATCGTAGTAGCGAGGAATCAGGTCGAGCATTGTACTCTTTCCGCTACCGCTCTGACCCACCAGTGCGATGGTCTTTCCCTTAGGAATCACCAGGTTGATATCCTTCAATACATAAACCAGCTCATCGTTCTGATGGTCGGTATAAGCGAAAGATACGTGGCGGAACTCTATCTGATGCTCGAAGCTGCTGATATGTTCAGGGTTCTCCTTGTCCTTGATTTCGATCTTGGCTTTCAGAATCTTGTCGATACGTGCCATGGAGGCGAGACCCTTAGGAATATTGTAGCTCGCCTTGGAAAATTCCTTCAGCGGGTTGATGATGCTGTAGAGCATCACGAGATAGAAGATGATGGTAGGACCGTCTATTCTGCCGTAATCCAGAACCAGGATACCGCCAAACCACAATACTACCACGATGAGGATGGTTCCCAGGAACTCACTCATCGGGTGTGCCATCTGCTGACGGATGTTCACGCGCATGATGTTGTCGCGATAACTGCTATTCACCTGGTTGAAGCGCCAGTTCATCTTACCTTCAGCACAGAAAGCCTTGATGATGCGCAATCCGCCCAAGGTCTCCTCTACCATACTCATCGTATCGCTCCAGAGACCTTGTGCCTCTGCACTCTGCGCCTTCAGTTTTCTACCCACATATCCCATGAACCAGCCGAATGGTGGCACAAAGAGGATGGTGAAGAGGGTGAGCTGCCAGCTGATGCAGATGAGCGTGATGAAATAGAAGAGAATCAGGATAGGATTCTTGAAGAGCATATCGAGCGACGACATGATGCTGTTCTCCACTTCCTGCACATCACCGCTCATTCGGGCGATGATATCTCCCTTGCGCTCCTCGCTGAAGAAGCCCAGCGAAAGCGAGGTAATCTTCTGGTAGAGTTGGTTGCGGATATCGCGAACAATACCTGTACGGATAGGGATGATGGTGGCTGAAGACAGAAAATAGGCTCCCGTCTTGAGGAATGTCATGAAGGCTAGGAACAAGCCGATAACCAGCAGAGCCAGTGATGCACTGTGCGCCACGATGAACTCCTGGATGTAATAATACAGGTTGTTGGTTGCCACTTCCTTGATGCTGCCCAGCGTTCCATCCCATTCCATATAGTCGTTGGCACGGATGCCGCCATCTACCTGGAAGAGAATCTGCAGGATAGGAATCAAGGCTGCAAACGAAAATATGTTCAATACCGCAGACAGGATATTGAACAGAACAGAAAGCCCCAGATACTTCTTGTATGGAGGGACGAATCGGCGTAAGATTTGCAAAAATTCCTTCATAGGTGCAAATATAGTGTTTTTAAGGAAGACCGCCAAACTTTTGGCGGTCTTTCTTGACTTTTATTCTGTTTTTTCTTATAGGAGAGTCGTTTTGACTCTGTTTTTTCTTTTTCTGGGAGTATTTGGGTATATTTTCACTTCTTTTTCTAAAGAAGCATTCTTACTCTTTTAGAGGGAGCATCCTTACTCCTTCACTTCCTCTCCGAAGAGGGTAGCAGAGGTAGAACCGGTGATGCGGACCTTTACGAACTCTCCGATGTGGTGGTTGCCCTTGTCGATGACCACCGCCTTGTTCTGCTCGGTACGGCCCATCATCTGCTCACGGCTACGCTTACTGAAGTTTTCGATGAGGATGGTGAATTCCTTGCCCTCGTCCTTCTTGTTCTGCTCGGCGCTCACTTCGGTCTGTAGCTTGATGAGCTCGTTGAGGCGGGCTATCTTGGTTTCCTCAGAAACGTTGTCTGGCAGATGCTTGGCTGCGTAGGTGCCCGGGCGCTCTGAATACTTGAACATGAAGGCGCTGTCGAAGCCTACTTCCTTCACCAGCGAGAGGGTTTCCTGATGGTCTTCCTCTGTCTCGTCGTGATAACCCACGAAGATGTCGGTGGTGATGCCGCAGCCTGGGATGATGCGCTTGATGTCAGCGATGTGCTGCAGATACTCCTCACGGGTGTATTTGCGGTTCATCAGCTTCAGTATCTTGTTACTTCCGCTTTGGGCTGGGAAGTGGATGTGCTTGCAGAGGTTTGGCTCCTCGGCGATGGCCTGCAGGATGTCCTCGGTCATATCTTCCGGGTTAGAGGTGGTGAAGCGTACACGCATGTCTGGCACTGCCTGGGCTACCATGTGGAGGAGTTCGGCGAAGGAAAGACTGCCTTCCTCGCGCTTGCCCGATGGCGAGAGGCCATAGCTGTTTACGTTCTGTCCCAGCAGGGTAACTTCCTTGAAACCACGCTGCTGCAAATCGCGCACCTCACGCAGGATGCTCTCGGCATCGCGGCTGCGCTCACGTCCACGTGTATAAGGCACGATGCAGTAGTGGCAGAAGTTGTTGCAACCACGCATGATGCTTACGAAACCGCTCACTCTGTTGCCACCGATGCGCTGAGGCACGATGTCACGGTAGGTCTCGGTCTTTGAAAGTTCTATGTTGATGGCGTTGGTACCCATCTCGCACTGCGCAATCAAATCCGGCAGATTGAGATAGCTGTCTGGTCCACAGACCAGGTTGGCATAGTGGTTCTGGATGAGGTCATCCTTCACTCGCTCAGCCATGCAGCCCAATACGCCGAGAATCACCTTTCTTCCCTTCTTCTGTTCAGCATGCAGGGTGTCGAGGCGATGGTAAATCTTGTTCTCCGCATTCTCGCGAATGCTGCAGGTGTTCAGGAAGATGGCATCAGCCTCTTCCTCTTTCTCGCAAATCTCGTAGCCTGCCATCTGCATCACAGAGGCAACTACCTCGCTGTCTGCCACGTTCATCTGGCAGCCATAAGTCTCAATAAACAGTTTCTTCATTGTTCTAGATGAATTCTAATTTATATATTAATGTATAACTATGATTTCTTTTTTAGCATCCCCGATGCCGTCATCATTTCATGTTCTTCGATGCTGCCATCAGCAGGAAGTAGAATACCACGGCAGAGATCCATCCGGCGATGGCATCGATGAGATAATGTGCCTGGATATACACGGTGGCCATGCACAGGAAGATGTAGAATGGCAGCATGGTGAAGAGCAGCTTGCGGTTTCTGCTG
This sequence comes from Prevotella sp., assembly GCA_022732315.1. The sequence continues at coordinate 17,464 of JAIJUV010000017.1, forward strand.
TGCCAGGCAAGGAGCATGCAGATGGTGCTTACGCCCACGTGCGAACTCGGAAAGGCGGCGGTAGGACGCTCTCCGGCTTCCTTGGCATCCTCCACCAGCTGGTAGAAGATTCCGTCGGTATATCCTGGGGTAGGCAGACAGTTGGTATGGGTGTTGAAGTAATCGCCCAGTGCCGGGAAGATTCCCTTGGCTATATCCTGCACACCCACGGCATCAAAGTAGAACGTAGGTCCCACCACCGGCACGTAGATGTAGATGAGATAGTAGAGGAAGAAGCTGGCGAGCAGCACAAAGCTAGCTCTTTCTGCCTCGTAGTATCTGCAGAAGAAATAGTAGAGCACCACTGCTGCTATCATCGGATAATACATGAAGTAGCCCATCGACATCAGCTCGCTCACCACCGCCCACGGCAACGCCTTGGCAAAGAGCAGGGCGGGCTGGCATCCAAAGAGGTCTTGTTCCCAGCCTGCGAAGATATGGTCCAGGTTGGGGAACATGCGGTTGATCTCGTAAGTGTCTGGATACCACCAGGCAAGCAGGGCGATTTGTGCCATGATGCGCACCATCTTCGTTATCCTGCATGGAATCATGCGGTATACGCCCCAGAGGGCGAGGGTGATGACTAGAATTCTCAATCGTCCCCAAAGCATCGATTCCGGGTTCACCACCTTGGTAAAGGCGAAGAGCATGGTTATCACGGTGATGGCCATATAGCCCAGCATCGCCCATTCCAGTGGCAGGAGTCCCTTCTTTGGGTTCTTGTCTATCTTAAAATAATCTTTTATCATTAATCAATGTTTATAGTTTTTACAGCCATCCGTTATCCTTGTACCACTTGATGGCAAGCTTTACACCTCTTGACAGAGGGTAGTGGGGATGATAGCCCAGCTCGTCCATGGCTGGCTCGATGTCACATCGCCAGTTGCGCTGCTTCAGGATGTTATACTTGTCGTTGTTCAGTGCCGACATCTTTCCGGTCATTCTTCCCAGGTATTCGCCCACGAAGGTTACGATGCGCAATACCCAGATAGGCGCCTTGATGCGCAGCATCCATGGATTGCCCAATTCCTTCTGAATCAGGTTGCTGAAGGTTTCCGACTGGTATACCTCGCCATCGCTGAGGAAGTATTTCCTGCCGTTCATACCGTGGTCCAGAGCCAGGAACACAGCCTGCACCACATCCTGAACATACACAAAGGTGATGTCCTGACGCTTGAATCCTACGGCGAAATCCACGTGCTGCCTGATGCTCTGAGCCATGAGGAAATAGTCCTTCTCTCGGGGACCGTATACGCCGGTAGGGCGCAGGATGATATAAGGGAAGTTGTTGCCGATGCTGTCTAGATAGCGTTCTGCGGCAAGCTTGCTCTTGCCGTATGCCGTATTAGGCTTAGGCACATCGTTCTCACTGATTTCCTGATAAGGCTGATCCTCACGGATAGCTCCGAAGATGCTGAGCGAACTGACGAATACAAATCGCTTGATGGGCATTCCCAGATGCAGGATGGCATTCACCAGGTGCTTGGTGCCCTCGGTGTTCACCTTATAGAAATCCTCTGCATGCAGGCACTTGGTGGCGCCGGCTGCATGCACTATATAGTCGAACTCGTGCGGGGCGAGTTCTTTCTCCAACTCTTCCTCTGAAGAAAGATTGAGATTGATGAAATGGATGCGATCGTCTTGCAGGTATTTCCTGGAACTGCTGGGGCGTACTGCCGCCCAGGTCTCCATGCCTTGTCTTAAGGCTTCTTCCACGATGTAACTGCCGATGAATCCCGACGCACCCGTTACTAGAATCTTCATTAATTAATTATGTAAAATTGCAATTTCGCTGCAAAATTACAACAAAAAAATGAGTTATCATGCATGTTTTTCCGAAATATGACGAAAATATTTAATTTCTTTGTCGTATTTGTATAAAAATGTAGTATCTTTGCAGTATGGAACAAGTTTCGGGATTCTATTTCCCTCTTTCTGGTCAGACTTCCTCCGATTTTTCGGAAATGGAGGAAATCTCGGTTGGTGGCTTTAATGTCCTCATTCGTGCCAAGCGTGATGGCAAATGGTGGGTGTTGAAGGCGCTGGCACCCGATGTACGTCATAACGAAGTGTTCCGAAACCTGTTGCATAAGGAGTATGATATCCTTTCCAAGATTCAGCATCCGGGCGTGGTTTACGTGGAGGGCATCGAAGAGGTGGATGGCTACGGAGAATGCCTGGTGCAGGAATGGATTGATGGCGTTACCCTGGATGAATGGCTCAGCACGCCGCATACCCGGTCGCAGCGCAGGCAGGTGGCTCACCAGCTGCTCGAAGTGATGGAGTATGTGCATAGCCAGCAGGTGGTGCATCGCGACCTGAAACTCTCGAACATCATGGTTACGCGCAGCGGATGCGTGGTGAAGGTGATTGACTTCGGATTGTCGGATGCCGATTACTATGCCATATTGAAGTCGCCTGCGGGCACCGAGGGATACATCTCGCCCGAACAGCAGCGGGGTGGACCCACCGATGTGCGCAACGACATTTACAGTCTGGGCATCATTCTGGATAAGCTGCAGCTCGGTTTGTCCTGCAAACTTTCCATCGGGCGCTGTCTTTGTCCCCTCGAAGCTCGCTATCCCAATGTAGCTGCCCTGCGCCATCGCATCCTGTTTCTCCACCGTTCCCTGCTGGCGCTCTGGATGGTGCTGGCTTTGCTGCTGGTGGGCATTGCCGGAGGTGCTATATATAATAAGGTGAACCAGCCTGAAACCATCTATGATGTGGTAACCCAGTTTAAGGTGGGCAACTTCTTGTGTACTTCCTGGGGCGGCGGTGTTGTTTCGGTGAAGGCAATCAACCAGAAGGATTCCTGCATCGAGGTTCCCAAGACGGTGACTTACCAGGGCATGATCTATAAGGTGGATGAGATAGAGAAGAATGCCTTTGCCCGGCATTCCGTTCTGAAGTGGCTGGTATTCCCCGATACCCGGCTTCATGTGATGCGTGGCATGATTACCGGCAGTCCTCATATTCAGAGCATCTGTTTCCGCAGTGCCCAGCCGCCTATCATAGGCAATGCCATCTGGAAAATCAAAATCACGGATGTATTCGAGGCTCCTTGCTTTGAAAAGGTAAAGCTGCTGGTTCCTAAGGGCAGCCTTGATGCCTATCGGAATTCTCCTTGGGGCAGATTCCGGCATATTGAGGAATATGAATAAGATAAGACGGAAAATATAAAAGCCAAAAGGCGCTCACCCAGGTGGGCGCCTTTTGGCTTTTATATCATTTCTTTTTAGTACCACACTTCAATCTGTGGCGACTCTTTTGCGTAACTTGGCATGCATCTGCCTATTCTTGCGCCGATGTAAGTTGGGTCGCAGATATAGTAGGTCTTGCCCTTGTATTCATACGAGGTGCCGTTTGCCACTGGCTGGTTGAAAGCCACGGCAGTACACTCATGACCAGGGAACTGGATGAGATGCACATCAAGACCCAGAATTTCGTGCACCAGATAGGCGTAGAAGATGGCACGATCCTCGCAGTCGCACAGCGGATAATAGAGCGTCTCCTCGAAGTAGAAGTACTTCTCGCGCTTAAACTGCTCATCATCTGTGGCGTATGGGAAACCCTTCTGTATGAATCTCAGAATTCGGTTGGCAGCATCCTGCTCGTCCAATCCAGCCACCTGGGTGCGGATCTGCTCCACCACTTCGTTGCGGAACTTCTTGTCTACCACGCTGGAAGCCACTGTAGGAATATCTATCACCGGATATTCATCGAGCATCGGCATGATGCCTGTAGGCACTTCGCCCTTCAGGGTGATGCCCGCCGCCTCGTAGCTGAATGGCTTGGTGCCGCTTCCTATCACGGTCTTGCCGGTGAATCTCAGCTCCATGTCCTTACCCAGTTCTGCATCCTTAGGCAGGTCGCAGGTGCGGAAAGCGCCGCTGTCGTCGATGTTCGGATAGATATAGTACTTCTTGCCGTCGATGTTGATGTATGATTTCTCAAACACATGCTCTGCGTAAGGCACGAGCATTGCCACCTGGTGGTCGTTCATACCCAGACGGATGTTGTAGCCGCAGTTCACCAGAACATACTGTGCCGCCACAATCTTTTCGTTCTGGCTGGCGTTCGGCATCACGGCGTTGATGTATTTCTCTACGAGCATGGCAGAAGCCCAGTCGCTGAGTCCCATCTTGCGCGATTCGGTGGCGAAAGCCTGGGTCACCTCCTTGAGGTCTGATTTCTTCAGCGTCTTCCAGTAAGCTACCACGTCGTTGGTAGAGGCGATGTCCTTCTTTGCCAGCAATATGGCCTTCTGGAACTGGATGTTCTCTCCGTAGTAATCCACGTCGATGGTCTGCTTGCTCACTGGCACCTTCACATGTCCGATATTCGGCAGTGCCGGCATCACAGGGATGGCAGATACGGCTGGCATCAGCGGGATTTCTATGCCCGAACCGGTGAACTCGATGTCTGGAATATCCGGCTTCACCTCCGGCAGCTTCGGCTTGTTCACAGGGTCAACACCTGGACGGATGGTAGGTGCCTTCGGATTCTTCTTGTTGGTAGGCACCTTTGCCAGTGGGTCGGTAGGCAGTGCCGGCACCTTGGTAAGGTCTGGCTTCTTGTTGATGTCGCCCAATCCACCTTCCGGGATTTCGATGCCCGAACCGGTGTAGTCGATATCTGGAATATCCGGCTTCACCTCCGGCAGCTTCGGCTTGTTCACAGGGTCGATGGTAGGGCGCACCTTAGGTGCAATCGGACTCACCGGCATCTTAGGTTTCACGGTCACCGGCTTTTCCGGCTGCTTAGGCTCCGTATAGGTAGGTGGAGTCTTTGGCTTAGGAACCTGCGAGCGTATATCTCCCTTAAATTTCTTATACTCTTTCCACACACCTTGCATGTACTTATCGTAGTCGGTAAGTATGGTGTTGCGGAACTTGTTGTAGTCGTCCATCATGCCTTGTCTTGCCTGCTGGAACTGCTTCACGAAGTCATCGTTCTGCGCAAAGGTTGGTGTTGCCTGTAAGCCAAGCAACAGTATCATGCTGAGTGTAGGATATATTCTTTTCATAAGCTCTTTTTTATGTTGTATACTATTATAAAGATAGATATCTGCGATGCAAAGATACTATTTTTTTCTTTATAGTCAAAGTTTTCTTAAAAAAAAAGCTCTCTACCCCATTATTTTTTTGGGATAGAGAGCCTGACAGTATCGTTCTTAGAAGTTACCTGGCCCGATTTCTTACCTTGATGGATGGATTCTCTGGGTCGTTGAAATCCACCATCAGGAATTAGGTAACCATGATCGCCATAGTTGGATGAATAGTAATCCTGTTTAATCTGGATGCCGTAGGTCTCGCCTCCGGCGCCCATCTTCACCACGTCGTTGTCGGCAAAGCGGATATTGATAAACTGGTTGCTCTGGAAGCACATCTTCAGCTTTCTCAGATACTCGCTTGTGCTGTGGTGCAGTTCAAGGCTAGTGCCAGGGCTGCCACCATCATAATCATAATCTTTCTCATAATTATATTATCATTTATCATTTGTTTTTTATTGTTGTCGGCGGCAAAATTACAAAAATCTTCTGAGAGTGGATTGGTTCAATTTGGTTCAATTTCATTTTTGAGTGCAAAAAAAACTTAAAAGGCAATGGCGTGGGTAAAATAATAGCCATAACTAGCACTATCAGCATAGTTATGGCTACTGGATTTTATTTACCCTTAAGGCAAAAAATAATTAGCCTTAAGGGTAAATATATTTAGCCTTAAGGGAAAATTTTCCTGTGGTTCCGGATGTATGCTCTCCAAACCCCCAGTTTAGATGATACAAGGAACCATGGTTTTGCAGTTAGATTGATGCTGCATCCAAACTTCCGTTCTTAAGATGAGCTACAATCTTATTCATTTTATTCTTCATATACTCCAGTGTCTTCAGGATAGGCATGACATCTGATTCTATGTTGAAATAATAGAATGAGCCATAAGAGTTGAAAGAATTTTCTTCTTTTTCTAATTCTTTTTGGAATGCCGGATAGTTATCCAGTCCGCAAAGTTCGAGGTGCTTTCTTACTCTATTCTTCCAGGCAGCAATATCTTTCTTTTTGGTTGTCTGGTTTATACCATGATTGGTATTTGTAGCCACAATTCCTATTCTCAAAGGATGATTGCCTTGTTGCTGAAAAGTCAAGATACCTTTTTCTGGAATAAGATACTTGAGCTCCAGTAATGCTTCGCCATGGAAGAAGTTGACCATTATAAAGAACTTGTTTTTGTTCTTGCTTTGGCTCTCGGTTCCCTCCATCTGCAGGATGTCTTTGTCTGAATGCGCCATGACAACCTCTTTTTCTTCTCCCAGCTCTTCCTTTATCATTCGGAGTAATATGCTAGCGCAATGCTGCATCACCAGCTTTTGCCAAATGTCATAGCAGCGGATGGCATAAAACTCCTGATGGTTAAGAAGTGAACTCCAGCTTGCTGTCGGTAGAATCGCATTCTGATAGCAGATTTCTTTCTTCAGGATTTTTTTGATGTAGTCAGCAAAACTGCGAACAAAGTTGCAATACTGTGTTATCAATTCCTGATAGAAAGGAGTAATCTGTTGGCTCTTGTTGGCCCTATCAAGATACTCTATATATTGAGAGTAATATATAAGCTTCCAGTTGCAGTCGCTGGCGTAACTTTCTGTCAGACAGAGAAGGACGTAGTTGGTCTTGACATTAGTTCCTTTGTTAAGCTTTTGAACTTTTTTCTGATATTCAGCCAATTGCTCCTGGTAAGGAATGCTCTTGAATTTGTTTTCAAGCACAAACAGAACATCTCCAGGAACGTCCTCTTCTTCTAGGTTATTTTCAACCTTTTCCTTATTTGTATTCTTTGTCTTTTGGCAAATACACAAATCGAAGTTCTTGTATTCTCGCTTTACCATCATCGTGTTGGAATCGAAATCCCAATCCACGCCAAAGCAGGAATGCAGGAGTTCGTTGAAAACTCCTCTTGTTGCATCATCCTCAGCCAACCATGCCAGAAAGTTGCTATGGAATAGCTCCTTGGAAGACAGAGACAGCTGGAAGATGGCGTTAGCTTTTAGCTCTTTCACAAAATCTTCTTGTTCTTTTGTCATAAGCCGTTCATTTTATTAAGTTGTTTGTATTATCATTCGCCAGTTCATAGGCTTTTCGCCTAATATCACCTTTTCGCCGGCAAAGTTACGAAAAAAAAACGAAAGTGGATTGGTTCATTTTGGTTCAATTTCATTTTGCATCAAAAAAACTTAGTGGTTTCTTGTAACTTGCTTCTTAAACGTCTTGTTTTGATGATCTCGTCGATTGTTGGGGGATTAAAATCCCCCGGTTTGATAGGTCGAACCTTTTTTACTGCGGATTTCAAATCCGCAGGGACGCCTAGCGGAATAAAAATCTTAAATTTTCAGTCGGAAAGATTTGCAATGATTCCGACTAAAATCTAATTGATAAAACGATATAAAAGTCTGTAGTTGAAAAGATTAAAAGAAATATAATGCTTTGTAACTTCGGAGATTTTTGGGGTAAACGTATATATACAAAAGAGCCCCACGCATTTGAACTTCGTTGAGAGGCTTGGTGGGAACTGACGCTATAAAGATACACATAATTATCTGGTATCGTCCGTATTCTTGCAGAATATCCCGATATTCGATTGGAAAACGACGTAAACGGAAAAGAGTTTAAGGTAATGATACCGAGAACTATCCAAAAGGACAATAATACTATCCCAAAGATAGATATCACTACCCAAAAGGATAGCTTAAAGGATAGTAATACTATCCCAAAGGACAGTTTAAAGGATAGCAATACTATCCTAAAGGCATTAGAGCCTATACAGGCAGAAGTTCTAAGATACATAATGGCTCATCCGCAAACAACCAGAGAGGAAATTGCAGATTCCATAGATGGAATTTCGTTTGGTGGAGTAAAATTCATTATAGCAAAATTACAGAAGAAAGGCTTGCTGAAACGTATTGGCGGAAGAAAACACGGAGAGTGGCAGATATTAATTTAAAATAAGAGGGTGTGGCACAAGCCACACTTACGTATAAAAAAGTTTTAGAATTTTATTGCCACTATTGCCACGCAGCAGATAACTGTTTGGTGTATAGTTGTTTAAGCGTGGCAATAACATCGTTTTTATTGCCACGCTACTACCACGCTATTTCCTAACGGAAGAAGGGACTCCTGACGGAATATGGGACACCTGGCAGAAGACATGGAATGCCTGGAGGAAAGTTAGATTGATGCTTCAAAAAAAGGCTTCATTTCATCCTTTTTTGCCCCTAATCCCAAAAATCATATAGAATTTTGGGATTACAATCCCAAAAATCAGTATAAATTTTGGGATTAGGATATTTTTTCTTATCTTTGTGCCGGAATTGAAATAAAGAACATTATTAATAATGGAAAGGGTTAAATGATATGATACAACGTCAACTGCAAGATGTGATAGAGTCACGGATGTTTGCTGGAAAGGCTATTATCCTGATTGGAGCGAGACAGGTGGGAAAGAGTACGCTTTTCAAAATGATTCTTGGAAAGCACGACGAACCAACTCTGTCTTTGAATTGTGATGAGCCGGAGGTAATACAGATGCTGTCGCAGATTAACTCTGCCGAACTCAAACTGCTGATCGGACATCATCGGATTGTTGTCATTGATGAAGCACAACGAGTAGAGAACATCGGAATGGTGTTGAAAAGAATCACTGATAATTTTCCCGATGTGCAGCTACTGGTAACCGGCTCTTCCTCGTTTGAATTACAGAACAAACTTAATGAGCCGTTGACCGGACGTAAGTTTGAGTACCATCTCTTCCCTGTTTCTACTGGAGAATTGCTCAAATCCCAGGGGCTGTTGGGTGTCAAGCAGACATTGGAAAATCGACTTATTTATGGATCTTATCCTGATGTCATTAATCATGCCGCAGATGCGAAGGAGCTGCTTTATAATCTCGCCAACAGTTATCTTTATAAAGACTTACTCAATTTAGAAAGCGTTCGTCGTCCAGCTTTGCTGGGCAAGTTGCTTACAGCTTTGGCTTTACAGGTAACGAGCGAGGTTTCTTATAATGAGTTGGCACAAACGGTGGGAACAGACAACAAAACGGTGGAGAAATATATTGATTTGCTGGAGAAATGTTATATCATCTTTAAGTTGAGCGGATTCAGTCGCAATCTTCGCACGGAATTAAAGAAGGCTAAGAAGTTTTATTTCTATGACAATGGTATCCGCAATGCCATTTTGCAGAACTTTGCTCCACTTTCGCTTCGCCAGGATGTTGGTGCCTTGTGGGAGAACTTCTTCATCAGTGAGCGGTTAAAGGCAAATCAGTATGCCGGCAGATATGTGAACAGTTATTTCTGGCGAACCAACCAGCAGCAGGAGATAGATTATATAGAGGAGTGTGACGGACAATTCTCTTTGTTTGAGATGAAGTGGAATCCCAAGAGAGCCAACACTCAATTTCCGAATACCTTTCTTACTGCATACGATGTGAAGGAAAAAGCCATTGTAACACCAGAGAATTGGTTGGAATGGGTGCTATAAATAAGTCGTGTCTTTTTATAAATATGGTTGACTCCTAAAGTTTCAATTACATGAAAGAATCATTAGAAGCAACATTGAAAGATGTCGAACTTACCAAGGAAGTGT
>JAIJUV010000150.1 GCA_022732315.1 Prevotella sp.
CTGCTTTTTCCATCGGTCAGGAAGTAAGTCTCTATATTTTTCCAATGGAGTATTTGGTTGCCATTCTGCAGTCTTTTCTATTACGTCGCATATGTATTCGAACAGATTGATGCCATTTAGTCTGCATGAGATGGCGATGGAATATAGGATAGCCGCACGTCCTGCTCCTTCGTGCGAGCCAAAGAACATTGAGTTTCTTCTTGATAGTGATATGTACCGCTGGATTCTCTCAATGTAGTTGTTGTTAATGAAGGAGCTATTTGCAGATGATGAAGACTTTGTCTACTATCTAAATACTGGTTATCTGCCAGAAAGAGATATGTTTGGACAATTATCTAAGCCACACAAAATCAAAGATGCCAAAGGTATGAAAGACAAAGGGCAAAGAAAGGTATGTGGCTGCATGATTAGCAAAGATATCGGTATGTATAATACTTGCAAGCATTTTTGTGTGTATTGTTATGCCAATACAAGCAAAAAATATGTATTAGAAAACAGCAAATTGCATTCTGATAAAAGTGAAAGTCTATTATAACTATCGTTATGAAAGTATGAAGATTTGAAACCAATGGAAATAGATGCATCTACATTTAATTGATTAAAGAGCACAAGAACTTGCTTTGTCTAATTTTAAACAAAGCAAGTTCTTATACTCATTATTTTAATTTATAGTGAGAAGCCTCTTGGCTTTTTTCTTAGAACCGCACCCAATCCCACCTTTTGTGTTCCGTCCCAATTCGTAAGTTGGTCAGCGCACCCATTGGAGCCACCGAGTGAAACGTATGTGTCTGCACTACATGACATATGGTCAACAAAAGCGAGAAAGTTGTCAATGGCGTTGTCTGTGAATTGAACTTCATTCGTGGCGAAGAGTTTTGTCCAACTGGTGACACATTCTTGCTTGAAGTCTGTAAAACCATGCCAAGACATATCAGACAAGAACTTCTTTGCTGCCGAATCTATACAGGCTTTAGAGTCCAATCCAATATTATGCTTTACAGCAGATGCCATAATGCCATAGTATATGGAAGCCGATTCTTTCTCGTTGAAGTTGACTCTGTCTGTTTTTGCAAAGGAAGACAATGCTTCATGTCCCTCCTTGATAAGCTTGTCAAGCACTCCTATGTATCTATTTTGCCGAGCCATGCTTTCACGTTTAGCTTCGGCTTCTTGCCGAGCCTTTTCTTTTGCTTCTCTTTCCTTGCGTACTTCCACTCGTCTCCATGCGTCTGTCAATTCTGGCTCCTGCCAAATGGCATCCCAACGAGCCTTCAAATCATTGTACATTTCCAAAAGTGTAGTATTATAACTTTTGGCACTGGCGAGTTCTTCCTTCGCATAAACAAGTTGAGTAGTCACTCGCTCCACAGCCTTCTCGTCAAGTTGAGAGATGCGTTGTTTGACTTTGTAGTTTTCTGTCTTTAGCGCATCATTCTCGGCACGAAGCGACTTGTTCTCCTCTATCTGCTTATTGAGATTCTGCATATAGTAAGTGTATGTCTTGTTGACAGACTTGCGTACATCTTCATTCTGCTTGTCACGTTCTGCATTGATGGCTGCTACAAGAGCCTTGATTGCAGCGTAGATATTAGCCACACGCTCCTCACGCCACGCCTTTTGTCCTATAAGTGCAGGAATAGGGATGGCAAGTTCTTTCTTTACGGCATTCATCGCTTCTTGAACTGGAGCCTTGATGTTGAGTAAAGGAATGGTCAGCTCCTTCTTGTCGATTGTGGCAAGCACTGCATATTTCTCCACTTTGTCAAGAGCGACTTTCGCCTGACGTTCCGCTTCAAGCACCATCTTGTTCTTATGCTTGCGTCCTCGCTTCTCTTCCTCTGAAAGTTCATCATAGGAGAAGCCTCTTGCCAAACCATACTTATGCCCAACTTTGTTGTAATAGTCGGTATGAAGTTGGGAAAGGTATTGGGATTTGTCCTTTGCTCGCTCTCCCCACACTTTGGCATAAGAGACCCTTTCAACAACACCCTTTGCCGCTTCCGATTTTGTGTAGTTGTCACGTTCTTCTTTTGGAAGTGCTCTCCATTCCTTGGTAGAGAGAACCTTTTCTGGATTATCCTTGTGAATGTACTTGCTTCCGATGCGCCCACGTTTCTTTACTTGTTCAACAGGCACGGTCTGCACATGGGCATGGATGCTTGTCTCGTCACAATGCACATCAAAGCCGATGACATTCTCTTCTCCCCATTTCTCACATGCAAAGCGGTAGGTGTCCAATGCCCAGTCATAGATGCCTTTTTGCAATACAACCTTGCAGTGGTCAGCATTTGGATCTGATGTGTTGAGTTTTTGTTCACCAAAGGCAAGCCTGTTAAGCACATCATGGTCACCACTGAAGATGATGCCGACAGTGCAGTTCGGACTGTTCCTTGAAACTTGGTCGGGACGCTTGGCATCCATATACGGCTTGAAGCCAAGTTCATCAAGTCTGTGCTGCAAGCGTTCATGCAACGGCACCGACTGGGAACCAAGAGGCACTATCTTTCCACCCTTGACTATCTCAAAGTTGAGTCTCTTGCGTGAGTAGTTATAATGGTTGTTCTTGTCTATGTCCGCGTTTTTGAGTTGGTAACGCTTCTCGTCCCAACCTCTGCGCTCCGCCTCGTTGCCCACTTGGGACGAGAACGATTTCTTGTCTGTGCCTACATGGATGGCGGCACGTGGTATGTTTCTTTCCATAAGAATCTTGTTTGAGTTTGTAACATTGTTATAGTATAACTGGTGACAGGTCTCGGGCGGAGCCTGAGCATAATAGAAGGACTTTTTAAGTGAACAGCGTCAGCAAGTGAATCTAAAAGTCCCTATTATGTTTAGGACTTTTGTGAAAGTCCGTCACGCAAGCGTGCTCGCAGATCCTTACCCACTCTGCTATGACTCTTCTACCAACACCAACCCAAGACTGTCTATCAGATATTGGAGTGGCGGATGTTGCTTTATCAGCCTTTGTAGCGCCATCTGCGGTGTTTCCGTCATCAGCAGGAAGTCGGCAATGTCAAGACCATTGGTCTTTTGTTCATCGGTGGCATTGTCTTCCAAGATGTTGCTTATGACAACCCTTTTGCAAACAGATTGCAGCAATGGAATTTTTGATTTCCATTTGTCCGTTGCTCCAAGGTCAGGGAACAGAATGATGTCCCGACCTCCCAATACCTTGACAGCGATTTGGTTGAGACAGCCATGCATACCTCCAGTTGCCAGCCAGATGAAATTGGGGATGAAATGTGATGCGATTATGGCAGTTTTTTCACTCTCGACAATAGCGACCGACATTGTGGGATGCTGTGCCAGCAAATGCTCACCAAAGAAACATTGGCACAAGTTGAAATCTGGAAGATGAAGAAAAGCATGCGCCCATCCAACATAAGAACGTGGCTCTTTCACACGATGTCCGTCTTTGGGATTATATAGCATGACCTTGCCAGTCCTCACTTTATCATCCTTGTCAACTTGCCAATAAATGGTTGAACCTCCCCACTTATATGATGTTCCGACATGATACATCTTCATCAGCCTTTCTGTCTCTTGTTCACCAAAGACCTTGGAAAGGTACTGGTATAACGGATTGATTCCGTAATGAGACAAGGAACGCTCCATAATAGCGTTGGCGATATAGGAAATAGGCTTTTCTACGACTTTCGGTTGGATATTCCTTCTTGTCGGATATGGCAATTTGTCCTTAGACAGAAAGTCTGGATGCTCACGGAAATAGTCTTTAGGAGTATAGTGATACCCACAACTATGCTCATGGTCGCATTTGCCTACATTGTCAGGGAAGGATACTTCCCCCTCATCATCTATGTATCTTGTGAAACAATGCTTGCGCTCACAATTCGGGCATGTGTAACGATTACCCAATCTGTATTTCTCCAAGTGAAATCTATACTCGTTCATCATCGTAACTGAAATGAATTATTGGTGAATTTCAGCTTTCAGTTCTTTCATGTTTTCAGTTACGCACTTGTCAACTGAAAAACTGAAACAAATGAATACTGAAAACAGGTTGGTTTATGTTTCAGTTGCCTGTCCTGTTTCGAACTTTACTTTTTCGTAAAATCCTTTCTTTGCCTTTGTGATTAGTCCAGACTTCATAAGCTCCTTTATATAGTTCATCACAGTACGGTCTGTAACATGCAGATTCTCCATTCCTGTTTTTATGGCTGTTTTTGTGTCAAAACTGTCTTCCAACAGATACAGCAACTCCTTGGACATAGAATCACAGGTGTCTTCAGCAACAAAGGCTCGGCAGCGTTGATAGCAATTCTCACAGTATTCATTGAGTCGTAATGCTCCTTCTATGGAATCCACATCAATACTTTGCAGATGGCTCTCGCCACAGGCGTATCTTAGAGCTTGGAGCAATAAGGCAATGCGTGCGACGTGGGTATTGTGCTTCATCACCCTCGTTTCAACATCCTCATCGTCCTCTATGGCATTGATGGCATCCACATTTCTGTTCCACCAACCAAAGAAAAGGGAGTGTGCGTCCTTGTCCATATAAAGGATATTTGGACAACATTCATTTGTGTCATTACACCTTGCATAGTCAAGTCCAAAGATTTTCCCGATGATGTCAGCCCATTTTCTTGAAGCCTCGCTCTGGCGCACATGGCCGTCTTCCTCATCCAGCCAGTGTGGAACTTTCTTGGATTTGGGATATACAACCAGAATACGGTCAAGAAAACCTGTATCCATGAATTTGGAAGCCGTCAGTTCCTTCATTCGTTTGGTCTGTGTTGTACCGATGATGTTGACACATGGCTCTTCTACACGTTGTGGGCGGTCATTCTTGACACGGGTGTTCTCCAAGTGGCATCCGCTCCATATGGAAAGTAGGCGTTCAAGCATGGGATTTTTCCCATACCTGTCTGTATTGGCAAGCAGTCCGAGAATTTCATCATAGTTGATGGCTATGCCACGCAAGTTGTTGTAATGCTCCAATACCAGAGCTTCCAATGTAAAGTCATCCAATGTGACCCTTTTCAGAATAGGCTTCTTCATTTCCTTGCTTCCGCTTTCCTTTGTTGCACATGCTGCCTCATATAGGTCAAGTTCATAGCAAAACTTGTCAAACAGCTTTCGTTCATACTCCCGAATTGGCTTGTATGCAAGCTGTAATGGTGGAGTTTTGCCCATGCCAGGTCTGCCAACCAATATGATATAAAGGGCGGCATTCGTGTCCCAATCCTGCTTAACGTGAATACGATAGGTATTGCCAAGAGCCGCTGATGCTGCCGACAGCATGGACATGGCGACATAATCCACCTTGAAATTGCCGTGCACCACCATGTCTATGATGATGGACTGCATTTTTTGTGGAAATACCTCAAGAGGGAAGCCTGAGTCCGCTAAAGACTCGGCTTCCATGTTGATTTTGTTGCAGAGTTCAAGCGCATCCATGATATTACCAGTTTAAGGGTTTGGGCTTGCGCTTGTTTCCAGCAAGAATGGCTGCGTTCTCTTCCTCCGCCGTGAGAGGTACAGGATTCTTGCGGTTAGTCTCCAGCCACTTGTCAAGTTCATCCTGATAAAGGCAGTAACGCTTGCCCGGCTTGGTGGCAGGAATGCTGCCGTTTCCAAGTTTCATGTAGAGAGTTGCCATCGGCATTTTCAGGTATGCCGATGCCTCCTCCACACTCATAGGTATGTGCGTGTTCGCCTTGTGTGGCTTGTTCTGTGATTGCAGACTGATGATCATCTGCTTCATGCCCACCACTTCGTCCCGAAGCTGGGCAACGACCATTGGAAGGTCGTTGAAAGTTAATTCCTTTGTCATATACAAGTTGTTCTAAAAAACTGGGACAAAGGAACAGAATTATGCTTCCGTTATTGAGGTTCGTGACAGTCATTTGTCATTCACGAAGGAATAACTCTAACAATGGGGATTATTCAGGAGTTTCCTCTTTAACATCATGAAACTCATATCCTCCATTGACAGGCTCATCAATCGGAATGACATCATTGGAACATGGTGCTTTCAGGTTCTTCAATGTGCTGTAGTCCAAGCCTTCAAACGGCTTTGGAAATAAAGCCTTGACAAAGGCTATTCGCATTGCCATTGTGTAATCACGCTTACCCAAACGTTCTGCGATATTCCACACAAAGTGCCTTAAAGGGATATTCTCAACATTTTCCTTGAAACGGTTTATTGCTGTCGGGGTATAGTTGGTGTCGTTGCTCCATTCCTTGACAGCCTCAATTACCTTGTACAAATCTTCCTCATA
>JAIJUV010000591.1 GCA_022732315.1 Prevotella sp.
AGGATGACAGCATTGTACTCCTGACCTGTACCTGGCAAGAAGCCTGGTACGTCTACGAGAGATACGATAGGGATATTGAAAGCATCGCAGAAACGTACGAAGCGGGCTGCCTTGCGGCTAGCGTTTACATCGAGTACACCTGCGTAAGCTGCTGGCTGGTTGGCTACGATACCAACGCTCTGACCATTGAAGCGGGCGAAACCAGTGATGATGTTCTTGGCGAACTTAGGCTGAACCTCGAAGAACTCACCATTATCGGTTACGGCGCCGATTACCTTATACATATCGTATGCCTGGTTAGGATCCTCAGGGATAATCTCGTTCAGAGAGTCGTCCATACGGTCGATAGGGTCTGTGCACTCTACGCGTGGAGCCTCTTCTGTATTGTTGCTAGGGATGAAAGAGAGCAGGCTCTTGATCATCTCGATAGCCTCTTCCTCTGTCTTAGCAGCGAAGTGGGTTACACCACTCTTGGTTGCGTGAACAGATGCACCACCAAGGTGCTCTGCATCGATATCCTCACCAGTTACGGTCTTAACCACCTTAGGACCTGTCAGGAACATGTAAGAAGTCTGCTCCTTCATGATGATGAAGTCGGTCAAACCTGGAGAGTAAACTGCACCACCGGCGCAAGGGCCCATGATAGCAGAAATCTGTGGGATGACACCAGAAGCGAGAATGTTGCGCTCGAAGATCTCACCATAGCCGGCGAGAGCGCAGATACCTTCCTGAATACGAGCACCACCTGAGTCGTTCATGCAGATAACAGGTGCGCCCATGGTCATAGCCATATCCATCACCTTGCAGATCTTCTGTGCCATTGTCTCAGAGAGTGAACCACCGTTAACGGTGAAGTCCTGAGCATATACGTAAACCAGGCGGCCTGCTATAGTAGCGCTACCAGCTACCACACCATCACCGAGGTACTGCTTCTTCTCCATGCCGAAGTTAGTGCAACGGTGCAACTTGAACATGTCATACTCCTCGAAGCTACCAGCGTCAACCAACATTTCGATACGCTCACGAGCGGTATATTTGCCACGTGCATGCTGCTTCTCGATGGCCTTCTCGCCACCGCCAAGACGAGCCTGTTCGCGCTTA
>JAIJUV010000592.1 GCA_022732315.1 Prevotella sp.
AGTTGTGATTTTGGTTTCCGACAGCGTGTCGGCAAGTGTATTTTGTTGAGCGGTTTTCTCGGCTTCTGCCTTTTCAGCGGCAAGTCGGGCTTCTTCCGCTTTACGCTGCTCTTCGGCAAGCCGTTCCTGCTCGGCACGCTTCTCGGCTACCAGACGTTCGGCTTCCGCCTTGCGTTGTGCTTCTGCTTCCGCATCCATCGCGGCCGTTTCCTTTGTGGGTACCGTTAGGCACACGATTACAAAATCACCCCCTGTCGCATGATTGTGGGTAATGAAGTTTTCTTCCTTGATTTTCGCGCGTGTAATTAGTTCGGATTTTACTCGATTGGCACGGATCTTCGCCGTGGCAAGGTTCTCGGCTTCACTGCCCAATGAATTACAGTAGCCGTCAACCAGTAGCGGCAGTTTGCCGTCAAGAATTGTTGCTTTGTTGTTTTCGATACATTCCAACAAGCGGGCAAGTTCCGTGTCATTGCCATTCCAAGGAACGTAGAACATGTCCTTCTTCGGTACGAAGCGGAAGGTGTAGGTCGTTTCTGTTTTCTGCTGCGCAATGACAGGAAAAGTTACCGTCATCAGCCACAGAAACAGGGTAAGAAAAGTGATTTTTCTGCTCATATAAACTTGAATTCATTATCTTTGTCATCTCCAAAGGTAATAAATGCCATTCAGCGCCCAAAATATTACAAAAACTTTTTTTGCTAAAACACAGCGTTTTATAAAAATTGTCGTTTGAGCACTTTTCACATTGTCGTCTGAGCACTTATTTTGTCAAATCGGCACTTTTTGAGTTGTCGAATTAGCACTTTTTGTAGTATGAGCACTTTTGGAAAATGGGTTTCTGAGAGCTTTTTCATCGGATTTTTACCACGCAAATCACTTCAGATTTGCTTTTTTCCACTTGGCAGGCGTACATCCTTCCTTCTCGGTAAATAATTTGATAAAGTTACTGCGGGAAAGAAAACCGGAAGACTCAGCCAGCTTCTGTATATTGATCTCCGGATGCTCCTTCAGTATGTTTTTCGCATACTCCAACCGGAGACTGGTTATCCATTCGCGGAATGTCATTTTATACGTAGTCTTGATATAAGCGGAAAGA
>JAIJUV010000593.1 GCA_022732315.1 Prevotella sp.
GAAGAGGCTCAACTCTTTACCAGAAGCACAAACTCCGATGTTCTTTCACAACTGGTAGGCCAGTATTATGTGGTAGGCAAGCAGAATGCTGGAGATAAAATCAGTCTCCAGGTTTCTGCTCAGGATTTCTCATCTGTTTCAGCATCTACTTATATCCCAGAGAAGGTAGGAGTGGAGTTGGGCGATGTTAAATTGGAAATGAAATCATCGGATGGTTATAACTCGATAACCATTGATAGGGTAGAAGCTATTTTCCATGATAATCCTTCTTCGGAAGATTATTATTCGGTGAAGCTCAGATTACTGAATCGAGAAATGAACCGTGAACTGGGGCTGTTGACAGACAATGAACCCTTGTTGAACAAGAAGTCGAAGTTGGATGATGATTTCGGTATGGATGATTATGAGTATTTTGGTAATGCCTACATCTTCAATGACCGTACGATAAATGGCAAGACCTATACACTTCATCTGGATACATACTCTAATTCATATTATCAGTCATTTTATAGTTTTTCTTATATAGTGGATTTATATAAGGTAACTCCCGAATATTACCGGTTTCTCAAGAGTATCAATGATGCACAGAGTAACAGTTGGGCAGATGTGGGCTTGATGCAGGTTACACCTACCTATTCGAATGTAAAAGGAGGCTTCGGAGTGGTGGCTGGCTACAATATAAGTTCTGTTTCGAAGTTCTTCAGCTCTTCTGATTCCGAAGATAATGGAGAAATTTAAAGGAAGAAAGGGATTCTATGATGAAGATCAACAAGAACGAACAGGAGTTTGTGCTGAAGTATTTTCAGCCGGGCAAGCTGGATACCCGGAAGGCTTTGCAGAAAGTGAAGGCTCGCGTTGGCATTGCTGATGAAGAGGTTTCGCATACTGCAACTGTATCTTTACGAATGCGTCGCATCCGTTGGATAGCTGTGGCTGCATCTATTCTGGTGCTCTTCACTATAGGCGCCTATACGCTTTTGCAGCCTAAGACGGTGACGCTTTCTGCCGAATCAGAAGTAGTGGCGTATCATCTGCCTGATGGAACGAAGGTATCGTTGATGCCTCATTCTTCTCTTTCCTATCAGGAAGATGATTGC
>JAIJUV010000594.1 GCA_022732315.1 Prevotella sp.
ATAAGCGATGCACTGCACCTCATCATGGTTTACACTACTGTTGTTGGTATAGATGGCGATGATGGCATTCTTGCCGAAACCTGCCGTATTCTTCTTATCCACAACCGAACTACCAGAGAAGATATGACCTACAGGGTCGCGGGCGATGGCAGGATCGAGATGCTCCCAATGAACCAGGTCCTTGCTTACGGCATGTCCCCAGTGCATATTGCCCCACTTGCTTCCGTATGGGTTATACTGGAAATAGAGATGATACTCACCATCCTTATACACCATTCCGTTAGGGTCATTCATCCAACCATAGAGCGGAGTGAAGTGATAAGATGGGCGATAGTAATCGGTGTTGGTGGTATCAAAAGTATTGCTGAGCTTCATGAGATTTACAGCCAAGGCATCTTTCTTCAAACCGAGAATCTTGACCGTAGCCACATTACCCTTGACCGACTTACCGGCAGCATTCTTCTCCAAAGAGAATGGCACGAAGTAATCTACACCATTCTGTGCCAGACGCACATCCATCCAGGTATCTTCCTTATCACCGGTGCTCAAGATAACCTGAGCCTCATCCTTCTCTTCCTGGATAGGGAGAAGAAGATACTTGGTAGGATTCTCCACCTTGACGATGGTAGTATCACCCTTATGTTCGATATTCATCTTCTGTGCAAAAGCAGAAGGAGTAGCTGTTGCCATCAACATGAGGCAGGCAGCCTTCATCATATTGTTTGTTTTCATTGTAAAACTATTGTTAATTGTTATTGTTTATATCTATTAATATGTAGTATTGTTTTCGTTATTATCGACAGCCCTATACCTTATTATATATAGGAGCTGTCGATTATATGTATTGGAATTAAAACGCTTAGAATTTAAGCGAAGCTGTGAATTCAACCGTGAATGGACGGAGATAGCTACCCGTCATTATCTGGTTCTTGATTCCCTTGGCCTCATCCTTGGTAATCAGCTCGGCACCTGCGATACTACCCTTGGCACCAGTCTGGTTGAGGAAGTTGACTACGGTGCAGCCGAGAGCCAAGCGCTTGGTTGCCTGCCAGTTCAAACCTCCGAAAGTCTCCCAGTGACCGTTGAAGTAATATGCC
>JAIJUV010000595.1 GCA_022732315.1 Prevotella sp.
GAATGAAACTCCTGGTATTTTAAACTTAGACATATCTTTATATATTTTAGAAATTGATAAAAAAAAGTTGCGCCATCACAACATTTATGTAATAACGCAACTCCTTCTATTTGATTTTTTAGATTTTCTTTAGCAAACTCCAGATTTCACGAATCCAAAGCACAAGTGAAGAACCAACGATGATGATTACCCAATCCTCAAACTTCAGACCTGTTACATTGAAGAAATTCTGCAAACCAGGAATCTCTACCATAGCAATCTGACCAGCCAAAATGATAGTTGCAATAATCAACAAGCCCTTGCATCCCTTGAAATGAAGCGCACTCTTACCTGTTTCAAATGCTCTTGCACAGAAGAGATAGAAGAAGTGAGTCATCACGAAGATGGTGAAGAATAAGGTCAACTCGTAAGGAGTAAGACCATCAGATGCACCTAACTGAACGTTGAGTAAATCTGTTAACTGCGTAATATTCGAATGTTCAAAGACATAAAGTAAAACAAGCAGCAACACAAAGAAGAATCCACCAACGCCCAAGATGTTCTGATACATCGCCTTATTTAAGATAAAGGCATTTCTATCTCTTGGTTTATCATTCATCACACTCTCTGATGGAGGCAAAGATGCCAATGCCATTGCTGCAAAAGTATCCATAATCAAGTTCACCCAAAGCATCTGAGTTACAGTAAGCGGACTTTCCTCGCCCATAAATGCTCCAAAAAGAACGATAAAGCAAGCTGCCACATTCACTGTCAACTGGAAGAGCAAGAAACGTTGGATGTTCTGATAGAGTGAACGTCCCCACATCACCGCCTTACCAATACTACTAAATGAGTTATCGATAATGGTAATATCAGATGCCTCCTTTGCCACAGAAGTACCATCCCCCATAGATAAACCAACATGAGCAGCCTTCAAAGCAGGGGCATCGTTGGTTCCGTCACCAGTAACAGCAACAACTTGGTTCTTTCTTTGCAAAGCCTCAACCAATCGTTTCTTATCCATAGGACGAGCACGAGAAATTATCTTCAGATCCAAGACTCTCTTATCCAACTCTTCGTCAGAAAGAGCAGCAAACTCTGGACCAGTAATAATAT
>JAIJUV010000018.1 GCA_022732315.1 Prevotella sp.
GGTTAAGTTCGCCCGTATCCCTTCTTACAACGAGCTCTTCACCGGCGACCCAGTTTGGGCTACTCTCGAGGTAGGTGGTATGGGTCAGGATGGCCGCTCTATGGTTACCAAGAACGACTTCCGTTTCCTCCACACATTGGAGAACATGGGTCCTTCACCAGAGCCAAACCTCACTGTACTCTATAGCTCTCGCTTGCCAAAGTCATTCAAGCACTACGCTTCTCTCATCTCTGTAAAGACAAGCTCTATCCAGTATGAGAACGACGATGTAATGCGCCCAGTTTGGGGTGACGACTATAGCATCTGCTGCTGTGTATCTGCTACACAGACAGGTAAGGAGATGCAGTTCTTCGGTGCCCGTGCCAACTTGGCTAAGTGCTTGACCTACGCTGTTTCTGGCGGTGTTGACTCAAAGACACGCGAGCAGTGCGGTCCTAAGTATCGCGCCGTTGAGGGTGATGTATTGACATACGAGGAGTTCATGCCACGTTTCATGGATATGATGGACTGGTTGGCTGGCGTTTATGTAAAGACATTGAACCTCATCCACTACATGCACGATAAGTACTTCTACGAGGCAGCAGAGTTGGCGCTCATCGATACAGATGTTCGTCGTACTTTCGCTACAGGTATCGCAGGTTTCAGCCACGTGGTTGACTCTATCTCAGCTATCAAGTATGCCAAGGTAAACATCGTCCGTGATGAGACCGGTTTCCCTCTCAGCTTCAAGACCGAGGGCGACTTCCCACGTTACGGTAACGATGATGAGCGTGCTGATGAGATTGCAGTATGGTTGCTCAAGACCTTCATGAACATGATCAAGAAGCATCATACATACCGCAATTCTGAGCCAACTACATCTATCCTGACTATCACATCAAATGTAGTATACGGTAAGTACACCAGCAATATGCCTGATGGTCGTCCAGCTGGTGCTCCATTGGCTCCAGGTGCTAACCCATCTTATGGTGCAGAGAAGAACGGTCTTTTGGCTTCATTGAACTCAGTAGCTAAGTTGCCATACGAGTATGCTCTCGATGGTATCTCTAATACTCAGACCATCAGTCCAGGTGCTCTCGGCCACAACGACGAGGAGCGTGCCCAGACATTGGTAGGTGTATTGGATGGTTACTTCAACCAGGGTTCTCACCACCTGAACGTGAACGTATTCGGTATCGACAAGCTCAAGGATGCGATGGAGCACCCAGAGAAGGAAGAGTACCAGAACTTCACCATCCGTGTAAGTGGTTACGCTGTTAAGTTCATCGACTTGACACGCGAGCAGCAGCTCGACGTAATCGCTCGTCAGGCTCACGAGAGACTCTAAGGAAGTGAAGAATGAAGAGGGAAGAGTGAAGAATTCTCTTGTCTCTTTGTAACATATAGATTGCCCGCTAGATTTTCTTTCCGAGGATATTTAGCGGGCAATTTAGCTTAACATTATAGTCCTGAAGTTTCGCATGTGGTTCAAGTACGGGCTGAAGGCCCAAAAGCTCTTAGCCCAGGGCATCGCCCTGGGTATAATGGCAGCCAACAAGGCGCCCTGTAAGGGCAAAAGCCTTATAAATTGCTTGGTACTTGAAAGCTTTTGCCCTTACAGGGCGACAGGTGTACGTCCATAAATACCCAGGGCGATGCCCTGGGCTAGGAGCTTCTGCCCTTTCAGGGCGTATGGAGTTTACATGCAAAACTTGAGCAACTTAATATTATATTCTTAAAAAAGAAAGGAAAATAGATATAATGGGACTGATTTATTTTTTAGGTGCCGTAACTTTTTTGATTTGCGGAGCATGTTTAACTCTTGTTTATATAATCCACAAACAAGAAAAAACTGAAGCTGGCGCATGAAGGGATTTGTTCACAGCATAGAGAGCTTTGGTTCAGTAGATGGACCAGGCATCCGATTTTTGATCTTTCTGCAAGGTTGTCCCATGCGCTGCCAGTTCTGCCACAACCCGGATTCCTGGAAGACGGGGGTAGGAGAAGAGTGGAGTGCCGATGACCTGCTGGATAAGGCAGAGCGATTCAAGAGTTATTGGGGAGACAAGGGCGGCATCACCGTGAGCGGCGGAGAAGCCCTGATGCAGATAGACTTTCTCATCGAACTTTTCGAGAAAGCCCATCAGCGTGGCATCAACACCTGTCTTGATACCTCGGCTCAACCTTTTAGGAAAGAAGGGGAAATGTTTGAGAAATTCGAGCGTCTGATGGCCGTTACCGATACCGTTCTTCTTGATATCAAGCATATCAATGATGAAGAGCATCGTAAACTCACGCTTCATTCCAATAAGAACATACTCGATTGTGCCCGCTACCTCAGCGAGATACACAAGCCGGTATGGATTCGTCATGTCCTGATTCCAGGCATCACGGATAAGGATGAATATCTGCAGCAGCTTCGCAGCTTCCTCGATACGCTCACCAACATCGAGCGCATAGATATCCTGCCTTATCATACACTGGGTGTATATAAGTACGAGAAACTCGGTATCCCTTACCCTTTGCAAGGGATAGAGTCTCCTTCAAAAGATCGCATTGATCATGCCAATGCGATACTTCAGAAATAATTTCAATGGATTCAGCCAGTATATTTGGCTGGATCCATTTCTACTACTGATGCAGGCGGTGTCTTCAGCTGATGCTGCTCAGCCTTAGGCTCATACTCTGCAAACTTCACATTTCGCATTTGGGTCTCTACTGAGCTGATGATGCGGCCCGGAATGATAGGCTTTGCCACATAGTCGTTCACACCCATTTCGTAACACTCATCAATGTTGTCCTTGTTGTTGAGCAGGGAGGTGATGATGATAATCATTTCATTCTTGTCGTAACGGGCTCTTACATGCTCAATTACATCCCAACCATTAACTTCTGGCATCATCAAGTCGAGCAAGATGATGTTAGGTCTGAAGGTTTCTACCAGCTGGATGGCTTCCTTGCCACCGTAGGCTTTCTTGATTTCGATGTCCAGATTGCTGAGCATATTCACCATTTGTGCTATGTTTTCAGCAATGTCATCTACTATTAAAACTCTGCACTTACTCATACTCATGCTATTTTAGTTCTCGTTTTTTAGGGCATGCCTAAGTTCTCGCTTTATGAATTCCATAGATATCGCAAATGAAACCCTTGTCTGTGAGAATCTTACTCATGTCTATGTTATTAAATATCTTATGGTTCGTTCCGATTACGACGATCTGATACTGCTTGTTGAGCACCGCCTCGTCGCCGGTTACTTTAATTCCGTATTCTTCTTTCACTTCGTCTCTGTCTACCAATGGGTCGTAGAGGGTCGTCTTGTAGCCGGCTCCCACCAGGTTGATGTAGAGGTCAGCCACCTTGGTGTTGCGGATGTCGTCGCTGTCGGGCTTGAAAGAGAAGCCCAGAATCAGCACGTTGGTCTCGGGAGCCACGAACTTTCTGTTCTCGCAGGCACTCTTGATCTTACCCGCCATCCAAACCGCCATCTGCTCGTTCACCTCGCGTGCCGTAGAGAGGAGTGACGGAACCACATCCACTTCCTGAGCCTTGTTGATGAGGTAGTAAGGATCCACGGCGATGCAATGGCCGCCCACCAGTCCCGGTGTGGCAGGAACGAAGTTCCATTTGGTCTTTGCCGCTGCCGTTACGTCCTCAATGCTGATGCCCATCTTGTCGAAGATTTTCTCCATCTCGTTGAAGAAGGCTATCTGCACGTCGCGCTGGCAGTTTTCCATCAGTTTGCAGGCCTCTGCCACCCTGATACTTGGCGCCTTGTGGGTGCCGTGGGTAAGTACCGAAGCATAGAGACTGTCGATAATCGCGGCTGCCTCAGGGGTAGAACCGCTGGTTACCTTCACAATGTTCTCGATGGTGTGCACCGTGTCGCCCGGATTGATGCGCTCTGGTGAGAAACCAACGTAGAAACTCTGGTTAAGTTTTAGTC
This sequence comes from Prevotella sp., assembly GCA_022732315.1. The sequence continues at coordinate 3,926 of JAIJUV010000018.1, forward strand.
CTGAGGTTGCCTCAAGCAGTGGGGCGCATACTTCTTCGGTGAGTCCCGGATATACGGTTGATTCGTATACCACGATATCGCCTTCCTTCAGAATGCTGCCCACGGAGCGTGTGGCATTTCTTACGCAGCTGATGTCTGGCTTGTTCGACTTGTTGACGGGCGTTGGCACTGCGATGATATACACATTGCAGGTTCTGAGGTCTTCTATATCGCTCGTCAACTTCAGCCCGTGAGCCAAAGCCTTCGACAGTTGTTTGTTGTCAGACATTTGCCTGTTGGCGAGTTTATCCACCTTGGCGGCATTGATGTCGTAACCCCATGTCTCATATTTCTTTGAGAATAAGCAGGCAAGGGGGGTACCCACATAACCCAATCCTATTACTCCTATCTTAAACTCAAAAGATTTGTTTATCATATAATATCGTTTTATTAATTGTTTAATTTCTATTTTGATTTCCCAGGCGTCCGTTTCCCAGACGTCTGTTTCCCTGTCATCCGTTTCCCAGGTCAGTAAACCTTAGATACCTTCCAGCTGAGCATAGCGGGAGGTCTTTTTCGGATTCCAGGCATCCTTGTAGGATGTTCTGAAGAACAGCTCCTGCAGATGTGCCGAGAGTCGGGCAAAGCGCAGGAAGTAACCTGTGTATGGCGACATCAGCGGCGTGAACCTGTAGAGGAACAGTGCCGTCTTCTTTCTTTCCGTTACCAGAAGCACCAGCAGGAAGGCAAACTGCGAGAAGCATACTCGGATAAAGTAGCCCAGAGCCAGCACCTCCACGATGTGCGTGTTGAAGGTAATCGCCAGGTTGATGATATACCACAGCCACAGGAAGTTGAGGAAGCAGTCGAACATCACGCTCTCCATGTTGGATATCCAGTTCAGGATGCTCCAGTTCTTGGTAGGCAGCAGGATGTCGATGTGCTTGCGCAGGCGGAATCTCACGAGCGATCGCGACCATCTTATTCTCTGGTGATAGAGCTTGTTCCATTTGGTAGGCACGTTGGTCATGCAGATGGCATCCTCCACGAATTTCACCTTGTAGCCTGCCTTTCTTATCTTCTGCGTCAGGTCGCCGTCGAGTCCCGGTCCTATGTCCCAGTATCCCACCTCCTTGAGCGTCTGCGTCTCGAAAGCGCCGAAGGCTCCCGAAATGATATGGTAGATGCCCAGTTCGCTGGTCACGATGCGTCCCACCTGTATTCGCTTCAGGTATTCAAAAGCCTGCAGCGACGAGCAGATGCTTGCCTTGTAGTTTCTCACCTCAATGCATCCACCCACGGCTTTCACCTCTCCATCCAGATAGAATGGGATGAGCACTTTCTCCAGGGCATCGCGGTCGAGCGAGGAGTCGGCGTCGAGGCTCACGATGTATTTGCCCCTTGCCATGAAGGCTCCGTAGTTGCTGGCTGCTGCCTTTCCGCCACGGGTTTCCAGTCGCAGATAGTGCGTAATGAGTTTCGCACGATACAGGTCGGTGCATATCAGTTTGGTGTCGTCGTCGCTACCGTCGTCCACCACGATGATTTCGTAGTTCCGGTAGGTCTGCTCGTTCAGCGACTTCACCATCTTATAGATGTTCTTGCCTTCGTTCTTTCCCGGCACCAGGATGCTGATGAGGGGATTCTCTCGGTAGAGATAGAACTTGGCAATCTCGTTTTCCTTTTCTCTCTTGTTCCTGTCCATCAGGCGCCAGAAGATCACCAGGTATTCCAGGATGTAGTATCTCGGCATCTCGATGTAGAAGAGAAACCAGTAGGTGTTCACGATGCTCGACAGCGAGAGTGTCGATATCCAGTCCCAGAAGTGGTTTAAGTTTTCTGCAATGTTAAACATAGGCGTAGTTCCCTTTCTTCTGTTTACTTATCTCAGCACGGTGAGCGTCAGGATGGAAAGCAGTATCAGTACGCCGGCGATGAGGATGAGCACGGCTACCAGCTGCTTGTAGAGTTTCACGCGCTTCATGATCTTGTCGTCTTCCTTCGGAGTGAGGTCGAGTGTTTCCTGTTGTGGTTTCACTTCCTCTTCTTCCGATATTGGCGATTCTGCGTAGCCACAGTAGTCATCCGGCGTCAGCTCTATGAAGCTCATCTGGTTGAAGAAGTCTTCATATTGTCCGCTGGTCAGTGCTCTCTTCGTGCTCAGCACGCAGCATGCTATCTGTTCCGGTTCTATGTCGGACGCTATCTTGCGGATGGCCTTCGACATCTCCTGGCTTAGCTGTTGCTGTGCCGCTTCCACGCTCATGTCGTCGAACGCCATGAAGGTGACGTAGAAGATGTTGTTGTTGTAGGATACCTTGTGACTGTTGAAGAGGCGGCAGAACTGAGCCTGGATAGACTCCTTGATTCTCACTGTCTCCTGGTTCTTGTCGAGTATCCATATCTTGCCCACCATCACGGTCAGCTCGTCCTTGCGGTATGTCTCCAGCAACTGGCGGCGCAGGCGGCTGATCAGCAGCGAGTATTCCATATAGTTATCGTATGTGTTCGACATGTTGCTGAACATGAGTCCAGTTTTTGTCAGCATACGGATTCCTTCTTCCGTTATCTCATAGTCTACCACATCTCGCGGCACCAGTGCATTCACCGGATAGGTGCTCTGGCAGTAGCAGCAGGTGGCCTTGGTCAGTGGGGTGGTGAACGAATTCTCGCAGTCGTTGCAGGAGTAAATCACCGCCGGACGGTCGTAGTCCACACCAATGTGGCGCAGCTTCTTGTGACACTTCGGGCAGATGAGCATACCACCCACATTATAGGCACTTTCCGGAGCCACGTTGGCGCAGGAGAAGTGGTGGATGATGTTCTGAATCTTCAGGTTAGAGCTGCCGCAGTTGGGGCAGCACTCCGTGTAGAGCAGATGGCTGTGGTTGCACTTAGGGCAGAGGTGCTCCTTGATGAGGTAGTGACTCTTGCGCAGTGCTCCGCATTCCACCATACTGTCCTTGAAGGTAAACATTTCGGCAAGATGAAAGAGGCTCATGCTGTGGTAGTGCTCGAAGATAGGGTTGATGTAACCCAGCGACGATTTCTCCATCAGTCGGTGGCCCAGCACTCTCAGGTCTCTGGATAGTAGGTATCTCAGGATGTTGGAGAACAGCTGGTTGGGCTGCGTAGGTCGTGCTATCTCCTGCTTGATGCCATATTTCTCCTTGGCTTTCTTAATCCTGTCGATAATCTCGTACACCTTCTCGTTGCTCATGTCGCTCACGTAAGCATCCACGATGTAGTCAATCATCTGTTCCTTTCCCGATACCGCCGTGTTGGCAAATAACGGTTTGTAGCTGCATTTATACGATAGGATAGGGCTGGCTCCAAACATGATTGCATGGAACGCACGCTCACTCGTCGTATTGATGTATATGCAATCGAAGTAGTCGGACTGGATATCTGGTGTTGAGTCAACATCTATGAAGCTGTCGATGGTCAGCACCATGTCTCCACGCTTGTTTCTTCTGAGTCCAATCATTTCTTCTCTGTGTTGTCTGTTTCTTTAACTTTTTCCGTAGAAATCAGCTTCGAGCTTCTCACTACGTTCTGGTTTCTTTCCACTGGGATGGTGTACATCGGCAGCGGTCTCGGGTCGAGCATGGCGCTCAACTTGTTGATTCTCACTCTCACTGGCAACCTGTTGCTCATCACCCATGCCGGAACTCTTTGGTTCGGTCGGAAGGTGAACATGGCAACCACGGCGTTGGCATCGTGTGAGAAGTTGCTCTGCAGGTGCTTCGGAATTTCCTCCACTCTCAGACCCACCATCTGCAGCTTCGCCTTCAGTTCCAGGTCGTTGTTGATGATGATGTCTGCATCGTCAGGACTCTCCATGTACTTCACCTTCGAGTTGGGCACGTAGGTGATTATGCCCAGGTGGCATGCCGCATAGTCGGTGTGCTGGATGGTCATCACTTCGTCGCTCTTGAACACCAGCGTCTTGTCGCTCACGTTAATCTTGGTGATGTAGGCGTCGGCTGGTGCGCAGCAGTAGTGAATCAGTCCCTCGTTGTAGAGGCTTGTTCTGGAGTAGGGCATGGATGCATTCTGCATGTTGGCGCCTCTCTTTGCCATGAAGTTATAGGTGGTGTTCTTGGCTCTGGCGTAGATTTCCACCTTGTTGGCCTGTTTTCTCAGCTCTTCTTCCACTTCGGCAATTTCCGCATCTAGGGCGTTTCGCTTGCTGTTGTCGGTGAGTCCGTAGTAGATATCTGATGTTTCAGAGGCCTTCTGCTTCTTCAGTTCGGCGAGTCGGGTGCGGAGCACGGGAATCTCTTCTCTAGCCAGTTGCGCCTGCACCTCCATGTCGTGGGTTTCCTTCACGGCAGTAGGCAGGATGTTGGGGTCATACTGGTTTACGATGTTTCCCAGCAGCACGTAGGAGTAGAGTGTATCTCCCTTGTGTACCACCTCTCCGATTTCCTTGTTCACCTTCAATATATAGATGTCATCCACGGCGGAGATAGGGTTTTCGTCGAGGGTGATGTACCCGTCGTAGATAACCCATATCATTCGGGTGATGATATAATATGCCGCCAGGACGATGACCAGCAGGAAAATCAGCGCGAAGATAATCTGCTGCCTGGCCAGTCGGTGGCTCTGCGACTTCAGCAAGTCGGCCATAGCCTGTTCTTGTGGCGTATTATTATATTGAAACTCATTCATAGTTCTATTTCCTTGAATATATTGTTGTTGTCGTAGATGCTTACTGCCTTCTCGATGTTGATGATGGCGAGTCCGCGGTTTAACATCAGCTTATACATTCTCTCCATGCTTTCCAGGAGTCCCGTATATTCGTCCATTCGCATCAGGTAGTTGTACCCCTGCTTCTGGTTCTTGTAGGCAAATCTTCGCATGTCGATGTATTTGCTGGTCTGGTTGATGTGGTAAGCTTCGGTGGCGATGGCCTGGTTCAGGTTTTCTATTCTCTTGAGCAGGATGTTTACCGACTGCTTGATTTCCTTCACGTCGGTGTTGCGGCTGCTTCTGATGATTTCCTTCTCCGTTTCCAGTGCCTTGCGCTTTCGTGGATTCTCGTTGTAGATAGGGAAGGTGAATCTTACGCCCACGTCGCCGTTGTTGCTTATCTTGTTGTTGCTTTGCCAGTAGCTTGACCATCTGGCGAAGGGTGTGATTCTTGTTGTACCCAGATAGTTCGAGAGCTTGCTGTCGTTGTCGGCTATCTGTTCCTTCACCATCACGATTCGTGCGTCGATGCTTTCCTCGTCTATGTGTCGCCAGAGGGCCGCCGTATCTACGAGCACTTTTGATGGTTTCATTCTGTAGATAGGCTTGTTGGAGATGTCACGGTCGGAGCAGAGGATAGAGATGTCGTATTCTGCTTCCAGTTTTTCGTTCATCACCTTCAGCATCTTGTCGTTGCTGATTCGGTCTTTCTCCAGCATGTACTGGTATGCCTCGTTCATGATGTCGAGGTTGTCCAGCCGGTGGGCTATCACTGTGCCGATGTAGAAGTTATACTGTTCGGTGAGGTCATCGGCAGCTTTTTCGTAGATGTCAGCCGTCTGTCTCTTCTTGCCTTGCAGTCTTGAGAGTTCGTTGGCAAGTGCCACCTTGGTTCTTTTTTCTTTTCCCTGGTAGAATTTGCTGTTGATGATGTTCCATCCCAGTTCGGCTTGAACCTTAGCCTTATATTTTGATACCTGTTCGGCGTCGTCGTTTTCTGAGTCAAAGTAGGCGTCTGGCCGGGCATAAACCTGTCCGGTTACTTCCAGTCCGTTGTGTCGGTTGACGGCGAGTTGTTCGTGTGCCGTCTTCGCCCAGTACAGGGAATCAGTTTTTTTGATGTCCGCTGTATGTTGTTTGTTGAGTCCCAGGTCAATGACCGGTGATTTTACCCAGATTGGGTTATTGAGTAGGGTGTCGAGTTGTGCGAAGCGCTGTTTGAAGTGTCTGAGCACGTTATTGTTTTTCAGATTTTCATATACGAGCATTTTAGGGCTAAAGCTCTTTTTCTTCAGCTGTTGCTGTCTTTGAGCCTGAGCCATAGTGCTTTGTCCTCCGAGTGTAATGAGGAGAGCAGTAGTCGTATATAGTATCAAATTTTGCTTCATTGTTTTTTGGTTTAAACACTATGAATGCAGCCGCAAGCTGTTGCAGCTGCATTCAACTAGTGTCTTCTTGAGTTTTTTATTCTCTAGTATTTCTTATCTTGCTATTTAGTGCCATAGCCTGTATTTGATCCAGAAGTGGCACCATCAACCAATTGGTAAACCTTGAGTCGGTTCTTACCGTAAGCTACGTAAATCAGACCATTATAGAGTGTTACGTAGTTAGCAGAGTTCCAAACTACTCTTCCCTGTTCGTTGGTAATACCAGTAACTCGGGTCTTGGCGTAAACTGCTGGTTTGCCATCCACCATCTTGTTCTTGTCGAGAACTACGAGACCGTAACCTCCGCAAGCCAGATAGACATACTTGTCGTCGAATGTCACACCGTTGGCATAGCCTTGAGGCTTGAATGTGGATGCAGTAAGCGGAGCTTGCCATGTCCACTTCTCTGCGCCGGTATTCTTGTCGTAACAAGTAAGACCGTTTGCACTTCGGCATACATAGACGTTGTTTCCGTCGATGGCTATGGTGTTCTTACCATTGTTTGGTGCAATCTCTGAAACGGCGATTGATTTCTGTGGTGTTACAGTTGTGATGTCATCACCAGCATTGAAAATCTCCAGTGTTCCAGCTACAGGCGTTTCTGCGCTATTAACTTCGTCATTATAATATAAGGTGGCAATCTCGCCATTGTTCAATGCGATGTGCTTAGCCTTGCCTGGAGTCTTCTTGTTGCTCAGCAGTTCCAGTGTGTTAGGGTCGTAAACCTCATAACCTCTGGTACTTGTTACGAGCAGTTTGTCACCGTCGCGAACGATTGCATTCTCATCCTCATTGTTGCTCTGGTTGTTCTCCAGAGGAACGATGATCAGCGGATTGATGGCTGCATCACCGATATTCTTAACCTCAGTATTCAGCAGTCCGTTGCTCTTGAGGTCGATTCTTGCCATCATGGCTCCTGCATCACTCTGCTTGCCAGTATTCTTGTTTGTATATCCGTAGTTGCCTACCACATACAGGTTTGGAGTAGATGATTTGCCATCTACCATCAGATGGTTGAAATCCAGTGATTTATCAGTATCCTGCAAGAACTGCAAGAGTTTTGTCTGCTTCTGGTTGTCTGTCTCGAATACCTCGATACATCCGCCATGTCCTTTTCCACGAGTGTGGTATGACATATAGAGCTTTCCGTTGTATGGCTGGATACAGGTAGCAGTGATGTCTGTATGGGTATGGTCGTAGAGGACTTCACCCACCTCATCAATATGTGGTGGAGTAGGAACGTCTGGGTTCAGCGTGTAGCCACATTCTGCCTTTACCAGGGTAACAGGTGCACTGTTGTTTCTGAAGTTGTGGACTTTACCTGATCCCAGGAACTGGATGTCGCTGAATGCGAGGTTACCAGAATCATCGTTGTCGAAATGATCTGCATCTATGTAGAATTCGCCACCGGTATCCATAGCGTTGAACATATAGCAGTCCATCAGTGAGGCAGGGCTTCCGCTACCATTATATTTGATGACATTTGCCTTGATATAAGCTTTAGAGTTGGCGCCCTGCAGGAAGATCATGGCACTGGCATTCTTGTTGCACTGAAGGGTTCCTTCTACTTCTATGCTGCTGTTGTTCACCAGATAGATGTTGTTGCTGGAAGCAAGCAAAAGATTCTTTGCCTTCAGGTAGCTGGTATGTAAGGCGCTGCCTTGTCCATCACCGCCCGTAGACTTGAATTCGCCTGTCAGCTCCAGAGAACAGCAGAAGAGTTGACCGCTTCCTTGGAGAATCAGGTCTTTCATCTTGCAGTTACCATCAATGTTTACGACACCATCAAGTTCGACGGGTTTGTCTTCGATTCCCTCGATGCCGCCTTGTATATTTGTATAAGCGTTAGCCTGGTTCTTGAATTCGTTGCAAATAAGTTTGCCTCCGATATAAACACTGGCATTGTTCACTTTGAATGTATGTCCTTTTAAGTTTAAATCGCCTGCAATCTTGAAGATACCTCTGTTGTGAACTTCCAGGTCTGCATTGCATTCGAAGTTTCCGTAGCAGAGGATTTTTCCGCCGTTCTGATTAGGAAAAATGTTTCCACCTGTCCATTTTAGTGTTCCACCTTTTAATACTACGATGGTGTAGTTTCCCTCTGTCCAAGTTGAGTTGCATTCATAAGTTCCTGCTACGTATATTGTATTTCCATTAAGATGGTAGTTTTGATTGAAAGCGATGGTTTCGCCTGGTGCAATATACATATCTGTGTTTGCAGGTAAATTATATGGCTTGTAGTTTGACATCTTTTCCATTTTGGCAAAGTCCAATCCTGTTGGTTCAGCCTCCATGGTATATGCCTGGTTTAAATCGGCAGATGTTACTCCTGCCGCTCTTGTTGCACTTGGTCTTTTGAAGTTATAGACACGTGCAGCCAGTTGCTGAGCATCCGTAATCGAGGTTACTTCCTTTCCTATGATTCCTGTTTCTGCAGGATTCGGAGTTGGAGTAGGGGTATCATTAGAGTCGCTACAAGATGCCAGGAGCATTGCAGCGAAACCGAATGTTGCCAATTTGATATTTCTTGTTTTCATATCAGTTCGCTTTTTAAATCGTTAGTTTACATCCTTAACGTTATACTTTCTTTTTGAGCGGTCTTTCTAGTTTTATAGGTTTGTTCTCCCACTAGAACCCCATTGGGATGGTAGTGAGAGAACATTCTTTTGATAATTGATTAATTATTACTTTGTCTGGGTCAACTTGAATACCTGTACGCGGCTCTTACCATAAGCTACGTAGATATAGCCGTCCTGACCAATTGTTACATAGTTTGCAGAGTTAGCTTTTGCCCACTTGCCGTTCTCCAGGAAGCCGTTGAATGCGGTGCGATGGCAAAGCTCCGTACCATCTTTCTTGTTAAGAACAACTACACCGTAACCACCTGCTGCTACATATACGTAGTCGCCACTGATTGCTACGCCATTGCAGTAACCCTTCACGCTACCATACTTTTCGCTGTTCTGGTTTGCGATGACAGGAACCTTGTAAGACCAAACCTTCTTGCCGTTGGCATCGTAGCGAACAAGACCTTCCTCGCCCTGGCAAACATAGATATCTGTTCCGTCAACAGCAACAGTGTTCTTGCCATCCTCAGGACCTACATTGCCATTAGTAGTAAATGTTGTTGTAGCTTTACCCTGACTGAGGTCAATGCCGTTGAATACATTTACAGTACCTGTAGTGTTCTTACCTGTAGCCAACAAGCTATAGAGGTTGCCGTTAGCTGAAGCAAGACCCTTGGCGTCTGCTGTAGTCTGGAAATATGTATGACCGAAGTTGCTGTCGTAGAACTCGTAACCTCTTGTAGAAGACATAACGATGTTGTCGCCATACTTCACTACGCAGTTAGCATCGATACCGTTCTTCTTGTTCAATGCATCGAGAACATACTGGGTCATATTTGTAGAATAAACATTGTTCTCCAAAGGAACAACGCCGAGGAATGCACCCTTGTCGATGTCGGTAGCAGCGATGTATGCCTTGTTGTTGTCAACCATTACGTGATTGATGTCAATCGATGTATTTCCTTGAACTGCCTGGTCGCCGACAAGTTTGTTGTCAGCCATGTGGAGAACCTCAAGGCCTCCCTTCAGGTTTGTTTTGCCGTTGCCATGAGTGTGGTAAGATACATATACGTAGTTGCCAACGGTCTGGATGCAAGATGCAGACATGCCATTGTTGTCGCCGAATGAAGCAACCAAGTCGAGCTTAGGAGTAGCCTTGGCATTCTTTGCATCTTTGCTCAGAATATAGCCATACTGTTCATTAGCCTCATCCTTTCGTTCAACAAGTGCACCATCAGTTGCCTTGTCGTAGTCGAGGTATGATGCAGAGATGTCAAGATCGCCAGAAGAAGGCATTTGTGTAGTACCCATGAAGCACTTGCTCATCTGCAACAGAAGTACAGAGTTTGTACCTGAAGTAGCGAATGCTTTGATGGTAGCATCACCATTGTTTGTGAAGTTATCTGCCTTGATGACGGCTACGGCATCTTTGCCCTGCAACTCAATCTGAGCAGCAGAAGCGTTGTCTGTAATGAGGTTGTTCACGTTGATAACACCGAGGTCTGCAATCTGAATCTGACCGCCATTCTTCAAGTTAAGCTGGGCTTCACCCACTTTATCAATAACCTTGTGGTCCTTTTCGCCCTTATATGTGTTGTTGGTTACATTTACGTAGTTAGCCTTGATGAGAGAACCATTCTCCAGGTTGAGCTGCTTAGTAACCTTAACTACTGCTTTTGTGTTAGATGCATCCAAAAGACCTGTGATATTGAGGTCGCCAGTCTTGCAGAAGCCACCCACCTTCAATGCACCGGCAAGGTCAACCTTTGTTGCATTCAGGATGTTTCTAGTAGCTGTAACAACAGCGCCATCCTCAATGGTAAGGTTCTTGGCACGGATTGAACCGTCGATGTAAGCCTTAGCGCCACTCTTGAAAGTGATATTCTGGGTAGGGTTAACCTTTGATTCTACAGCGCCGAAGCCGCCATGGAGAATATCCTGTTCGCCCTGACCTTCCCATGCAGCATAGAGTTCACCTTCTACAACGATATTGTTGTTGCTATTGGTAGCCTTGATAATACTGCTGGCTGCGCCATATACCTTGTCGGTAGCCTTGATCATAGAGCCAGTACCTGTATATTCAAGGGTAGCGCCCTTAGCCAATACGATTGTGTTACCACCGAGAGACTCATTGTAAGTCATCTTGCTGTCTCCACTAACGAAGATGGTTACACCCTGAATCTTGTGGCCAGTAAAGTCAAGCTTGTTCTTGTTCTTGATAATGTAAGTGTTTGTAGGATTACTCTCATTGTAAACCAAATCAGTAGCAGCATTAAGCTCCTTGATTACATTTGGCTTTGTTGGGAAACCCGGCATTGCAGTTACGAAGTCAGTAGCTGAAGCTCCTCTTGTAGCGAAGAACTTGCGAGCCATAGCTGTGCTGTTCTTGTAATTGATTACAGAACTTGGGGTTGAAGCTGTAAGTTCAACAGAATTAACCTCTGGCTTTACACCATCGCCACCAGTAGGATCGCTGTTGCTGTCGCTACATGATGCGAATACGAATGCTGCCAAACCGATGGCAGCAAGCTTAGAATTGATTACTTTCATATCTATTATAAGTTTAAATTGTACTTACGAATTTATTATCTTTTACGTTCAGTAACTTGTTTTTGGTTTAACACCCAGTAGATTATGGGCTTGATAGTGTATTTAGTTGCTACGCTATTTTACTCATACCTGCTCTTATCGGGTGCAAATTTAATGTAAATATTCCAAAACTAGTTAATTTTCTGCGTTAAATAAGCTTAATTCTTCATGTTTTGTGCTGATTGCCACCATGTTGACTTGCTGTGCACGATAACGAGGGGGGGGAGCCATTAGCTCAAGTTGAATTTTTGTCGTTGTTCATTTGCCATTTTTTGCATGTTGGCAAAGTGCTTGTCATGGGCTTCCTGGTTTTCTCTGTTGTAGATTTCCGCTGCCTCATGCATAATCTGGGCCAGCATCTCGTCTGTTGGCTCTTCCATGCTTGTCAAGCGATAGCTATTTAGTTCTTTTTCTGAAATCATAATTCTATTCATTTTTGTAGTCGAACGACTCTGGTGAGTTGATGCCTTTAGTCATGGCTGCAATTCTTGGGTCTATAACTAAGTCTGCCCTGGTTATTTTCTTAGTCTTTGTCTTGTTAATAGACACTGCCTTGTTGGGAGACAATATTTTCTTCAGTGCTTTGACTGCCTTACTTATCGTCTCGTAATCCTCGTTGGCTATTCTGCTGACGAGTGATTGGTATTCTGATTGTAACTCTAATGCTGTCATAATTCTCTTCGTTTTAAAAACCGCTGCAAATATACGATTATTTTGTGAAACCTACAAGGAAAAGCGGCTTTTTTTCGTGAAAAACTGGTTTTTTATGGGTTGGGGTGTTGATTGGGTACCCCCGTTTTTGCCTGTGATGTGAACCCTATGCTTCCGAACTTTGTATATACAGCGTGTTATTAAAGGTAAAGGAAATGAATATCAGGGTTTTAGATATAGGTTTTTATATGAAATAATATAGTTTTTTTAGGGAGTAGGGTTCACATCACACCCTGCCTTCACCATTTTCGTCTTGTTTTGGCCTCTGTTTTGAGTCAATTTCGCCAATGGCTTGTTGGGGGGGGCTCTGTTAGTCACTGAGAAATTTCTGTTAGTCACTGAAGATTCTCTGTTAGTCACGGACAGAACTTTCAACCACTTGTGAAATGATACGAATGCAGCCCGAAATCGGAAAATTCTGTGTTTTATGTTGTTTTCTTCTCGAAAAATTTGGTGGTTACGAAAAAGCAGCGTATCTTTGCGGCAAAAATTTGCACTCGGCCATTTGAAAGCAGACTTTCATAGTGCTTGTTTGCATTGTAAATGGATCAATTGATAAAAATTCTGCTTATGGGAAAGATAGTAGATAAAACGGAGACTAAGATAGTTACGCTTGATGGTGTTGAGATTATCAAGCAGGTAACCAAGGTGCTTATGCCGAATGGGAAGTACCGATATCCTACTGTGTATTTTACGGTTAACGATGATGTCAAAGCTTTGACTACAGAGCAATTAGATAAGATTCGTATCCCAGTTTATAAACAGTTAATTTAAAACATCTGTGGAAGAAGGTGAAAGAAGATTTAAAAGCAGTCTCTTTCTAATCAAAGATTACTGCATCATATATAAACAAGTAAATGAACTCGGAAGCCCTGGTGCGAGATGCATCGGGGCTTTTTTAATGATTCTATCTTAGTCACTGGCGATTCTCTGTTAGTCACTGAGATGGGGCTTACTTGAAGCTGGAATGAGACTTAAGTAAAGGTTAACTGAGACTCACGTAAAGGTTGAATGAGGCTCAAACCAACTTGGAATGAGGCTTACTTCGATTCGGAATGAGGCTTACTTCGATTCGGAATGATGCTTACTTCTTTTTTTTCTTTAAATTTCTTCTTTTCCCTGCAACTTTCCTGCAACTTCTTTCGTCTAACCATCAGAATTTAGAAACGTAAAATTGGAAAGATATGAAGAAATTTGGTTTTTGGGCGGTGGCTGCCGCCTTGTTACTTGCCCCTATGGGCTTCTGTTCCTGCAGCATGGGGGCTACTACCACTTCTGAAATGAAGGGAGGACTGGATTATGTGCAGGATGATTTGAGAGAGAAACCTTTCAAGGCTATCGACGTGGATGTGGTTGCCAGTGTTTATTATACACAGAACAATGGTGATGAATGCAGCGTTCGACTGGATTACTCTGCCATCAAGGACGCTGAGTTCGCAGAGAAACTCAAGGAGAAACTCAAAGTGGTTTATCGTGACGGCGAGGTGAAGATCGGTCTCACCGGAAGACTCAAGGTGCCTGCCATGTGCAGCTCAGAAAAGAATAGGCTCAAGATTTATATCACCAGCCCCGACCTGGTGAAGATTACACAGGAAGGCGTGGGTTCCTTCTATGCCAAGACCATCAACAGCGACCGACTGGAAATCGATAACGAGGGCGTAGGCTCCGTTAACATCGACAAGATTCTCGCCAACAAACTGGAGGTTACCAACGAGGGCGTGGGTTCCGTCACCATCGATGAAGCCAAGGGCGATGTGATGAAGATTGACAACGAAGGCGTTGGCTCCGTAAAAGTGGGCAACGTGGCGATGGGCGACCTGAAGGTGGATAACGAGGGCGTAGGCTCCGTAACGCTCGATTTCTTCAAGGGCGGCAACCTGAAGATTAACAACGATGGCGTGGGTAAGGTTAGCGCCAAGGTGGATTGCCAGATTCTGAACGTGGATCTGGATGGAGTAGGCGGCGTGCATCTGAGCGGCGTTACTGGCAAATATACCCGTCACAAGGATGGTGTGGGAAGCATCTCTGACGGAGGACTGAAAGTCGGAAGATAGTTTCTAAAAATTAGCATTACTCCTCGTGTTCCGATTTCCTCGATTTCAGGCGATAATAATAAATTATTATTAATAATATAAATATATATATATATAATATCGCCTGAAATCGAGGAAATCGGAGAAATGTTAAAATCGAGGCTTGAAACAAGCAAAATCCAGCTTGTTTCAAGCAATTCTCGTCAAGCTATCAGCAGTCCTTAGAAGTCCCACTTCATACCCAGGCAAGGGCGAACCTTGGCACCGTCTGTGCTGCCGAAATTATTCGTAATCTCTACCTCACCACCCAGGCTCAGGTTCTCGCAGCCGAAGTGCTGACCTACGTTGTACCAGAGCTGTGGCTCGGTGATGAATACCGTGTGGCGGGTCTTAGCCTGTCCGTCGCCATCGAATGTGGCGTGAGTCTCCCACCAGAAATCGGCGAAGCCGTCAAACTTCAAACCCTTTACGCCGAAGAGGTCGTTGCAGGTCCACACGGCTGTCAGCTGCATCGGAACATTCTGGTCTTTCTTGCGGATGGTCTTGTAGAGCACATCCAGGTTCAGGGTGTTCTTGTAGGTGGCATCGTGAATGAGATACTCCACACCGAAGAGCCATGCGTTGTTGATAGGGTAGTTCTTGGTGATACCGCCATTGTACTCAGCATGCAGACTCCAGTTTTTTAGGCTTGAATCCTTCCAGAAATTCAGCGCACGCGAAATCTCGGTGTAGGTTCCGCCCAAGGAAACATTGTCGCTGTTGGGGTCCATCTTGTCGTAGTTGAAGTCGTGGTCAACGAAGAAATACGTGCTTCCCCATTTGTCCTGCTTGAACATCTCCAATGTTAAAGTTACATACTTGCGGTCGGTGCCGAAATCATAGAGCACCTGAGCGTTGGTCTGGGCTAATGCCTTGCTTGCAGGAAGCAATGCCAATGCCATGAGAGCCAGGCTTTTCAGCTTTTTCATAAATCTTTTTCTTTAAATATTAAAATGTTGTTTGAATGATATCTTGAAAATCAAAAAAAGAGGCCACGGATATCACATCCACAGCCTCCTAAAAACTATTAAAACAAATGATCGCCTAATAGGCGAAAAGAGGATAATCCTTCATCGTCTCGTTCACCTTCTCGCGAACACGGGCAATCACCTTCTCGTCTTCAGGAGCATTGAGCACTTCCTCGATGAGTTCTGCGATGAGGTGCATCATGTCTTCCTTGGCGCCACGGGTTGTCATGGCTGCTGTTCCGAGACGGATTCCAGAGGTCTGGAAGGCTGAACGGGAGTCGAACGGAACCATATTCTTATTTACTGTGATATCGGCAGCAACGAGTGCATTCTCGGCTACCTTACCTGTAAGATCTGGATATTTTGAACGCAGGTCTACGAGCATGGAGTGGTTGTCGGTACCACCGCTCACGATGCCGAAGCCGCGACCAATCAGGTCGTCAGCCAGCACGGCTGCGTTCTTCTTCACTTGAGCTGCATACTCCTTCCATGAAGGCTGCAGGTTTTCATTAAAGGCTACTGCCTTGGCAGCGATGACGTGCTCCAGCGGACCGCCCTGCTGGCCAGGGAATACGGCTGAATTCAGGAGCATGCTCATCTTCTTCACCTCGCCCTTCTTGGTAGTCAAGCCCCAAGGATTCTCGAAGTCCTTGCCCATGAGGATGATACCGCCACGAGGACCACGCAGGGTCTTGTGGGTGGTAGAAGTAACGATGTGTGCATACTTCAATGGGTTATCGAGCAGTCCGGCTGCAATGAGTCCGGCTGGGTGAGCCATATCAATCATCAGGAGAGCACCCACCTCGTCGGCAATCTTGCGCATGCGGGCGTAATCCCACTCACGGCTGTAGGCGCTACCGCCACCGATAATCAGCTTAGGCTTGTGCTCCAGCGCCAGTTTTTCCATCTCGTCGTAATCCACGCGGCCAGTCTCCTTGTTCAGGTTGTAGCCGATAGGGTTGTAGAGGATGCCCGAAGTGTTGACGTGGCTACCATGAGAGAGGTGACCACCGTGGTCGAGGTTCAGTCCCATAAAAGTATCGCCCGGCTTCAATACGGCGAGCAGAACGGCAGCGTTTGCCTGTGCGCCTGAGTGAGGCTGCACGTTGGCATACTCAGCGCCGAAGAGTTTCTTGACGCGTTCAATGGCGAGGTTCTCCACGATATCCACCACCTGGCAGCCGCCGTAGTAGCGCTTTCCTGGCAGACCCTCTGCATACTTGTTGGTAAGGTAAGAACCCATGGCGTTCATCACCTCGTCACTTACGAAATTCTCAGAAGCAATCAGCTCCATACCCTTCAGCTGACGCTGATGTTCTCTTTCGATTAAGTCGAAAATCTCTTGATCTTTTACCATTCTTTATACTTTTTATGGTTGATATTAATGAATTCGGGTACAAAAATAAGCAATATCTCTCAAACTACCAAATAATTTGAAGTATTTTGAGTGATATTGCTTACTTTTTGTTATATTTCTATTGAAAAACTACTTGCAAAGCTCCACTTTGCCCAGTTTCTGCTCCTTGTCGCAGTAGTGGCAGCGCACGATGCCCTGCACCTTGTCTACGGTGTGGAAGAGGGTCTGCATAGGCTCGTTGTTGGTGATGCACTTAGGGTTGTTGCACTTCACGATGCCCTTCAGTGTATCAGGAGTCTTCACGGTCTTCTTCTCCACGATTTCGTAGTCCTTGATGATACTCAGTCCGATGTTAGGAGCCACCACGGAGAGGCGGTTGATTTCCTCGTCGGTGAAGTACTTGTTTGCCACCTTGATGATACCCTTCTTGCCAATCTTCTTGGAAGGCAGGTTGTAGCCGATGGTGACCGGTGTGTCCATCTTCTCCAACTGGAGCAGATTCACTACCTGATAGGTCTTTTCGGCTGGTATATGGTCGATTACGGTACCGTTCTCGATAGCCGCAACCACTAATTGACTTTTATTGTTTCCCATCTGTCTATTAACTATAAACTATTAACTATAAACTACTCGATAATGGTCTTATCATTCTTCACATCCTCCAGCGTGATGCCGAGGCAGTGGCAGAAGATAGCCTCACGGGCATAGAGACCGTTCTGTGCCTGCTGGATGTAGTATGCGTGTGGATCGTCATCCACATCGTATGCAATCTCGTTCACACGTGGCAGCGGATGCATGATCTTCATGTTCTCCTTTGCCTTGCAGAGCATGTCGCGCTTCAGGATATACACGTTCTTGACGCGCTCGTATTCCATCAGGTCGCTGAAACGCTCCTTCTGCACACGGGTCATGTAGAGAATGTCGGCGTCGGCAATCACGTCTTCGTTGAAATCCTCATGCTCCACGTACTTGATGTTATGCTCCTTGCAGTAGAGTTTGTACTCCTCAGGCATGGCAAGTTCCTTAGGTGCGATGAAGTGGAAGGTAGGGTTGAAGTGGCGCATGGCGGTGATAAGTGAGTGAACGGTGCGGCCATACTTGAGGTCACCCACAAGATAGATGTTCAAGTTCTCCAGGGTTCCCTGGGTCTTGAAGATAGAGTAGAGGTCGAGCAAGCACTGTGATGGATGCATGTGAGCACCGTCGCCTGCATTGACGATAGGCACTGGAGCCACCTCGCTGGCATACTGTGCTGCGCCTTCGATGAAGTGGCGCATGGCGATAACATCGGCATAGTTGCTCACCATGAGGATGGTATCCTTGAGCGTTTCGCCCTTGGTGGTGCTGGAAGTCTTGGCATCAGAGAAGCCGATGACACGGGCACCGAGGCGGTTGGCTGCGGTTTGGAAACTGAGCTGTGTACGAGTAGAAGGCTCGAAGAAAAGGGTCGCAACGACCTTTCCCTTCAACAGCTCCCTGTTAGGATGCTTTTCAAACTCCTGCGCCATTTCGAGGAGGTACATGATTTTCTCCTTCGAGAGGTCTGCAATTGTCACAAAATTATGTTTTTCCATTTGAATTTTGATTGAATGTTCTAAAATCGCCCCCAAAGTTACATATAATTTCTGATTTATGTGCGATATTTCAAAAGTTTTATGTATTTTTGCACAAATATTTGAGGAAATAGACAAAGTATTTGAAGAAATAGACAGATGAGAAGACATTTTATCTATACGTTATGGGGCATTTTTGCCGCCGGAATCGTGAGTGTGGCACTTGCCTTCATGGCCATCTGGTTTGGCTGGATTGGCTACATGCCCGACATCGAGGATTTGCAGAATCCTATCAGCAGATTCGCCACCCAGGTGTACTCTGCCGATGGGAAGGTGCTTGGTACGTGGAACCTGAACAAGGAAAACCGTATCGTGATTCCTTATAAAAAGATGTCACCTTATTTAATAAAGGCACTCGTTGCCACGGAGGACGAACGATTCTATGAGCATTCGGGCATCGACTTCCGTGCGCTGGGTCGTGCCATCGTGAAGCGCGGCATCCTGGGACAGACCAATGCCGGAGGTGGAAGTACCATCACGCAGCAGCTTGCCAAGCAGCTCTATTCCGAAAAGGCATCGAGCACACTGGAGCGACTGCTGCAGAAACCGATAGAGTGGGTCATCGCCGTGAAACTGGAGCGATACTACACCAAGCAGGAAATCCTGGCACTCTATCTCAACTACTTCGACTTCCTGCACAATGCCGTGGGCATCAAGACGGCGGCAAACACCTATTTTAATAAGGAGCCGAAAGACCTGACCCTCACTGAGGCAGCTACGCTCATCGGACTCTGCAAGAACCCGTCGCTCTTCAACCCGGTGCGCTATCCTGAGCGTGCACGCGACAGAAGAAACGTGGTGCTCTCGCAGATGGAGAAGGCGGGCTATCTGAGCAGCAGCGAATACAGCCAGTATGCGGCTGAACCGCTCACGCTCAACTTCCACCGCACCGACCACAAGGACGGTTCTGCCACTTATCTGCGTGAATATCTGCGCAAATATCTGATGGCTACCCATCCTGAAAGGAAGGATTATGCATCGTGGAACTATGCCCAGTTTGTTACCGATTCCATCCTCTGGAACACCGACCCGTTGTATGGCTGGTGCAACAAGAACTATAAGAAGGACGGTTCGCCATACAATATCTACAGCGACGGACTGAAGGTGTTTACCACCATCGACAGCCGCATGCAGCGATATGCCGAAGAGGCCGTGTATCAGCATGTGGCACGCTATCTGCAGCCAGCCTTCAGCAAGGAGGTGGCACGCAAGCCTAGTTCGCCATATAGCGACAAGCTGACACCGAAGCAGATTAAGGTGATATTGAACCGCAGCGTGACCCAGAGCGAGCGCTATCGTCAGATGAAAGAGGAGGGATGCTCGGAGCAGGAGATTCACGATGCCTTCAGAAAGAAGATTCCGATGACCGTGTTCACCTATCACGGCGACATCGACACGATGATGAGTCCGCTGGATTCCATCCGATACTACAAGACCTTCCTGCGCAGCGGCTTCATGAGCATGGACCCTAAGACGGGTGCCGTGAAGGCGTATGTGGGTGGATTGGATTATACTCACTTCATGTACGACATGGTGAGTCTGGGAAGAAGACAGGTGGGTTCTACCATCAAGCCATTCCTCTACAGCCTGGCGATGGAGAACGGATTCTCGCCTTGCGATATGGCGCCAAACCGCCAGCAGACTTACATGGTGGCGGGCAGACCATGGACGCCTAGAAATGCCAACCATTCGAGATACGGACAGATGGTTCCGCTGAGCTGGGGATTGGCACAGAGTAACAACTGGATCAGTGCTTATCTGATGAGCAAGCTGAACCCATCGCAGTTTGTCCAGCTCTTGCGCGACTACGGCATCAACAACCCTGATATTCACGCATCTATGAGCTTGTGTCTGGGTCCGTGCGAGGTGAGCGTAAGCGAGATGGTGAGTGCCTATACCGCCTTTGCCAACCACGGCATCCGTACGGCTCCGATGTTCGTGAGCCGCATCGAGGACAACGAGGGTAACACCATCGCCACCTTCCAGCCGAGAATGAACGAGGTGATCAGTGCCGACAACGCCATGAAGATGCTCTACATGATGATGGGCGTGGTGGATAACGGTACGGCAGGACGCCTGCGCTACAGATATAAACTGGAGGGACAGATTGGTGCCAAGACGGGTACTACGAACAACAACAGTGACGGTTGGTTCATCGCCTTTACGCCGCAGCTGGTGAGCGGTTGCTGGGTAGGCGGCGAGGAGCGTGACATCCACTTCGACTCGATGAGTATGGGTCAGGGTGCCACCATGGCATTGCCTATCTGGGCCATCTTCATGAAGAAGGTTTATGCCGACCCATCGCTGGGCTACAGTCCTACCGTTAAGTTCGATATGCCAGCCGATTACAACCCATGCTATCATGCGGGCAGCGGCGGCGAGCAGGACACCTTTGAGAAGGTGGATGCCATCGACGAAGTATTTGAATAAAAGGCTTGGGGGCGTATTCCCCAAGGCATCATAAAAAAGGCTATCCGCCGTTTTTGCCTCTATTTCTTTTAAATAGTGCAAAAATGGCGGATGTTTTTTGTTTATCTGCAATATTTTTTGTATTTTTGCAAAGTTTTAGGGCTATAGTGCGCAACGGGGCAGAAATGCAGGGGCGCAGTCCTGGCATCTGACAATGAGAAAATAATAAAAAAACATCATAATGAACGTTTCATACAAATGGCTTAAAGAATACGTCGATTTCGACCTGACACCACAGGAGACTGCCGATGCGCTGACCTCTTGCGGACTCGAAGTGGACGCTTTGGAGGAAGTTCAGTCTATCAAGGGTGGACTGAAAGGTCTTTACGTAGGTAAAGTGTTGACATGCGAGGCGCATCCTAACAGCGATCACCTGCACGTTACAACCGTTGACCTGGGCAAGGGCGAGCCACAGCAGATTGTCTGCGGTGCGCCTAACGTGGCTGCCGGTCAGAAGGTAATCGTTGCCGACCTGGGCTGCGTGCTCTACGACGGCGACCAGAGTTTTACCATCAAGAAGAGCAAGCTGCGCGGTGTGGAGAGCTTGGGTATGATCTGCGCTGAGGATGAGATTGGCGTGGGTACATCTCACGACGGTATCATCGTGCTCCCAGAGGATGCACCTGTGGGTCAGCCTGCTGCTGAGTACTATCACCTGGAGAGCGACTGGCTCATCGAGATTGATATCACTGCCAACCGTGCCGATGCACTCGGCCATTGGGGTGTGGCTCGCGACCTCTATGCCTGGTTGAAGCAGAACGGTTATGAAACCAGTCTGCATCGCCCATCTTGCGATGAATTCGTAGTAGACAACGAGGATCTTCCTATCGATGTAGAAATTGAGAACACCGAGGCTTGCAAGCGCTATGCCTGCGTTAGCATCACCGACTGCGAGGTGAAGGAAAGCCCTAAGTGGTTGCAGGATAAGCTGAACATCATCGGCCTCAGACCAATCAACAATATCGTGGATATCACCAACTACATCATGATGGCATACGGTCAGCCATTGCACTGCTTCGATGCCGACATGGTTACCGGTCATAAGATTGTAGTACGCACCCAGCCAGAGGGTACCAAGTTCGTGACCCTGGATGGCGAGGAGCACACCCTGGGTGAGCACGACCTGAGCATCTGCAATGCTGAGGAGCCTATGTGTATCGCAGGTATCTTCGGCGGTAAGGGTTCCGGTACTTACGAGACCACCAAGAGCGTGGTTCTGGAGAGTGCTTACTTCCACCCAACATGGATCCGCAAGAGCGCTCGCCGCCATGGTTTGAGTACAGATGCCAGCTACCGTTTTGAGCGTGGCGTAGATCCAAACGGACAGATTTATGCATTGAAGCAGGCTGCCATCCTCTGCAAGCAGTTGGCTGGCGGCAAGATTTCCATGCAGATCAAGGATGTATATCCAGAGCCAATTCAGGATTTCCCAGTTCGCTTGAACTATGAGTATGCACATCGCCTCATCGGTAAGGAGATTGGTGCTGAGACTATCAAGAGCATCGCCACATCTCTGGAGATGAAGATCGTGAAGGAGGATGCTGAGGGCATCGACCTGCTGGTTCCTGCTTATCGTGTGGATGTTCAGCGTCCTTGCGACGTGGTAGAGGATATCCTCCGTATCTACGGATATAATAATGTGGAGATTCCAACCCAGTTGAAGAGCTCCCTGACTGTTCAGGGCGATGAGGACAAGGCTTACCACAGCCAGAACCTCGTGGCAGAGCAGTTGGTAGGCGAGGGCTTCATGGAGATTCTCAACAACTCTCTGACCAAGATTAGCTACTACACAGACCTGGAGCTGAACAAGTATCCAATGGAGAACGTGGTGAAGGTGATGAACCCATTGAGTGCAGATCTCGGCGTGATGCGCCAGACCATGCTCTTCGGCGGTTTGGAGAGCATAGCCCGCAACATCAACCACAAGAGCCAGAACCTGAAGTTCTTCGAGGTGGGTAACACCTATATATATAATAAGGAGAAGTGGAGCGAGGAGAGTCCTATCAAGGCTTACTCCCAGGAGGCTCACATGTCACTCTTCATCACCGGTAAGCGCGTAGAGGGCAGTTGGGCTCATGCAGATGAGCAGAGCAACATCTACGAGTTGAAGGCAGTGGTAGAGAATATCCTGCGCCGTGTAGGTATGCCACAGAACAATCTGGTTATCAAGCATAGCGACAATAACATCTTTGCCAAGGGTGTGAACTACGAGACCCGTGCCGGCAAGGTGTTGGTAGAGATGGGTATCCTGAGCAACAAGCTGAAGAAGGCATTCGACATTGAGCAGGATGTATTCTATGCTGATGTTCACTGGGATAACGTGGTGAAGACCGTGAAGAAGGTGAACCTTACTTACACAGATATCAGCAAGTATCCATCTGTGAGCCGCGACCTTGCACTGCTCGTTGACAAGAACGTAGAGTTTGCACAGATTGAGCAGATAGCCCATCAGACCGAGAAGAAGCTCCTGAAGAGCGTGGTTCTCTTCGACGTTTATGAGGGTAAGAACCTGCCAGAGGGCAAGAAGAGCTATGCCGTGAACTTCATCCTGCAGGATGAGGAGAAGACATTGAATGATAAGCAGATTGATGCTATCATGAAGAAGCTCATTGCCAACCTCACAGGCAAGCTCAATGCAGAGTTGAGATAATATTATATTTAAAAAACGATAAACATTTAAAATTTTATTCCAATGGGAAGAGCATTTGAATATCGTAAAGCTACAAAGCTGAAAAGATGGGGCCACATGGCCAAGACATTTA
>JAIJUV010000151.1 GCA_022732315.1 Prevotella sp.
GTTGTCAAAACGGTAGTTGTTCATCAGGGTTACCTCGCTTGTCTTGTTCAGACAGGCATCATAGAGAGAAGTCTGCTTCAACTCACCAGTACGCATATCGCGATAAGTCATCTCGTTATCAATAGGAAGATAAGAGGTGGTTCCGAGCTTGAAGTTGCCATACTCCTTCACGCTTCCATCACCCACATAAATGAATGGAGCACTCTGGGTGGCATAGTTATAGACATTATGACTGTTGGCATACTTATACATAGCGGTAAATTCACCACGGTTGCCGTTATACTTCTTGGTGAGGAGCGCCTTGTAAATCTGAGTACGGTCCTGATAAGGAGTTGACTTAATCTTGAAGGTTCCCGGGTCGAAATCCTGATACATATTAAAGCTGTAGTACCAGTCGCTTCCCAAATCGCCATTCATATTCAAAGAAAATTCCTGCAATCCGAAGTGATTGCTCTTATAGTTCAGCGTACCATTGAAACCTTTCTGACCCTTCTGGGTAAAAGAGTTCACGGCATAACCAATGTTACCAGTAGTGATGGCAGTTTCTGCAATCTTGAGCAAGCCCTGATGGCTCAAACTTGCATCGCCACGCCAGATGGTATTCACAGAGTGAGGATTGGTTGCATAAGTAACAGGCAGCCCATTCTCCAAAACGTTGACATCGGCAGAAGGCAAGCCTATCTGAATCTCACGAGGACCATTCGCACTGGCTGCATTGAGCATCACATTACGATTACCCTCTTCCTTCGCACTAGAATTATCATCCTGTGCAAAAGCTGCTGTAACATTTACCAATGAAAGTGCAAGCATCACAGCTGCGCTCTTTCCGTTCAAAAAGTTGCTCATAACTTTATTCGTTTAATTTTGTTAGCATTATTGTTTTGATTTCTGGTGCAAAAGTACATAAAGGTCTGAACAGCGGCTTAAAAAATCATTTCATATGATACAAAAAATCGTTCAATGAAACATAATTGATACAGCATGAACGGATTTTATTAGGAGCTACAAGCACTATCAAAGGGGAAAAGAAAGTTGTAAACCTAAACAAAGATGCCCCCCAGATAACGAGAAGCAGATACCTATAAACGAAAAAGCAGATACCCATAAACGAAAAACAGCTGCTGGTACTCACCCAACAGCTGCTCTTACTGATTTCCCAAAAACTAACTTTTCTTTTTCCCTAAAACAACTAAACCTAAAAACAAATTTCTTTTCCCTAAAACAACTAAACCTACAACCTGAATTTCTTTTTCCCAAATCTAACTAATCATTACCTGAAACAAACTTCTTACCTTCAAGATCACTTCATACCTCTTGAATACTCAATCCTATAACCTTAAAACATAAACCTATGAAAATGCAACCATTTCGCATGAAACAATTTCTAAACTTTTAAACTCTGGTGCAAAGGTATGAAGTTTTGGTGAAAGTGATGTACACATATCGTTCAAAAAGTGACGAAAATGATACATTGAAACAATTTCCCCACTAAATGAACGATATTTCCCTTTATTTTCACGATTTATGACCCAATTTCACCCGGCAGCATGCCGTATTCTTCCTTAAAACACTTGGTAAAATAAGACGGAGCAGAGAAACCTACATCATAGGCAACCTCAGAGACACTCATGCTGCGGCTTTCAAGCAGTCGCTTTGCCTTAGCCAAACGAGCCTTACGGAGCAAATCTACCACCGAAGATCCCGTCATCGCCTTCACCTTGCGATAAAGCTGAACGCGGCTCAAGCCTATCTGCTTACCAATATCCTCTACACCAAACTCGCTGTCGGAGAGATTCTTCTGGATGATGGAATGCAGCTGCTTGAGGAACTGCTTGTCACGATCTTCCAGATGCGACTCTGCTATTTCCTGCTCTGCCTCCTCGGAACCCTGGAAAAGACGCTTCAGAAGCTTGCGCTGTTTCAGGAGATTCTCGATACGAGCCAGGAGCACCTTGCTATGGAATGGCTTGGTAATATAGGAGTCGGCTCCATGTTCATAACCTTCTGCACGATGCTCCTCCAGATTCTTGGCGGTAAGCATAATGACAGGGATATGAGAGGTTGCCTTGTTCGTCTTCAACTGTTCGGTGAACTCCAAACCATCCATCACCGGCATCATCACATCGCAGATGACCAAATCCGGAACTTCCTTCTTGGCTATCTCCAATCCTTCCTTGCCATCCACAGCCTCCATTACTATATAATCATCCTGCAAAAGCGTATGCTCATACTGACGGATATCATTGTTGTCATCGATGACCAGAACGGTTGGCTTATTGGTATTCTCGCTAACCAACTGCTGTACTTTTCCACATTTCCTCACGCCATCATCGATATATTGCAGTACAGACTCGTTTACCACATTCTTATTATCTGAATTAGAATTACTTACAGAGTTATCCACATCCTCATCTTCCATGTGGATAACCAGTGATTTATCTACCTGTTCACGTGGGATTTCCACTATAAAGTCAGACCCCTTTCCCAATTCACTCTCAACCCAGACTTCACCATGATGCAATTCCACAAACGACTTGACCAAAGCCAAGCCGATGCCGGTACCGCTGGCAGCCCCCTTAGCCTGGAAGAAGCGCTCGAAGATCTTATCAGTCTCTTCCTTCTCGATTCCCTTGCCCGTATCTCGTACATGCAGACGCAGCTTTTCACCTTCATCTTCCAGAGAGACAAAGATATCGCCACCAGCAGGAGTATATTTCAAGGCATTGCTCAAAAGATTGAAGATTACTCGGGCTATCTTCTCCTTATCGGCTACCACTTCATGACTGCCCTTGAAAGCCGCTATATCCAGATGGAGTTTGATTTGCTTGCGTTCGGCAGTAAGCTGGAAATCACCCACCCATACCGTCAAGGTTTTCACGATGTCGAAGCGATAAAGCTTCAAGTCCATCTTTCCGTTCTGAATCTTGCGGAAATCGAGGATGCTACTCACCAGCTGCTGCAGGGCGATGGCATTACGCTGCACCATCTTGAGCAGTTCCCGACTTTTGCCTTTGATGCCGCTATCTTCCAGTAGCATCTCCACAGGGTCGGCAATCAACGTTAACGGAGTTC
This sequence comes from Prevotella sp., assembly GCA_022732315.1. The sequence continues at coordinate 3,073 of JAIJUV010000151.1, forward strand.
GAAGTTCATGACTGATATTCGTAAAGAATACCAGGCGAGAATGGGTCAGTTCCATAACCTCCTCATTCAGACGCTTCAATTCTTCGTTCTTTACTTCCAGCTCCCCATTCACTCGTTTCAGTTCATCATTGGTTTTAGCCAGTTTCTCGTTGAGTTTCGCCTTTATCACATAGCCACGGAAAACCATAGTAGAGGCAACCAGACATACCAAGAGAAACAGGCACAATCCTACCAGCATGATTTTCTGAGAGTTATAATCAGCCAGATATCGATCAACCTGTTTATGCAAGGTTTTCAGATTGCGGGCTTGTCGCTCTGCATCCCTAGCCTCCATCAAGGTGAGTTCAGCATTTGCCTTGGTAATGATAGAGGTACTCATGTAGTTATCACGCTTATAAGGTTGACGCTTCAGAATCTTCATTGCCAGGGCTATCACCTCATCGCCCTTGGTAGGATAGAGATAGGAAGCCTCGAAGATGCCGTCACGCACCAGTTCCAGGCCACCACCCTCGGTAGCCATTCCATCCACACCGGTATATTTATAATTACGCTTCACACCCATCTGCTGAACTGCCACATAGGCACCCCATGCCAGCCGGTCGTTGTGGGCAAAGACATAATCAAAATCTTGCGTCTTCTTCAAGATTCTTTTCATTGCCCTTATACCACCTTCTTCCTTCCAGTTTCCACTCTCAGAAGCAACCATCTGAATACCAGGATAAGATTTGATGGCATCCATAAAGCCACGATGACGCTCCATGGCAGGCGATGAACCTTCCAAGCCACCTATTTCGACAACACGTCCATGCCCCTGCAACTGCTGGGCAACAAACTTACCCATCGAATTGCCTATGGTATAGTTATCGCAACCGATGAATGCCGTATATTTGCCAGAATTGGTCTTGCGATCATAAAGTATCACAGGAATACCTTTGTCGTGAGCACGATCCACAGCCTTTGAGATGGCGCTCAACTGATTAGGAGAGATGATGAGCAGATCGACCCCCTCGTCTATAAACTGGTTAACCTGCTTGTTCTGCAATACATTATCATCATTCGACGAAGCAAGTTTCACTATGATGGAATCATTGAGATACTCACTCGTCTTCAACTCATCATTGAGCTTATCACGCCAGACATCCTCTGAGCATTGAGAAACACCAATGACAAACTTCTTGGGTTGCTTGCTACAGCTGCCTAGCAACACGAGAAATGCCATATATATAATAAGGTGCAAATAACGTTTCATATCGCTTATACGTTTGTTATATTAAAAGATTGTTCACTTAGAGAAAGCCTTAAAGAACGACTTTTCGGTGCAAATTTACAACTTTTTTTTGGTTTTCTATCATTTGGTTCGTTTTTTACAAATATCAAGCAAAGATTTTTAAAGAAGATTATCAAAAAATGCATTAATTTTGCACCCAGAAAGATATATAACGAGAAAAAAAAGCAATCGACAATAAATAGTATAAACAACAAAAACTGAAAATATTATGGCTGAAGAGAAAAAATTTAGAGTAGAGTCAGACCTTTTAGGTGAACTCAAGGTTCCTGCTGAAGCACTTTATGGTGTACAGACACAGCGCGGTATCAACAACTACCACATCTCTCGCAAGACGATGTGCAGCTATCCAGACTTCATCATCGCTATTGCATACGTGAAGCTGGCTGCTATTGAGACCAATCATACCCTCGGCGTTATCAACGACGAGATTTCTGGTGCCATCTCTCAGGCTTGCCGCGAAATCATCGACGGCAAATGGCATGAGAACTTCCCTATCGACATGGTACAGGGTGGTGCAGGTACATCTGTCAACATGAACGCCAACGAGGTAATCGCCAACCGCGCACTCGAAATCATGGGCCACGAAAAGGCTGACTACCAGTACTGTTCTCCTAACGACCACTGCAACTGCGGTCAGAGTACCAACGATGTATATCCTACTTCTATCCGCCTGGCTCTCATCCGTATGAACACCCATTTGATAGGTGCCCTTACAGGTTTGATCAGCGCATTCCGCTATAAGGCAGATGAGTATGCCGACGTTATCAAGATGGGCCGCACCCAGTTGCAGGATGCCGTTCCTATGTCTTTCGGACAGGAATTCAATGCATACGCCAACAACCTGGAGGAGGAAATCCTCAACCTGGAACGCAACGTAAAACTCCTGCACGAGATCAACATGGGTGGTACAGCCATCGGTACCGGCTTGAATGCCGTTCCTGGCTTCGCCAAGCTCTGCGCAGCTAACCTCAGCAAGCTGACAGGTGAGAACTTCGAGACAGCTACCGACCTGGTAGAGGCAACACCTGATACAGGTGCTTACGTAAGCTACTCTTCCGCTTTGAAGCGCTTGGCTATCAAGTTGTCTAAAATCTGTAACGACCTCCGTCTGATGGCATCAGGTCCTCGTTGCGGCTTGAACGAAATCAACCTTCCTCCTAAGGCACCAGGTTCTTCTATCATGCCGGGCAAGGTGAACCCTGTGATCCCAGAGGTAACCAACCAGGTTTGCTTCAAGGTAATCGGTAACGATGCTACCGTGAGCTTCGCTGCAGAGGCAGGACAGTTGGAGTTGAACGTAATGGAGCCTATCATCACAGAGAGTCTCTTCGAGAGCTTGACATGGATGAAGAATGCCATCGAGACTCTGACATCAGAGTGTATTCTCGGCATCACCGTGAACAAGGAGCGTTGCTACGAGATGGTAAAGAACAGTATCGGCATCGTTACTGCCCTTAATCCCATCATCGGATATAAGAAGAGTTCCAAAGTGGCTAAAGAAGCTCATGCTACAGGACGCTCTGTTTATGACATTGTCATCGAGCAAGGAATCATGAGCAAGGAAGAACTCGACAAGGCACTCGACCCTAAGGAGATGCTGCAGTCGCACAAGTTTACGCTGAAATAAATTTTTCCATAACCAGTCAGCTTATTAGCTGAAATTACAAGAAACCTGTAAGCGTATTCCCAATTTGGAATATAGCTTACAGGTTCTTTTTATATCATTTCTTTTACCTTTGCACCTGGAAACAAGTTTAAACGAATTGGTTAACGGGTGTTAAGGTGAACTGTATGTCACTCTAGAATATCACTATTTTTTGATTC
>JAIJUV010000596.1 GCA_022732315.1 Prevotella sp.
GTAGACTGGATTTCAGAAAAACTGGTGGATAGAGGCATCAACGTGCTCCGTATCGGAAACCCAACCCGCGTAAACGATAAGATGCTGGGCTTTACCTACGAGCGCCGTTTCGAGAGTCATGCTGATTACCCTCAGCTCTGGGCTATCCGCAAGGCAATCAGAGAATTAAGAAAAAACCGCAAGAAAGGAAGCGAAAACTATCATCAGAAGATGGACAGGCTGAAGAGCCGTGCCGCCGAGATAGAACTCCGCATCAACGCAGAACTCTTTGGCGAGGCGCGTGTCATCGCCTGCACCCTAGTAGGTTCTGCCCATCATCTGCTGGAAGGCATGAAGTTTGGCACCCTCTTTATCGACGAGGCTGCCCAGGCTCTGGAAGCTGCCTGCTGGATTCCGATGAGAAGAGCCAGCCGGGTGATTCTGGCAGGCGACCATTGTCAGCTGCCGCCTACCGTAAAGAGTATTGCGGCATTAAGAGCCGGACTGGGCAAGACCCTGATGGAGCGCATCGCCGAAAACAAGCCCGAGGTAGTAACCCTGCTGAAAATCCAATACCGCATGAACGACGAAATCATGCGATTCTCCAGCGACTGGTTCTACGGGGGCAAGGTGGAGAGTGCGCCTCAGATCAAATACCGCAGCGTATTGGATTATGACCATCCGATAACGTGGATTGATACTTCGAACGAGGAGAATCAGATAACGATAGAAGGAGAAGATGCTCCTGAGGATTCTGCTTCCACATCATCTTCTGCATCTGCAACCAATCAGAATTCTGATTTGAATTTCAAGGAGCAGTTTGTGGGCGAGAGTTTCGGGCGCATCAACAAGGCGGAAGCCGAGCTTACCCTGCTCACCCTGGCGGAATACTTCACCAAGATAGGCAAACGGCGCGTTTTGGAGGAAAGAATCGACGTAGGCATCATTTCGCCTTATCGTGCCCAGGTGCAATATCTGAAGAAGCTCATCAAGAAGTATGAATTCTTCAAGCCTTACCGCCGCCTGATAAGCGTGAATACGGTGGATGGTTTCCAGGGGCAGGAAAGAGACGTGATCCTCATCTCCCTGGTACGTTCCAACGACGAGGGACAGAT
>JAIJUV010000597.1 GCA_022732315.1 Prevotella sp.
AAAGAACTGTTCAAGGGACTTGCCATCGAACAGATGGAGAAGGAGTGGACGGCATATCCTGTCATCCATCTGGATCTGAGCTGCGGTAAGTATTATAGTTTGGAGAATACATATTCAATTCTAAACGGAATACTAGAAATAGAAGAGAAAAAATATGGTTTAAAGGTTAATCCGATAGATGAGAAATCGTTTGGCGCACGTCTCAAGAATATCTTGCTGGCTGCCACGGCTCAAACCGGTAAACAAGTTGTCGTTCTCATCGATGAGTATGATGCCCCGATGCATGATTCTGTAAGTGACGAAGACTTGCAGAAAACCATCCGCAACATCATGCGGGATTTCTTCAGCCCCTTGAAGCAGCAAGAGGGAAACATTCGCTTTGTATTCATCACAGGCATCTCTAAGTTTAGTCAGCTCAGCATCTTTAGCGAGTTGAACAATCTCAAGATTCTCACGTTGAAGGATGAATACAGTAGCTGTTGTGGTATCACCAAGAGTGAATTGACACGGTATTTCCGTGAGGGAATCGAGGAGATGGCTGAGCATAACGGGCTTACTTATGAGGAGACTTTGCAGCAACTCAAGCAGCATTATGATGGCTACCATTTCAGTATCAATAGCGAGGATATCTTCAATCCTTACAGCATCATCAATGCTTTGGATGATAAGGAGTTTAATAGCTATTGGTTTACATCTGGTACGCCTACTTTCTTGATAGAACTGATGCAGCAGAAGAATTTGGATATGATGGACTTAAATGATATCTGGGCTAGAGCAAAACGCTTCGATGTTCCTACTGAGACGATTACTGACCCTGTGCCAGTCCTTTTCCAAAGTGGGTATCTTACGATTAAGGGATATGACAAGCAGTTAGGTATGTATTACCTCAGTTTTCCTAATCAAGAAGTTAGACAAGGTTTTTCGGAAAGCCTTTGCCAATATTATACCCCTTCAGAGGTAGGCGAACTTGATGCTATCGTATATGCTTATAAAAAGAATGTGCTCGTCAATGACGATATGGGAGCCTTTATGCCTCACTTGAAGGCATTCTATGATAAGTTCCCATATACGATTATCAACAATAATGAGCGT
>JAIJUV010000598.1 GCA_022732315.1 Prevotella sp.
TTGGCATTCAGCCAGTTCTGATACAGTTCCTCCTCTGTAAAGAGATCGTAGAGCGAAACCTTGCCCCTCAATTTCGTGCCCTGGATAGAGCTCGCCATCTCATAAAGCTTTCTGTTCAAGTCGCTCTGGTTGATGTTCTGCTTCACCCAGGCAGGGTCGTTGAAAAGCTCCTTCATCAGGCGGCTGCAGTTAACGTGCTTCTGGGCAAACTCCTGCTGCGCTACCCTGATGCCCACGCTATTCTTCAAGCTATCCAGGTATCTGTCGCCCTGGTTCATATAATACATATCATGCTCGCTGGCATCATGGAAGATATGAAGCTTAGGATTCATGCGGAGCATCTGCTGCAAACCGTTCTCCATAGAGAGGATGCATCGGATAACCAAAGTGCTTCGAGCCTCGATATTCGTATTACCGGCAAAGATCTCAGGAAATCTCTCCATCATTCTTCGGGTAATGCCCTGATGCTGCAGGGCACCGAGCGGAGTCAGTTCGCCATCACGTCCCCTCGCCTCCTCGCGAATCACCTTCACCTTAGCCAGCGTCTCCTCGCCCTTGGCAGTCAGTTTGCCCTCCTGCTTTGCCTTGAGCAGAGAGAAATAAGGCACATCATACGCCTTCTTGCCAATCATGAAGCGGGAGCCATGACGGCCATAGTGGCTCAGATAGAAAGGCTTGTATCCCTTAGGAGCAGGAGTCAACTGCTTCTGAGGACCACGATAAGCCACATAGTTGCTACCCGAAAGGGTAATGTCGCGCTTGAAATCCTCCTGAGGAGTCTGCGCGGCAAGGGGCATCGTCAAAGCAAGAGATGCCCACAATAATAGATGTCTTGTGTTCATTTGTTATGTTATCTAAAGTTTATCTGCATATTACAGCTTGCCATAGCTTGCCTGCAAAAGTAGCATTATTTCTCGTAAAAAACAAGCAATTCCGCTTTTTTTTGCATATTTCTTCTTTTTATTCAGAAAAATATTGTATCTTTGCACTCGCAAATGCGCTTGTGGCGAAATTGGTAGACGCGCTAGACTTAGGATCTAGTGGTTCAGGCCGTGTAGGTTCGAGTCCTATCAGGCGCACCCAAGAAAATC
>JAIJUV010000599.1 GCA_022732315.1 Prevotella sp.
ATATCAGCTTGCTGACCGACTTCGGTTTCAAGCGAATTTTTGGAACAGCAATGAACAAGGATTTGCTCATTTGCTTCCTCAACAGCTTGTTTAATGGCAAACAGGTTGTGAAGGACGTATCGTATCTGAATCCAGAGCATGTCGGAGATGTCTATACCGACCGCAGAGCCATCTTTGATGTATATTGCGAGGGCGAAAACGGCGAGAAGTTCATCGTAGAAATGCAGAATGCTTATCAGGCGTATTTCAAGGATCGCTCCCTCTTCTACTCAACCTTCCCTATCCGTGAGCAGGCACCTAAGGGGAATGACTGGGATTTCAAGCTCAATCATGTCTATACTGTTGCGCTGCTTAACTTCAATATGAACGAGGATGCATTCGACAAAGAGAAGATCCGCCATCATGTACAGTTGTGCGATACCGCTACCCACAAGGTTTTCTACGATAAGTTGGAGTTTATCTATGTAGAGATTGCCAAGTTCAACAAAACCCTTGAACAACTGGATACGCTCTACGAGAAGTGGCTCTATGCACTGAAGAACCTCTATAAGCTTACCCAGCGCCCGAAAGAACTGTGCGACAAGGTCTTCGATCGCCTCTTTGAGGAAGCCGAAATAGCCAAGTTTACTCCGCAGGAAATGAGGGAGTATGAAGCTAGTAAGAAGGCATATCGGGATATCAAGAACTCTATTGATACGGCAAAACAAGAAGGTCTTGCTGAAGGTATAGAAATAGGCATGAAGAAAGGCATGGAAAAGGGTAAGACTGAAGGCAAACATGAGGCCAACACAGAAACAGCACAACGATTGCTGGCAATGGGACTTTCTGCCGAACAGGTTGCCAAAGCTACCCAGCTGCCTTTGGAAATCATTAAGAATCTAAGCAATTCATAAAAAATACAATAGCGGAGATGTAGATTTCTAATATCACCATATAATCAAGGGTCTATACGCCACCTTGTCATCGTGGCATATAGACCCTTGTCGTTTTTCCGATTCCTAAGACATAGCCAAATTTTTGAGCAATTTTTTGTGTTAATAAATATAAAAGAGGCGTTTTGAAGCATACAGGCACTAAAATATCGGTAGCA
>JAIJUV010000152.1 GCA_022732315.1 Prevotella sp.
GCTCGCCCCACTTCTCTATAAGATATTCGGGGTTGATTCTAAAGACTGCTACCGCTTCTACACTGATATCAAACGCCGGAAGAACGAAAGCCGCACCTATTTCATTGACAGGATGCAGGAAAAACTGAACGAGAGAATGTTGCGTGATGAGGAGTTGGAGCGGATGAGAAAATAAAAAAATATCCATTACATATGAGAAGACAGGAATACTCGTATCCTGTCTTTTTATTTTCATTTAATTATATATTAATTAGCACAATATATGTGAGTTTTTCATTCCTATAAGGACAAATTTCAGAAACGTATGTCTGGTAAATTATTGAGTCATCATAGTATGAACATATATCATTACTAAAAACAATGAAACAACTTCCATAAGATTGTGGTTGTAAAAATCGCCATTTAATAGCCCGTTTTTTTTGTAAAATTCGCCAATTAAAAAAATATGATTATCTTTGCATTATATTTTATAAGGTATGGAAACAGTAAATAGAATACTTCAAGAGAAGATTACAGCACGAATCGCGCCCAATAAAGCAGTACTGATTTTTGGTGCTCGCCGTGTTGGTAAAACGGTAATGATGCGTAAAATTGTGGACAACTATTCAGGTAGGACGATGATGCTCAACGGCGAAGACTACGACACATTAGCACTATTGGAGAATCGCTCAATAGCCAATTATCGGCATTTATTGGATGGTATTGATTTGCTGGCTATTGATGAGGCACAGAACATACCACAAATCGGTAGTATTCTGAAGTTGATAGTTGATGAAATACCGGGAATAAGTGTCTTGGCAAGTGGTTCTTCGTCATTCGATTTGCTGAATAAGACTGGTGAACCGTTGGTCGGCCGCAGTACGCAATTTCTCCTTACACCATTCTCGCAACGGGAAATCGCACAGACGGAAACGGCACTTGAAACCCGCCAGAACCTCGAAGCGCGCTTGATTTACGGTTCCTATCCCGAAGTAGTAATGATGGAGAACTATGAACGTAAAACAGACTACCTACGTGATATTGTCGGTGCATACCTGCTTAAAGATATCTTAGCAATTGACGGCTTAAAAAATTCGAGCAAGATGCGCGATCTACTGCGATTGATAGCTTTTCAGTTGGGCAGCGAAGTTTCTTACGAAGAGTTAGGTAAACAACTCGGCATGAGCAAGACGACCGTTGAAAAATACCTCGACCTATTGGAAAAGGTCTTCGTTATCTATCGTCTGGGGGCTTATTCGCGTAACCTACGCAAGGAGGTTACAAAAGCTGGCAAGTGGTACTTCTACGACAACGGCATTCGCAATGCCATTATCGGGGCTTTCTCACCGCTGGCCATTCGGCAGGATGTCGGTGCGCTGTGGGAGAACTACATCATCGGAGAGCGGCGCAAAGCGAACTTCAATGAGGGACTGCACAGGGAGTTCTATTTCTGGCGCACCTACGACAAACAGGAAATCGACCTGATTGAGGAGAGTGCCGACAGTCTTACCGCCTTGGAGTTCAAGTGGGGAAATAAAATGCCGGCCGCACCGAAAGCCTTCCAAGAAGCCTATCCCTATGCCGAGTTTCATGTGGTAAATCGGGAGAATTATTTGGAGTTCGTATAATCAATAAATTACGTATATGGAAACAAAACTACAATCCAAACAGCAATATCCGCGGTTTATCCAAAATAAACCGTGTGGTATTGACAAATTCGATGGAGGTTCGCAAGAAAGGTTGGCAAAAACTATTGCTCGCCATTTTTGTCAGAATGATTCATTGGATGAGGAATGTACTTTACCTCGAATTATCGGCATCGAAGGTATTTGGGGATCTGGAAAATCCAACGTGGTTAAAATGTTGGAACGTGAATTATCAGACGACTATTACTTTTTTGAGTATGACGCATGGGGACATCAAGAGGACTTGCAACGCCGCTCTATATTGGAATTGCTTACAAGCAAACTTATTGATGATGGTATCCTATCTGGAAATGCAACAATAAAAGTCAAAGGTGGAGGTACGAAAACCGTATCATGGTCTGAAAAGCTGAAATATTTATTAGCCCGTAAAACGGAGACCGTAACCGAAAAATATCCCCTTATCAGTAATGGTATGGTTGCGGCATTTTTGGTTGCAGTTTTAACTCCGATATTTACATTTATTGCGTATGCAGTAAAACCTACACCCACAACATGGTGGTTTTCTTTATTGTCTATTATCATAGCTGCACTGCCAGTTCTTATTGCATTGTGCGTTTGGAAATGGGCATATAGCAAAGATCATAAATATGGATGGAGTTATATGTTAGCTATTTATCAAGATAAAGTCGAAAAGGACGTTTGCTATGAGACTTTGAGCGAAGACGAACCAACGGTTTACGAGTTCAAAACATGGATGCAAGACATTTCTGATTTTATCAAGGAAAAAGGACAACGTAAATTAGTCCTTGTTTTTGACAACATGGATCGTCTCCCCGCTGAAAAAGTAAAAGAATTATGGTCTTCTATCCATACGTTCTTCGCCGATAGCGGTTTTGAAAATGTTTGGGCTGTTATTCCTTTCGATGAAACACATTTAGCTTGTGCATTCGGAGATGAGACCGACGAACAAACGAAACAACTGACCAAGTATTTTATCAATAAAACTTTCCCTATTGTTTATCGTGTTGCTCCTCCTGTTATTACCGACTATCGAAGTATATTCAACAAACTGTTTGTTGAAGCATTTGGAGAAACAGAAAATGAAGCGAAAGAAACTATAAATCGGATATTCAGATTGGTAAATCCTAATGCCAATGTTAGGGAAATTATATCATATATCAATGAGATGGTCGCTCTTAAACAAGAGTGGTGTAACGAAATTTTGATGATAAACATAGCATTGTTCTGTTTGAAGAAGACGGATATTCTGGCAAATCCAGTAGAACAAATATTGTCCGGCGACTATCTGAATGGCATTCAAACAATAATTAACAATGATCTGCAAACACAACGCGAAATTGCAGCTTTGGTATATGGTGTCGATGTTGAAGATGCTCGACAAATTCCATTGAAAAAATATATTGAAGGCTGCATCAACGGAGAAGAAGACCACGACATAAATCAATATGCAGAGACTAATAAACAATTTGACACTGTATTAGAAGAAGTTATACAATGTATGGACAATGCGCTTATCGATAAGATTATACATTGTTTGCATAAATTAACTCGAAAGAGCGATGTTATTCTGCGTGTATGGCAAAGAATAGCACAATTGAAATTAAAAGAATCCATAGAGAAGCAGGTGTTCCCTGTCGAATACCAAGAACTGCTGTTGCATTTAGACACGGAAAGCCAAAACCATGTGATTGCTCAATTATATAAGAAGATAGTTCGGTTCAATGACTTCAATGGCGGCGACTATTTCAAAACGTTAGATGCAATAGACAGGTTTATTGCGCAAAATAAGTTGGCGTGCGATTTTACGTCATTGATTGAAGCAAAAACAGTCAAGCCAAATACATTTATCGATTATATTCAAGCTGCAAATGCAACAGATGCTGCCTATCGGGATAACGCGACAACTAAAGCATATAAATATTATCAAGTAGCAACAAATTCGGAGGCGCTCGATAATTATTTGGCAAACTTACTACCCGATAATTTCGACCATGCAGATATTGTAAAAACGTTAAAAGATAATTCTACCTATACGTTTCCAACGCTTTTGCAAGCGATCACGAATTGCATTGATGAACAGAATGTAAATAAAGATAATATAGGGGCTATATTTACAACCTATCGTTTATTGGCATCTGACGAAGAAAGACCTTTACCTGTAACGTTAGATTCAACCTACATAAATCAGTTGCATTCTGAATTAGAAACTGATGGCCGAAACATTAAAGAGTCTGGATATTACGATTTAGTCGCCATGCAATTGGCACATGGTCATTCCGTTTCCTTAATAGAGGGTGGAGATATAAAATATGTTGCAGAACTCATGGACTATTATGTGGATCATGGAGACTTATTAGTAAATAGTGTGGGATGGAATATACCGCTATTAAATGAAACACTACAATACATGGTAAATCATAAACTTGGCTATAAATTATTGCTCTCAGACATATTGCCCCAATTTGAAGATATTAAGAACAGAATAGGTGTAACGGATGAGGTATTTATCGAGCATTTAGCAGAGTGGAATACCGATTTGGATAAGTATATCACTAAGAACAATATTAAAGATGTAATTCCTGACGCATCTTTTTACGATTTGACCACTAAAATAAGCAATGTCCTGACCGATCATATCAATAAAATAGCGTTCGAAGCGTTGTCTGAAATAAGTGTTGATACATTATACGCCCAAAGAACAGCACATACATCATATTATTGGTTTGTCGCAATAAAACATTTACTGGCTAAAATCAAATCCTTGCCAGATAACTTGACTGAATTTGGCAAAAAGATTCTGATGGATATTGCTTCTGGAACTCAAAGTTTGAATCCTTTCCCTAATTGTTTCAAGAATATAGTTGAAAGATTGGATAAACGAAAAATTAAATCGACAGTTACCGATATAAGAAATGATTTCTGCATCGGTAAAAAGACTATCAATGCAATAAAGTTTCAATTTTTCGAAACATGGCTTAGATCGCATGGTAATTTGAAAAGTCAAGCTGGAGACGTTATTGATAAAATAGTGAAACCTGTAATTTCCGATGGGGCATGCCGTTCATTGATTCTGCAAAACAAAGATTTTTATATGGATTTAATAAATACAGCAGGGGATGATGCTTATGAATTGAAAAAGAGTCTCCGAAACCTCATACAAAAAGATTCAGATCCGCAATTGGTTAAATTTGTCAATTCGATAGATTCAGTACCTGAGGTTGAAACCGCGTAAGTATTTGTCTAACAAGTCCGAATTTTACGATTTTACCCGTCAGAACTGAAGTGCCCCCCAAAAAAATTGTATCCAACTTTTGGGGGTCACTTCAAACTTCGATAGGGATAATTTTCAATTTTGGGGACTTGTTAGACAGTCTCATTATCTGGTAGCAGTTTACACAGCACCGGATCGTTTTTGATACGCTCCAGTTCCTCCTGCACAATCTGCTTCACCTCTTCCTTGATGCGCCGGTAGTTCGCCTGCACCGTTTCCTTCATGCGGTCGTTGCCGTCCTCGTCCGTGAAGTTTGTAATGACGGGAATTTTCTTGTAGGCACTTTCTTCCCGTTTCACCTTTTCGGCATCCACCACAATCTCGCAATGAAAAATCTTCTGCTCGATACGCTCGTTGAAGTTGTCGGATACAGAACCGACAAACATTCCCTGCGTAAGCCCGGAAATCTTACTCGGTGGAATGAGCGCGTCCATCTGCGTGTTGATGGAGGTGGAAACATCCTGCCGGTTGATGGAGATGGACTGCCGTTTCTGCAACACCTTACCGAACCGCTCGGAGAGCGTCTTGGCTGTTTCCCCCACCACCTGACCGGAGAAAATATTGCCGACAGTGTTCATCACCACTTTCGCCTCTTTGTCCCCGTAGTCACGCACTAACTGGCTGAAATCCTGAAAGCCCAGACACACGGCAACCTTGTTGCTTCGGGCGGTAGCTATAAGATTGTCCAACCCTTTGAAGTATATTGTGGGCAACTCGTCGATGATGACCGATGACTTCAGCATCCCCTTCTTGTTGATGAGCTTCACGATACGGGAATTATACAGACCGAGTGCCGCACCGTAGATATTCTGACGGTCGGGATTGTTACCCACGCAGAGGATTTTCGGCTCTTCGGGATTGTTGATGTCCAGCGTAAACTCGCTGTCTGACATCACCCAGTAGAGCTGCGGTGAAATCATCCTCGAAAGCGGGATTTTTGCCGACGCTATCTGACCCATGAGCTGCTCCGCAGCCCCTCCAAGCCACGCATCCATGAACGGCGAAAGGTAGTTCTCCAGCTCCGGATAAGAGGTCAGTATCGGAAATATATCCTCGTAACGGCGGTTCAGAAACTCGATAGCATGGGGAAACGTGCAAAACTTCCCGTTCTGATAGATTTTGAGATACCAGATAATACTGGCAAACAGAATGATAGGTGACTCCACGAAGAAGTCGCCCTGCTTTTGCACCCACGTTTTATTGAGGTTGAGCATTAT
>JAIJUV010000600.1 GCA_022732315.1 Prevotella sp.
ACCAAGTTGCTTTCTCGTGTTGATATGAGTACCATTCTCTTTTTCCTCGGTATCCTGATGGCAGTATCCTGCCTGGCTGAGATTGGCGTATTGACAGCTTTGGGTCAGGGTTTGAACATCGTATTTGATGGCAACCACTACCTCGTAACTGGTATCATCGGTGTGCTTTCAAGTATCGTGGACAATGTGCCTCTGGTGGCTGGATGTATGGGAATGTATCCTGTGGCTGCTGCTGGCGATATGGCTGTGGATGGTGTCTTCTGGCAGTTGCTGGCTTACTGTGCTGGTGTCGGTGGTTCTATGCTGATTATCGGTAGTGCTGCTGGTGTGGTAGTAATGGGCTTGGAGAAGATTACTTTCGGCTGGTATATGAAGCACATCTCCTGGATTGCTTTCGTAGGTTACATCGCAGGTATCGTTTGCTACTGGTTCATCCGCACCTTCCTTTATGCAATCTAAGGGATAAGCATTTCCGTTGAAAGGGACAATAGTTTTCGCTTACGTGAAAAGTTTATGTAGAAAAGTCTCAAAGTCTCATTTTCTGTTGAAAATGTCGGCTTAAAGACTTGACAGATGATAAGATAAAAAGAATGAGACTTCTCTGTTTTGATGCAGGGAAGTCTCATTTATTTATGATGGAATATCTGGTTAAAGGTTATTCTTGTTGATGATTGATTTTGGCAATCATTATTATGTTGCCCAAATTTGGGTTCTTAGTTTGGGCACTTGTTGCCCGCCTCGTGAGCAACGGTTGCTCGTCTCATGTTCATCGATTCCCCATCACGTGATCCCCGAGGGACCGCTTGAAGAGCATGGCAGGAACTTTTGGAGGGGGTGACTCCAAGTTTAGTCAACTCAGCATCTTTAGCGAGTTGAACAATCTCAAGATTCTCACGTTGAAGGATGAATACAGTAGCTGTTGTGGTATTACCAAGAGTGAATTGACTCAATATTTCCGTGAGGGTATCGAGGAGATGGCTGAGCATAATGGACTTACTTATGAGGAGACGTTAGGGCAACTCAAGCAGCATTATGATGGCTACCATTTCAGTATCAATAGCGAGGATATCTTCAATCCTTACAGCAT
>JAIJUV010000153.1 GCA_022732315.1 Prevotella sp.
CTTTCGCCCGAGGAGAAGGCATTCTATGATGCGCTCTCCACGCCCGAAGGAGTGCGGCAGGCTTACTCCGACGAGGAGTTTGTGGCGCTGACCCGGGAACTGACAGAAGTCTTGCACCGCAACCGCACCATCGACTGGAACCGGAAGGAATCGGCGAGGGCGAAGATGCGAGTGATGGTGAAGCGACTGCTCAAAAAGTATAAGTATCCACCAGAGGGTGCAGAAAAGGCGCTGGAAACTGTGATGCGCCAATGCGACCACTGGGCGGATGATGAAGAAAACGTAGTATAAACCCTTTAAAATTTGAAGTAAGAAACAGAAAGTAAACAAGAAAAAAAACATATAGATATTGACGCTGATTATCTGCACTTCTACAGTATTTAGAACCTGCAAAATTCAAAAACGACAAGAAGAAGGTGACAGCAAGGCGTCCACTCCTCTACGGCGTGGGCAGTACTTGTTTGTACCTTGTCGTAGGTTCTTGCAGGTACCTTAATACTGGTACTTACAGGGAACCCCATGCCGCTTATTAATAACAATTCAAACCTAGAAATGTAATATGCAGACAGAGGAAATACCCAATACTGACAATAACTACAATTCTCTTCTGAAGATTTCATCAGAAGAAGATCTTTTTGTGGAAGATGAAGTAACAGGAGTCAAGAAATACACTCCAGTAACAACTACTGATGTGGGTCAGTTTAAGAGAGAGGCAGAACATTTGTATAAGGAGATTCAGCATGCTAAGGATGAATTTCTATGGAATGCAGGAAAGCATAAAGGTCTTACCTGTTATTATCATATTTACCTGAATCTTGCCGAGCAGTTGACAGATTTTCTTAAATATATTCATACGCTCCATAAGAAAGTCTACATTTCCATCTACAAGAGCTACGATGATGAATTCATGGGGATTTATACTGATGTTTTAGAGAAGGTGCTCCAGGAAATTCAGACCATCGCCCGGAAGCATTCAGACTATTTGCTCGATAAGGAAGAGGAGTATGGTCAGATTCCCAGTGCTAAGGCTATTTACGAGCAATGCAAGAAGCTTAAAGTTCCTGCCGGAGACGACTTTCCCAAGTTTGATTCCCATTACAGAAACTTTGTCTCTATTGGGTTGAAGATGGCTTTGGATGAAACCATCTCCACAGTTACCGCTATTTGTGCTGATTTCCTAGCCTTATACAGAACCCGCCTTTTCCGCACCGACCGTGAGGCTGTTATTATTTACCATTATATCAAGCGAATTTTCGACGAGCGCACGCTACCTGACCATCTGAAACGTGAGGTAAAGGTAAAGAAACGTCATCTGAGAGAGAGAAGAATAGATATTACCACTTTGAGCTTGCAGAAAGTAATGAATGATATTGAAGGGAAATACAACAATTATACGCTTTGTTCTGACTGGTTTGAGCGAGAGGAGGATGAGGAAGAAGAACTTGTCCGTACGCTAGTCAGGGAGCAGGCTTCTCCCGAGGATTTTGAAACGCTATTCAAGTATCAGGGTGAGCATAAAATGTGGGAGGCAGAAATTGCCAGGGCTGATGATTTTGAGCGTAACAGCGACTCTTTCTTTGTGAACTGGGTAGATTCCATAAAGTTGGAGGAGAAGTTGAAGTTCTGGATAAAAGGCAACATTACGTCTCAGCAAAGCTGGTACATAGTCTGGTGCCTGATGAAATATACGTTCCACATGGTGCGTGATAATCAGGACAAGGCAGCCTTTGCCGCCCGCATGAACCTGATGTTTCCGGATGCAGAAAAGAAATGTGTGGTGGAGTCGTTCCGCAAGCAGGAAACGCAGAAGAACCACAACCACCATTTCTCGGAGTGGCTTGAGGGTTCAGACCCCGATTATCATACCGCCCAGGATCTGTATTATAAGCTGGCGAAAAGGGATGGTTATATGAGAAGTATTTGAGTTGGTATAGGAAAGTAGAGAGGAAGATTTAGAGATAACTATCGTCCCTGGGTATAAAAACAAGGATAAATCCGGTAATATTCTACGGCTTTTTTGAAAATATTCCGTAGAATATTACCGCTTTTCAAAAAAATATTGTATTTTTGCAGCGACAATGATATTAATATAAATGTGATATGGACAATATAGTTTGTAAAGTGGAAGCACTAGGAGGCACAATCTCTACTACTGATATTCCTCATATGGCAGAGTATAAGCGATTGTTGAGAGCTAAGGAACGTGGCGACTTGATCAAGTTGCGCCAGGGCATTTATGCTGTTCCGGAAGCCCTGCTGAATACAATGATAGATGTGGAGCGTATTGTTCCTAAAGGTGTTGTGTGTCTATACAATGCCTGGGCTTATCATCAGCTTTCGACAACTGTTCCACCAGCTTTTTGCATTGCCATCGACAATAAAAGGAAAGTAGAGATTCCTGAAACGCTTCCGATAGAATTGTATTATTGGAAGAAGGAGAATCTGGAGTTTGGCATTATGGAAGCAGAAATATCCGGTTTTCATGTTCGCATAACCGACTTGGAGCGAAGTGTTTGTGATGCAGTGAAATACAGAAACAAATTGGGGCTGGATGTTTGTGCGGAAGTGATTCGTTCTTATTTGAGAAAGCCCAATCGCAATCTCACTCGTTTGCAGGATTACGCCCAACGCCTCAGAGTGTTTAATACATTGAAAAATTTTCTTGAAATAGCTATAGAATAAGATGGGAAAGAAAAACTACGGTAAGTCTGTTAAGACCCGCTTGCTCAATCTGATGAATGAGACAGGCTATAAATATATGTATCTCTTGGCAAGATATTTCAACGAGAGGTTGCTTTACAGAGTATCTGTAAGCCAATATAAGGACAATTTTTTGCTGAAAGGTGGCTCTTTGCTTTATGCTATGAACGGACTTGAGGCACGTCCTACAGTAGATGTTGATTTCATGGCAGATAGAATTAGCCGTGATAGGGATTTCCTTGCGCACGTGTTCCAGAAAATTTTGGGCATTGTATGCGATGAGGATGGAGTATCGTTTGATGTTAACAGCATTAAGTTGGAGCCTATAACTGTTGAAAAGAAGTATCCTGGCACAAGATTTTACTTTACGGCCCACATGGATACTATCGCTTACAATATGTCTGTTGACATTGGCTTTGGTGATGTTGTAACTCCATATCCAACAACTATTGACTTCCCATTGCTTTTGCCTGACATTCCATCTGTGAACATACAGGCATATTCCTTGGAGACTGTTGTTGCCGAGAAATTCCATACGATGATAGACCGTGATGTGCTCAACAGTCGCATGAAAGATTTCTTCGACTGTTACCAGCTCCTGACAAAGAGAGACTTGTCTGATGACACATTATATGATGCAATCAAGGCGACTTTCGATAATAGAGGGCTTACATACAATCCCGAATTGCAGTTGTTCACTGAAAGTTTTGCTACAGACGCAGCACGTATAGTTCGCTGGAAGGCATTTCTGAAAAAGATTCAATGGAAAGAAACTCTTGATTTCAAGATTGTTATGGAAGTAATAAAGGAAAGGTTGCAGCCTATGGCTGAAAGATATTGGGGAAAGTAGTGCGTTGTGGAGTCGTCTCGCAAGCAGGAAATACAGAAGAACCACAACCACCATTTCTCGGAGTGGCTTGAAGGCTCCAATCCCGATTATCATACCGCCCAGGATCTGTATTATAAGCTGGCGAAAAGGGATGGTTATATGAGAAGTATTTGAGAGAGAAGATTGGAGGGAAGGTGCGATGGGAGAGCGCACCTTCCCTTATAAGTTGTAAGTAAAGTGAACCCTTTGAAATATTTCTTATACTTACCAACCACGATACTATCAACTAACAACCGATTGAATTTAGATTTTGACTAAATCAATCGGTTGTTTAGCGATAGTTCTTTATTTTGATTTACAAATCAATCTAAACACAACAAAAAACAAGCCTAGAATAAGTGGAGGAAGAAAAGAATACTGTTTATCAATCCAATTATAAAATAGATTCACAAATGAAAACATAGTCATCATCAATGAAAGGATTCCCGTTGAAGTCACCACATAATCATTTATCCGTTGTAATAGTCTATGTCTATACTTTGAATCTAAGTAAGAACGAAAACCATTGTTCATCTTTGCAACTTCTTCGCCTTTGGTAGTAATCTGAATTCCTCTTTTATTTATTCTAACTAACCCATGTTCAACTTCAAGACATTTGAGCACACTTTCTGTATAAAGATTATGTTCCGTCTGCTCGTTCTCTCCTAAAGAAAACTCGTGCTTCAATCTATTCCACACATAATCTGTTAGGGAAGAACCATTTTTCTCTAAAAGGACACGAAGAACAAAAGTTTTCCACTTATCCAAATCGTAGTAGTCATTTTCCATTTTCAGTTCTTATTCTTCTACCAGGAGGAAGTCATGCACAACCGGAGATTTACCCATTCCTCTCACACCTATGATTTTGGCAACAAACTGACACGAGTAAATAAACTCTATTTCCTCTTAATAGTGTAATCTTTATAAAGCATATATCTCTTTATATTTCTTCGAGATTTTTATTTATAGTTTCCCTTTCATTCCGTTTTGAGTTGAAGGTATCTATATATTTAATAAAAATTCTTCTCATATCGCTTATTTCTACATATATTGTGCCACCTTCGGCTTCATATTTATCAAAGAAGCAGCATTTATCCTTTGCGATACCTTGCAACTCAAAGCCATCTCCCTCATAATATGGTTCAAGGAATGTTCTTCCAGAGTCTATACATTTGTATTTAGCCCTATATGATTTCACAATATTCAGAAATTCAGACTTCAAGCTATACCAAGAGTTTTCTTCATCAAAGACAACGTTAACCATATAAATATTATTTGTCTCAGGCGTTGAATGCAGAGTGACTATAGCTTTACGATCCATGAATTTGCCAGACATAACATATCCATTTTTACGAAAATCTATCGTTTCAAAACCTTTCTTTCTAAGATCAAGCATAACCAAATCAACAGCATCGTTTAATTCAATTCCCATAAATCTGATATGGGTCTTTGATTCTTTTACAAAACGAATAGAATCCTCTATAGCTTGTCGTCTCGCTTTTTCTTGCTTTGCTATATCACGTGCCTTACGAACAGAATCATTATGATGTTGATATTTTGAGTTTAATGCCTTTCTATATTCAATCGTCATTTTCTCTATATCGTCGCCTTGAAAATTTACATAACTACATTTCTTCAAGAACTTGTTTACTCTTTTGTTACACTCTTTAGATAAAATCATATAAGAATTAGAGTTGCTCAATAGGTATCGAATCATCCTTCTCTTATAGTCATAACTATAAATCAATTTAATAGGAAGTGTCTTAATTGGATTAACACTTACATTTTGGGAATAAACATAAATATCTTTGTCTATTTTACTAGGCCCCCAAAAATCATAAGCACGTGACTCTATACTCTCTAAATTTACAAGACTTTGCGCCTTAATAGAAGAGTACGGTACAAATAAAAGGAGTATTAATTGCCACAAAATATACTTTTTCATATTTCTATACATGGGTCCACTTTAAAATGTGGATTCTATTTAAATTAAACAATAGCCGTGGGAGTTATATTCTGCCCTTGGCGTTAACTAACTCTGGCTAATAGTTAGTGTTCATTTGTTGGTCAAACAACTTTAGCACGCAACTACAGCCTTAAAAATGCCTCAAAATGGGACTATTCGCTCTTTGAGCCACTTATTTTGCAATTTGGAGGCTTAATTTGAATAGAGATTTATCATTTTAGTTTCTCAATCTCACTTTTTGACAAATCTGTTATTTGCATAACTGTTTCTATATCCATGCCAGCATCCAACATCCTTTTTGCTATTTGGATAGCTTTCGAGTTTTTACCTTCCTCACGCCCTTTTTCCAAAGCCGTATCTATAGAGTTCTTGACATCACGATACGCTTTTAAACTATCCTCATATTCTTTCAACTCTGTTGGGGTGAACTTTGCAATCTCGGCCTCCTCAAAGAGTTTAGTAAACACTTTCTCTTTCAAGGCAGCAGGACGCTCATCCAATCGGGAAAGGTTTTTCAACACATACAACCACTTATCGTAAAGCGTGTCAAGTTCCTCCTCTGTCTTATTGAACTTCGCTATCTCAA
>JAIJUV010000154.1 GCA_022732315.1 Prevotella sp.
GATAACACCAGTAATCAAAGATGTCAAGTTAGAGTCGAAGATAGCAGAGAAAGCATTGCCATAACCGGCAGCTACCGCCTGCTTCATACCCTTACCGGAGCGAAGCTCCTCCTTGATACGCTCATAGATAAGCACGTTGGCATCCACGGCAGTACCCAGAGACAAGACCATACCGGCAAGACCTGGTAACGTCAGGGCTGCTTGGAAGGACGTCAGGATACCCAGCGTGAAGAACACGTTGACGAGCAATGCCAGGTTAGCCATCATACCAGGAATCATATTGTACATCATTACCATGTAAACCATCAGGAGTACGAAGGCAACAACGAATGAAACAATACCCATCTGGATAGACTGAGCACCGAGAGTAGGACCTACAACCTCCTCCTGAACGATACGAGCAGGAGCTGGCATACGACCAGACTTCAATGTGTTAGCCAAGTCCTTGGTATCCTCGATAGTGAAGTTACCGGAAATCTGAGAGCTACCACCGTCAATCTCACCGTTTACACGAGGAGCAGAGTAAACAACGCCATCCAGAACGATAGCGATGGCCTTACCCACGTTAGCCTTGGTCATCTGAGCCCACTTACGGGCACCCTCTGTATTCATCTTCATGCTAACAACTGGAGAACCCATCTGGTCGAACTCGTCCTTAGCATCTGTAATCACATCACCCTCCAATGGAGCACGACCAGTAGTAGTTGTCACCTTCAAGGCGTGAAGTTCGAAGATATTCTTAGCCTTCAGATTATCAGCAGGCTTAGCACTCCAAAGCAGACGCAAGTCTGATGGCAAAACGCGCTTAGCCACAGCAGAGTAGATAATCTTGTTGATGGCAGCAGTATCGCGAACACTAGCATAACCCACTGTGCTCAAACCACCACCGAGCTGCAAGCGAGCCAACAGTGGGTGAGCCTTGATAGCAGCAGCATTCTGAGCATCCTCGCCTACCTTGCTGGCAGCATCGTCCTTCTTCTTGATAGAGAACTTAGTTTCTGCCTTCTTAGGCTCGGCCTTAGCAACTTCCTTCATAGCGGCAGCAGAAGAATCTGCAGCTACAGTATCATTCTTCGCCTCGCCGTTGTCACCATTAGCGATATGAGTATCGAGCTGCTGGAGATAAGGAGCGATTTCCTCTGAGTTGTATGTCTCCCAGAACTCAAGGTTAGCACTACCCTGGAGCATCTTACGCATACGCTCTGGCTGGCTGATACCTGGCATTTCTACCATAATACGGCCCTGCTGACCTTCCAGTTTCTGGATGTTAGGCTGAACAACACCGAACTTATCGATACGGGTGCGGACAACGTTGAAAGAGTTGTCGATAGCATCCTGTACAGAAGCGCGGATAGCCTTCTCTACCTCTGCGTCGCTGCTCTGAGGAGAAACCTTACCCTGCAACTGCTGGGTAGCGAACACTTCAGCGAGTTTATGACCTGGTGCGCTCTTGTGATAAGCGTTAATGAAAAGTGACACGAAGTCACCACCGTTAGCTTCTTCCTGAGCTCTAGCTTCCTTCATGGCATTGGTAAAACCAGCGTCGGTCTTATGATCGGCAAGGTTTTCAATTACATCAGGCACAGAAATCTCAAGAATCACATTCATACCGCCCTTAAGGTCAAGTCCGAGACCAATCTGAGTTTCCAAGCAGTTCTGGTATGAATAAACACCTAAGTACTTCACAGAATCCTTATAATCCTGCTGCGCGATAGGGTCTTTCAACTTTGCAGCCTCGCCGTCATAGTAACGTGTAGCGAACGAGAACGACAAATAGAAGATACTTGCGAGTGTCAGTAAGACGGCTACACAAATTACAATTCCTTTGTTTTGCATTTCTATTTATTGTTATTAATTTATTTATTCACAGTTAAGTAAAAACGTCAATACATACATAATGACGTGCAAAAATACGCATTTTTTTTCGTAAATAAGAATAATTTGCACTATTTTTGATGTTTAGGGCGCATTTTTAGCTTGCAGATGATGGGATAGTGGTCTGAAACCGCTATTTTGTTATCTACATAGCATTCGTATGGGTCCCAATCATCAGAGCACATGATGTTGTCTATACGTACAAAAAATCCTCCATGATGATAGCTGATGCCAGGGCCGTTTCCGCTGGCAATGTAGCAATCTGTCAGATTCTTCGCTATCGTGCGATGGGCGTATGAGATAGGGCCATCGTTGAAGTCACCACAGAGAATGGTACTCATATTCTTATGGCGCTTTACATACTCCGCCACAGCCTCAGCCTCAGGTGCACGTTTGCGGGTTGCCTCTGCCAACTTCACCACCAGGAGCTTTGAAGTTTCCTCGGCTGTATCCACCTGAAGCTTTCCAACCACCAGGTTTTTAAACTGCCTGCGGTCTTCCAGGCTCAATCCGGTTGTTTCCAGATGATTGTTGATGACGAGCACCACCTTTCCCTTTATCTTCAGGCGATAAGCCACACTCATATTTCCCGTCGATTCGTATGGAATCAACTCCTTGGAAAGAATCGGATACTTGCTGAGCAGCATCAGGCAGTTGCCACCCTTGGGATGGATGGTTGTATCCTGATAGGCATACATCGGCTTCAAGATACTGTCTATCTGCTGCTGATTCTTCCAATTGGGCATGGCTTCCTGCAGGCACACGATATCGGCATCCTGTTCCTGGATATACTGCAGGCAGATGTTATGCCCTTCATCATCCTCTGTCTGGTTGCCGAAGTTCCAGGTATTATACGACAACACCTTGATACTTTCCTCAGGCGCATCTCCCTTCATATTGATAGGCATGTATTGGCGCACAGGCACAAAAGCCACCAGGAATCCGAGTACAGGAATCAGGGTGTACTTGGAACGGAAGACAACCCAAAAGACCAGGAACCCCAAATTGATGACGAGAAAGATGGGAAACAGCAAGCCTGCATTGGTAAATGCAGGAAACTTTGCCGGATTCAACAAATCCGAATATCCCACCAATAGCATGAAGACAATGGTAGCCACATTGGCACCCGCTATCATCTTCACCGTAAAATCTTTCAATCCGTCAAGCATATCTTCTTACTTATTACTCTGATCGAAAAGCGTCTGCTTCTCTTCTTTAGAGAGACTGTCGTAGCCGCTCTTTCTAATTTTATCCAATATCCGGTCTATCTCTACCTGATTTGCCTTCTTGCGCTGCTTATCCTGGTCGGTAGGCTGGAAATCAGTTGTATAATTCTCATTTCGGGTATAGTCGAAACGCTGCTTGGTGTACTTATTACGACCACCAAACATGTTTCTCACCTTGTCGAAGGCATCTTGGGTAGATGAATTGTGATAACCACCCTCCATCTGCTTGCGCCAGTAGCGAATCATGAAGAAACCGAAGACCATACCTCCCAGGTGGGCAATATGAGCCACGCCATCACCACGGGTAGCCAATGCCGAGAAGAGTTCGATGGCCGCATAGCCAATCACGAAATATTTCGCCTTGATAGGTACCGGCAATGGGAAGATGAAGATACGCTCATTCGGATAAATCATGCCGAAGGCAAGCAGGATGGCATAGATGGCACCCGAGGCACCCACCGTGGTCCACAAATTAAGATAATCCCCCATCGGCAGGCGGGCGCCATTGGCATCCACGATAAACTGATAGGCAGAGAAGTCATTATACAGATAGCTGACATACTGCGCAGCTTCCTGAAAGAGTCCTGCGCCCACGCCACAAGCTATGTAATAAAAAAGGAACTTCTTGGCTCCCCATACTCTTTCTACCACACAACCAAACATCCAGAGGGCAAACATATTGAATATGATGTGTTCAAAACCTCCATGCATAAACATATAGGTAATCAACTGGTACACGTGGAAGTCGGATGCCATAAAGAAGTGAAGTCCCAATATATCATTGAGCATAAAATTGCCAGAAGCATCTTTGCCAAACAAATAGCATACCAAGAAGGCAACAACATTCACTATCAACAAGTTCTTTGTAACTATCGGTATATTGCGCATAACGATTTTCTTTCTTTATTATTAATAATCACTATAAAATTTATAATTTCGTGGCAAAATTACTAAAAATATCCGTGAAATCACCAAAAAATGAGTAGATTACAATAAAATTTCACTATTTTCATCACTTTTCTGCTTTTTTTATTTGAACTTTCAAAGGAAAAGGCTATATTTGTAAGCAAAAAAGATAACAAGACAAAATTACTAATCATTTTATAACGTAAAATTATGAATAAGACAGAATTGATCGACAAGATTGCAGCTAGTGCAGGCATCACAAAGGATCAGGCTAAGGCTGCTCTCAATGCAACAACAAACGCATTGAAGGATGCTCTCATTGCAGGTGACAAAATCCAGTTGGTAGGCTTCGGCACTTTCAGCGTTAACGAGCGTCCTGCTCGCGAGGGTATCAACCCTGCTACTAAGGAGAAGATTCAGATTGCTGCCAAGAAGGTTGCCAAGTTTAAGGCTGGCGCTGAACTTGCAGACGCACTCAACAAATAATCGTAAAGATTATTTCTTAAAATAATAGGGCAACCCTCATGGATTGCCCTATTATTGTATATCATAGAAAGCTTTGCTTATTTAGGCTGCTTGCCGATGTAAGCCAAGATACCACCATCTACATAGAGAATGTGACCATTCACTGCGTTAGAGGCATCTGATGCCAGGAACACAGCAGGACCTTCCAACTCCTCTGGATCCAACCAGCGACCTGCTGGAGTCTTTGCACAGATGAAGCTGTCGAATGGGTGACGGCTACCATCTGCCTGACGCTCACGAAGAGGTGCAGTCTGTGGAGTAGCGATGTAACCAGGGCCCAGACCATTGCACTGGATGTTGTACTCACCATACTCTGAGCAGATGTTACGTGTCAACATCTTCAAGCCGCCCTTGGCTGCTGCGTATGCTGAAACTGTCTCACGACCCAACTCGCTCATCATAGAGCAGATGTTGATAATCTTACCATGACCCTTCTTGATCATGCCTGGGATAACTGCCTTAGATACGATGAATGGTGCAGTAAGGTCGATGTCAATCACCTGCTTGAAGTCATCAACCGACATTTCTGTCATAGGAATGCGCTTGATGATACCAGCGTTGTTAACCAGAATGTCGATAACGCCGAGTTCCTTCTCGATGTCAGCAACCATATTCTTCACCTGCTCCTCATCAGTTACATCACAGATATAACCCTTGGCATCAATACCCTTTGCTTTGTAATCTGCAAGCGCCTGATCCATGTGATGCTGGCTGCGGCAGTTGAAAGCAATTTTAGCACCCGCCTTGGCATAAGCCTCAGCAATAGCGAAACCGATACCGTATGCGGCACCTGTTACGAGGGCAACCTTACCCTCCAATGAGAATAGTTTGTTAAAGTCCATACTTTTATATTTTAATCAATTGTTTGATTTGTTACGATGGCAAAGATACAAAATTATTTTGAATCTCGCTCTAATTCTATACGAAAGATGCAGCCTTTTTACTTATTTTCTCATTTTATTGACTTCTTTTCATAAGTTAGTCCCTTATTGTGATGCTTTTTGCGATGCTTGATTCAACTCTTATCGTATCTGGACACCCAGTGTTTCTTCTATCACTTGGATGACCTGCGGGATGGAATCCACATCAAAATCACCCGTCAGACGCTTGCTCTCATCAGAGGCTGTATATCTTGTGCCTGATAATTCAGAAAGTTCCTCCAATACTTCGGATAATGGAGTATTGTCGAAATGCAGGCGATGCGTAGCCCATGCCACGTCGTTGATATCATAATCTGCCAACAACTCAGGCTGAGCAGCCCCATTCTGCAAACGTGCCCGCTTACCTTTAATCAGAAAGACACCCTCTTCAGAGTTACGAGCTGTGAAAAGTACCTTTCCGCCGGTTACCATCACTTCGGGGGCATCCGTTCTTTCATCCACCATAAACTGGGTACCGAGCACCCTTACATGTCCATGCTCTCCCACTACATCGAAAGGATGCTGTTCATCATGCTTCACCTGATAATAGATACATCCCTTCATCTCCACCTTTCTGCAATCATCTTCCTGATAGGAAAGAGAAGAATGAGGCATCAACGATACCTTCGTTCCATCAGGCAGATGATACGCCACTACTTCTGAT
>JAIJUV010000601.1 GCA_022732315.1 Prevotella sp.
CATCTTGTAGTAAGCTGTTCGTCCTTGTACTTTGACGCTTGCAGATGATATGAATGAATTCTTTGTTTCCATAATTGTTCTCCTAATGTTGGTACAAAAGTACCACAAAAATTTTTAATTGTGGTACTTTTGTACGGAAAACTTTTAATATCCTCTCTTTTTTAATACATTTCAACAGTTTTATAGCTATTTTAGTACAAAAGTACCACAAATATTGCTAAGTGTGGTACTTTTGTACAGGGTAATAGAATGGACAATGCATGGTTATTTGCCTATTCCTAATTTTTCCTTTTATTTTATCTTCAATGTCCGCAGATATTCCTTCTGCTCGGGCGTGATTCTGTAGCTCTCGATGGCCTTCTGGATGGTCTTGTTGTGCGTCCAGGGTGCAAGGCGGCGTTGCTCGATGTAGGGAATCGTTGCGTCCCATTGCTTGGCAAGAGCCGTGGCGAAGAACCAGGCTATCATCATTTTTACGTAATACTCTTCGCTCCTTACTGATGCAGGAATTTCAAGATATTCTGCCTTGAAGTCTTTATCCAGATAATGAGACATAAGCACCTCTATTCCAAAGCGACAAGTATAAACGTGTGACGATTTGCTCCAAGTTTTGATCTTCGCCAATAACTCCTTCTTGTGTTTGGCAAATACCTTCGGAGACATGATGTCGCAAACTGCCCAGTTGTCCACGAAAGGCAGGAAACTGTCTGTAAGACGAATGCATTCCTCGTAGTCCTTCACCTCGGAAATGAGGAGACCATGAAGCATGTTCTCATCGTAGTATTCGTGAGGAAGCTGATGCAGGAATTCCTCGCATTCTTTCTCCTTTGTAAATTCTTTTGCGAACTTGCGAAGCACAGGAACACGAATGCCTATGAAGCTCTCCATAGGCACCCCCGGTGTCAGTTTGGCTTGGAAAGCAGCATACTGCTTATCCTGCATGTCGAACAGTCTTTCTTGAAGTGAAGTCATAAATTCTTTGTTTTATATTGAGCCTTAGTTGGAGTGATTGTCACATTATTCTGTAGGTTTCACCACAGCTCTCCACTCCATAAACTGCTTGGTTGTTTCTCCGCTATGAT
>JAIJUV010000155.1 GCA_022732315.1 Prevotella sp.
CTCATCGGATGCGCAAAGCGCACATGGCGCACATACGGCGTCTCTTCTACTGCCGGCATCGTATCTAATATCTCCTTGTTCACGAAACCGCCTTCTTCGGTGTTGGTATCTACCGTGAAGTAACCCACACCGAAAGAGGTGAGGTTCTGGAAGAAATGGGTGCCTTGGCTCGGGTCGATGTTGTAGTTCTTCAAAGCTACTTCCACGATAACTCGGGCGGCGCTGATATGCGGCCACTTGACCGGCACACCCAGATAATGGTCGCTAGAACCCCAACGGCCCGGACCTATCAGCACATAATTCTTCCCTTCGGCAAGGAACTTACGATTGATTCGTTCGATATCATCAGCCACATAGAAATTATTCATCGCCGAGAAGTGATCATCATACTTCACATAGACCACATCTACCACATCTTCGCAGATGCCATGCCCGAGCGAATTGTGGGAACGGAGCAGACAGTCGGCATCCGGTATCGCCTTCACATCCTCATCGAGCATTTCCTTGGCATCCACTATCGGACGAATCTGGAGCAGATAGAACTCACAGGTTCTATCGTCGTTGATATTGCAGGCAAACTCTATTTCCACAGGACGGCGCATCGCCTCGGAACCAAACTTCATCGACATCTGCATCAACTCCGGCAAAGGCACTACTCCATGCTGGAGCACACTGGCAAAAGTAATCAGTTTTCTGCCCGTTTCATATACACCATCATTGATAACCTGGTCGTATGGGTCGAAAGTAGAGGCGATATAGGTGAGGCTCTGGTCTTCCACGGCATCCTTCACACGAAGTTTGAGGATGTTGAAGCCATCATCTACCTTGAAATCCTCGCCCACATGCTTCATGTCGAGGGCATAAAACTGGGTCTGCGTATCACGCAAAGCCATCTCCGTTTCTGATGTCTGGAGCACCTGATGCGGATGATAAGGACAGACACGCAGGGTTTGACCACCATCCACGATATACTTACCCAATCCGAGGGCTAGACTGGCTATGCCTTCCTCTGCCTCTTCATCTCCTATAGGATAATAGTTGAGCGAACGGAGCACACCACTCATTGTTGGGTAGAAACGGGTGCCATAATCCTTACCCACCACCTGCTGCAGAATAACCGCCATCTTCTCCTGGTCGATGACGTTGCTGGTGGCTGTCATATACGCCTTGGAATCACGATAGAACACGGAGGCATACACGCCCTTGATGGCACAAGCCAACATCTGGAGCATCTGATACTTATCCTCAAGATAAGGAATCATATAGGTGGAATAGATGCCGGCGAAAGGCTGATAGTGCGCATCCTCAAGAAGCGAACTGGAACGGATGGCGATAGGACTCTTCGTTGCCTCAAAGAAGGTGAAGAAGTCGGCTATCAGGGAATCCGGCAACTGCGCATGCAGGAAGTGCTTCAATATCTCATCATCGCTGGCATCGCTCAACGCTATCGGATAGAGATTGTTGCTCATCATGAATTCATCGAAGATATCGGTACAGAGCACCACGGTCTTCGGAATCTGCACGGTGGCATTCTCATACTGATTGAACTCCGGATGGCGCTTGATGATATTGTCGAGGAAGGCAAGACCTCTACCCTTTCCGCCCAGTGATCCCTCGCCAATGCGGGCAAAATGAGCATACTTATCGAACTTCATTCTATCGAACACAGCTACCACACCTAGGTTCTTCATGTGGCGGTACTGCACGATGGCATCAAAGATAATCTGCCTGTGGGCATCCACATCCTGAAGCTTCTCCCAAGTAACATGCTTCAGGAAAGCCGACACTGGGAAGATGGCACGGGCACAAAGCCAGCGGCTCATGTGGTTGCGGCTGATATGATAGAGCATCGAATCGTTAGGGATGTTGAAGATATTATCCTGCAACTCCTTCAGGCTTCTGATGCGCATGATCTCCTCGTGGGTCTTAGGATCACGGAAGATGAAATCACCAAAGCCCATGTGCTCCTCCATCAATCTTCGGAGATCTACACTCATCTTCTTGGAATTCTTATCCACGAAGCGGAAACCCTCAGCTTCAGCCTTGGCACGGTTATCACTCTCAGAACTTTCGAGGATGAGGGGCACGAAAGAGTCATGCTTACGGATGTAACGGAAGAGCTGCAAACCTGCATCAGGACATTTCTCGCGACCGAAGGTATCGGTGCCATACTCAGGCTTGACATCTTCATCAACCTCATTTCCAAAAGCCCTGGCGGCACTCTTCAAAGGGAACCGGGCATCGCTGATGACTCCAAGGGTATTATTGGAATACTTATCATACAGTTTCTTCGCCTCCTCATAGGTACGAGCCAATACCACCTTAGGACGGCCACGCATACGCATGGTTGCGGCATGGCGGTTCAGGGCTTCCTTGGAGAAGTTCTTGCTCTGCTCCAGAATGTAATTATAGAGGTTGGGCAAGATGGAACTGTAGAAGCGAATAGAGTCCTCGACCAGAAGAATCATCTGCACACCCGCCTCCTGAATATCATGCTCCAGATTCATCTTATCCTCAATCAACTTGATGATGGAAAGAATCAAGTTGGTAT
The DNA here is from genome assembly GCA_022732315.1 of Prevotella sp. The sequence goes on from JAIJUV010000155.1 coordinate 2,552, forward strand.
TTCCCAACCAACAGAATACATAATCGAAGATGCTCAAATCCTCGTTCTGCATTCGCTTGGTGATACCATGTGAGAAAGGGGTAAGAACCACACAGTGGATGTTAGGGAACTTGCCCTTGATATCACGGGCCACATCAAAGGCATCATTATCTGCATTACCAGGCATACAGATGACCAGGTCTATCACCGTAGAACGCAACACCTGAGCAGCCTCTTCCGTGGTAGAAACCTGTGTAAAGGTAGGCGGATAACGAAGACCAAGCTCCATATACTCATTATATATCTTCTCCTCGATGCGTCCATCATCTTCAAGCATGAACGCATCGTAAGGGTTGGCTACAATCAACACATTGTAGATGCGGCGCATCATCAGATTGACAAACGATACGTCTTTCAAGTAGAACTTATTCCACTCATTAGGTACATTATTTTCCATATCTGTCGCTATTTATACTGCAAAGATAGTATTTTTCTGATATTTCCTTGCATTTTTCATCTATTTTTTATATATTTGCAACCAAAATATCGAGAAGTTATGAAAATAAAATACTTAATCATAGCATTATTGACTACGTTTTTTATGATTCCATGTTGTGCACAGAAGCATCAACACGGAAAGGCATCGTATTATTCAAAGCGAGCCACAGGCGCACGCTCTGCAAGCGGGCAAAAGATACATCACGACAGTTTGACGTGTGCACACCGTTACTATCCATTCGGCACCATGCTGAAAGTAACCAATCTCAGAAATGATAAAAGCGTAATCGTGAAAGTAATAGATCGTGGTCCTTACGGAAGAGGAAGAATCATCGACCTTTCATGGGCGGCTGCCAAGGAAATCGGCATGATTGCACAAGGTGTAGGAACCGTCAAGGTGGAGAGACTGGATAACCCTGTGCCATATAAGCCAGAAGACAACAAACTTCCTAAGATTGATTTCGAAATGGCAGAATTTGAACCCAAGAACTATTTCGAAAAAAAGGAGGAGGCTTTGGAACAGGCAGCTGAAAAAAAGCATAAGTCATCATCGAATGAGAACGCTAAAAAAGGCGAAATAAAAGACAAAGACAAACATAATAATACAAAAGATAAACATAACAATACAAAAACGAGCAAGAACCATCATTAACAGGTTCTTGCTCGTTCATATTGAATATGTGGCAACTTATGGAAAACAAATCTAAGGGAACAGACATATCATCGTTTGGTAGGGATATTGAATTCATTCACCTTAGAGATTGATTTCCCTTCATGAATGACACTCACACAGAAACGAGCCATACCATCCTTTAACTTTCTATCGGACTTCACCATTGCGGTATATCTCACTCCCGAACCTGGAGCTATCTTTTCAATATGAATACTAGGCGAAATAAAGATGTGCCTGTTACCTGTCATCTCAATCACTGTAGGCACAACATCAAATACAGGATACTGCCCAAGATTCATCACTTCGAATATCAACTTACAGGTTTCATCACGATTCAGACAATTGTCTTCATTTGCATCCACAAAACGGGCATTTACTATCTCTAAGCTAGGGCAATAAGATAGTCTGGCACCGAGTTCTTCAACTGTTGAAGATGGCATAGAAGTAGTTGGCTGCTGAGCACTATAATCACCGGTATAATCCTTACCCTGGAAATCATAGAGACGATCGTCTCCTCCATTATTGGAATCAAAAATATCAGAGTTATCAGTTACTGGAGCACTATAATCATATATGTCATCACTATTGACTGAGGAAGAGCGATCAGTACGAGTATGATGACGAGAAGCAGATGGATAATTGGAACGAGAACGGTCAATCCTATCACGTTGATAAGCAGCTTCACGATCGGCCTGAGCCTTATCTGCCTGACTACCGATGGCCGCACCAACCATAGCACCACCAGCCATACCAACAATCGTACCAATGTCAGAACCTCTTGGACCACCAGAAAGACCACCTATAGCGGAACCGAGGATAGACCCGATGGAACTGCCGGCATAAGCTCCACTACCCGTATATGTATCGCAACTACTCATCAGCAAAGACGAGCAAAGCATAAAAAGTATCACCTTTTTCATAACCTTATCTTTTAAATCTACTGCAAAAGTACAACTAATTCTTGAAAACTTCAAGAAAGAATCCCTAAATAATGTTAGGGAATCCCCTAAATAAAGATAAAGAGTAAAAGAAGGCAAAACTAAAAAAGAAGAAACTAAAAAAGAAGAAACTAAAAAAGCGCTCCTGTCTGAAGACAAGAGCGCTTATATTTTGTGAGATCTGTTGTAACTTATTCAGCTGCAGCTTCCTCAGTTGCAGGAGCCTCTGCTACAGGTGCCTCCTCAGCCTTAGTTGCCTTGCGACTACGACGAGTCTTCTTAGCAGCAGCCTTAGGAGTCTTAGCCATGTTCTCATCAAAGTCAACGAGCTCGATGAAAGCAATCTCAGCTGCGTCACCCTGACGGGTACCCAACTTGATAACGCGAGTGTAACCACCTGGACGGTTAGCTACCTTCTCAGCTACCTCACCGAAGAGAGCCTTAACAGCATACTTGTTCTGAAGATAACGGAAAACAACACGACGTGATGTAGTTGTATCATTCTTTGAACGAGTGATTAATGGCTCAACATACTTCTTAAGAGCCTTTGCCTTTGCGAGGGTCGTAGTGATTCTTTTGTGCTCGCTCAAGATAAGTGATGAAGCCATGTTAGCCAACATCGCGTTACGATGAGAAGCAGTACGACCTAAATGGTTGAATTTCTTATTGTGTCTCATTTTTGTTTTTGTTCTTTTTGGACAAAGGATGCATTACGCATCCTTGTCTAATTTATACTTTGAAATATCAGTTCCAAAAGACAGATTCAGACTCTCGAGCAAATCATCAAGCTCTGAAAGCGATTTCTTACCGAAGTTGCGGAACTTCAAGAGGTCAGTCTTGTTATACTGAACCAAGTCACCAAGAGTCTCTACATCAGCTGCCTTCAAGCAGTTGAGCGCACGAACACTCAGGTTCATATCTACGAGACGAGTCTTAAGCAACTGGCGCATGTGGAGAACCTCCTCATCAAACTCTTGATTGCTCTCTTGATCAGGGCTTTCGAGAGTGATCTTCTCATCAGAGAAGAGCATGAAGTGATAAATGAGAATCTTCGCAGCCTCTTTCAGTGCATCCTTAGGACTAATGGAACCATCTGTTGTAACTTCAAGTACGAGCTTATCGTAGTCAGTCTTCTGCTCAACACGATATGGCTCTACAGCGTACTTCACGTTACGGATAGGGGTGTAGATGGAATCGATTGGGAGAACGTTAACGTCTGTGCAGAATTGACGATTCTCATCAGCAGGCACGTAACCACGTCCCTTATTAATAGTCAAATCAATCTGCATCGAAGCTTTGGAGTCTAAATGACAAATCACCAAATCAGGGTTTAACACTTCAAATCCAGTCAGATACTTGCCAATGTCACCAGCCTTGAATTCTGTAGAATTCTCAACGGTGATACTAACTTTCTCATTCTCGAATTCTTCTACTACTTGCTTGAATCGAACTTGCTTGAGATTCAAGATA
>JAIJUV010000602.1 GCA_022732315.1 Prevotella sp.
CTGATGCAGAATGGAGGAATGCCTTTACCTTGGACTACGATGATTCTCTGGCTCTTCATTTCAGTTATCTCAGCAGTGGGTAATGCAGGAGTGCCGATGGGATGTTATTTCCTGACCCTATCTCTGATGTCCGGCATCAATGCTCCTATCGGCATCATGGGTATCATCCTGCCTATCTATACCATTATCGACATGGTAGAGACGGCAGAGAATGTATGGTCAGACTCCTGTGTCTGCGCCATGGTGGATAAGGACTTGAAAGGCCAGTAAATATAAAATAAACATCTAGTATATAAAATAGAACATCAGCCTGTAGTGATGAAGATAAAGAATCACTATAGGCTGATGTCTGTTTACACAAAGCGTTGATTTCCTCAACCTTTATTTCTGATGCTACAAAGAAAATCATCATGAATAATAGCATAAAGAAGTAACTCACTTCCTTATATATAATTAATGTATAGCCACGTAAAACACCCATATTTTCCAAAAATAGAGCTAATTCGCAAAGGACATGAGAAAATATTCTATATTTTTGCCGTATTTTCAAAGAAAAATACTATCTTTGTCACAGATTAAAGAGAAAAGCAATGGCAACAAAGACCTTAACCGCCTCAAACTTGTTTTGATGGAGCTAAAGAAGATCGCAAAATGACTGGCTGGAGAAATCGGTAAAGATCCAGTAACAGTTTCTTGTTAAGTGCGTAGCCGAGCTTGATGCCATCTTCGCCCACCTCTATGGTCTCAAATGACAATGAAATGTCCCATGGCAGATTACTTGTTCCAACTTATAGGAGATTATTACATGTACACTTACATGAACGATTCAGAAAAGTATCTGTATAACAAACAGAAATTATTTATGAAATTTGACATACATTCATTGATTGGCGAGGCGACAGCCTACGACAAGAAACAACAGATAGAAGCCAAACGACCGAAGAGTTGGCTCAAAAGTGTATCTGCCTTTGCTAATGGCGAAGGCGGCACGCTTGTATTTGGCATTACTGATGAAGACCAAGTAGTAGGATTAGAAAATGCGGAACAAGATGCTGAACTCATCAGCGAAGCCATCAAG
>JAIJUV010000603.1 GCA_022732315.1 Prevotella sp.
CTGATGTCTGGCTTGTTCGATTTGTTCACCGGTGTCGGTACAGCTATGATATACACATTACACTTCTTCAGGTCATCAATATTGCTGGTCAGTTTCAGCCCCTGTTCCAATGCCTTGCATACAGTTTTGTTGTCTGTCATTGTACTTTTGGCTAACTTGGCTACCTTTCCTGCTTTGATGTCATATCCCCATGTATCGTATTTCTTTGAGAATAAGCATGCTAGTGGAGTACCAACATACCCCAATCCTATTACTCCAATCTTAAACTCAAAAGACTTGTTTATCATATACTATATTCTGTTTATGTTTTATAATGTTGTTTCTTTTATTGGGAGCTCCCTGCTGTATGTACGTTACAGCAAGTAACTCGGATCTTTTAGATTCCTTCGAGCTGAGCATAGCGCGAAGTCTTCTCAGGGTTCCAGGCGTCCTTGTAAGAACGTCGGAAGAAGATCTCTTGCAGATGAGCCGACAGTCGGGCGATACGCAGGAAATAACCTGTATAAGGCGACATCAGTGGCAGGTATCTGTAAAGGAACCACACGTCTTTCTTTCTTTCTGAAACCATCAGCACCAGGATGAAGGCAAGCTGTGAGAAGCATACTCTGATAAAGTAGCCCAGTGCCAGCACTTCAATGATGTGCGTGTTAAACGTGATGGCGAGCTTGATGATATACCACAACCACAGAAAATTGAGGAAGCAGTCGAAAACCACACTCTCCATATTAGATAACCAGTTAAGGATACTCCAGTTCTTTGTAGGCAACAGAATGTCGGCATGCTTGCGTAGACGGAATCTCACGAGCGAGCGCGACCATCTGATGCGCTGATGATACAGCTTATACCATTTGGTAGGCACATTGGTCATACAGATGGCATCTTCGGCAAATTTCACTTTATATCCGGCTTTACGGATCTTCTGTGTCATGTCACCGTCCAGTCCCGGTCCTATGTCCCAATAGCCCACTTCCTTCAGCGTCTTTCTTTCGAAGGCTCCGAATGCTCCCGAAATGATGTGGTAGATACCCAGTTCGCTGGTTACGATACGTCCCACCTGTATTCGCTTCAGGTATTC
>JAIJUV010000604.1 GCA_022732315.1 Prevotella sp.
CCATGCTTCAAAGCCTCCTCGAAAAGCACATACTCCGCCTTAATCTGACTCAGATTTCCCCAACGCACATCCACCCTCTGTTCCAATAAAAAGAGGCGTGCCTTGGAAAGAGCCAGCGGTTCAGCACCATCCAGCATATCCGATTTCCGGTCGATATGCAGAAATATATCATTGCGCTCATCATCGAGCATCGACAGCAATACCCTGAGAAGCGGTAAACTGCCATGAGCCATTATCAAAAAAGCATGTTTCATTGTCATTATTTATCTTTATTATCCAACTGTCCGTCCTGATGACTTTTTCATCATCATTGCGACAAAGATACACCAAATAAAAGAGAATACAAAATAAAACTCCGTTTTTATCAGAAAAAAGACACAAAATAGAGCCTTTCTTTTTGAATATTCAGAAAAAACAATTACTTTTGCAGCGCTAAGAAGGAGATGCGGCATGCATCAGCCCAGCAAAAAAATAATCAGAGAATGAACAATATATTTAGAATTAAAAAAGAAGAAAGGCTCTTTGCCTTGATTACACTCATCGTTATCATCGCCTTCAATGTGCTGATGATAACCTATCATTTTGATGATTTCGGCAAACCGAAAGCAGGATTCTGGACGCTCTTCACCAAGAACTTTCAGATTTCAGGTTTCGACCCCTACACCTACCTTACCCTCTCGAAGTGGAAGGTGTATTACACGGAGTATCGCCATCCCATGCTCCCTTTCTTCCTCTATCCTTTCTCGCTACTGAACGGCTGGCTGATAGAACTCACCTCCCGCAACTGGGCAACTACCATCGTGGCGGTGATGATGACATTCTTCTCCACCTACTCCACCCTCTTCTTTAGAAGAATCTTCAGAGAGGTGATGCAGCTGAAGGCTATAGACAGCAATGTGCTCACAGCGATGCTTTTTTCCTTTGCCTACGTGCTGCTCGTCACCTTTGTAGATGACCATTTCGGCATGTCGCTTTTCTTCCTGTCAATGACACTTTATCTGGCAGGCAAACAGCAGCAGGAACACCGCAGCATGCCTTGGTGGCAAACAGCCCTGCTCTTTTTCTTCAC
>JAIJUV010000605.1 GCA_022732315.1 Prevotella sp.
TTGTTTCTGTTGCCATGTGGCAAGTTCTTTGTTCAGTTGTTCGATGGAAGCCTTGTTCTTGTTGTATTGCTCCCGATACTTGGCTGCATCTTCCACACTTGCATTGGCGATTTGCTTGACAAGCGACTTGTTCTCGGCTTCCAACTGACTGATTTGAGATTGCAGAGAGGCTATCTTGGCATTGGCTTCCTGCTCTTGTTTATACAAGTCCGAGAGGTCAAGGTTGTTCTCTGTCATAGATGTTGTCATGGCGCATTTCTTGCTGTGGTCATTCAGCGAACCGCCACAACTCTTGCATTTGTATTGTGTGGTGCCTTGCCCCAACTGCACACCGTCGCAGCATGTCACACTGATGGTCACGCTCTCACATCCCTTCAGCTTGGCGGCATCGGTTGCCTTATAGTAGTTGCGTGCATCACTGTCCATATAATAGGTATAGCCTTCCTCGTTGTCATTCCATTCGCTCAACCGAGCTTGCAGTTGTGCCTTGAAGGTATTCAAGTCCATCGAATAGGAGTCGAAGACTGCCTCATACACTTCTTCTGTTCTGTTCCAACTCTTGTACACCTGTATCTCGTAGGCGTATGCCTTCTGTTTCTGTCCTTTCTTTTTGCTGCTGATGATGTAGCTGTTCAACCAGTAGCTGATATTGTAGGTAAAGCCGTCATTCTGGTTGTTGAGCTGTTGTACCCTTGTCCTTGACCAACCTGCATGATTCTCCGAGTTTTGCAAGATGGCTTCCTTTTGGTTGCTATTGGGATAGAAGTTGGCATCCTTGGTGTTGATTCTGTACCAGTGGTCGCCTTTCAAGATGCTGTTATCATCAGTGGGTGGTACATAGTTGCACAGTTTTTCTTGTCCTTGGTCTCGTCGGGCGATATACCATCTTTGCGTATAGTAGTTTCCTGCGGTCTCGTCCAGATAGTCCGTCATCCATGAGGTTAGGTTATAGTTGGCAAGAGAGAATAGTCCTGCCACGTTGTCCTTGCCTCCAATCATGCCCAAGAGTGTGTTGCCTACGCTCTTATCGAGACTTTTGAACAGCGAGGAATAGTTATCCACAATATC
>JAIJUV010000156.1 GCA_022732315.1 Prevotella sp.
CTCGATTTATACGGTTTTCCTTCCTCATTCGGAAAGTCAAACTGCACAAACCAATAGTCGTAGAGCTGCTTTGCCATCGCCTCTAAATTATCATTTATCGGCAAAGGTTTACCCTCTGCCGATAGCATACAAGAAGGCGATGCCGATAGTGGCAAACCAAACTATAAGCAACATTTTCAACCAAAAGTCAGATAGCCATACCCCTTCGCCTTGTTTACAAACTTCGCAAATACGCTGCTCATGAGCCTTTATCATGACTAACTGTTCCGCTACGTGTTTCTCCAAAAGCTCCGTTTCTTCTTGAATGTAGCCATTTTTCACAAGGCGAAATTGGTCTATATCAGTTTGCTTGATTGTTAGTTCTACAGGCTGCGAAGTGATGTTCTTTAGTTGCTCTACAACAGACAATAAGCATTTGTTCAATTGATTTGTTGCTTCTATGAGTTTGGCTATTTTGTCAGTCTCTGTGTTCAGCGTTTCTGTATTGTCAACACTCTGCATTAGAGTGGAAATGTCAACATTGTCGTTTTTTGAAGTTCTCATATCGTAATTTGAATTTGTTGTTCATCGTCTGTTCCCTCTCTTGATAGCAGGACGGCACATGTGGTTTGCCATTCTTGCGCATCGTCTTGCCCACTCCAAATCATCTTCATCCTTGTCTCTTCCCCAACCATCGGGAGTACTGCCACCACCGCCTGTGGATTCAGACATTTGTGTAGCTGCATCAAGATAGCCAGCGAAAAGAAGAATGGCGGTTTGCTGTAAATCATTAATAGTGGCGAACACATTGTTCTTAGGCAAAGACATATTTTGCATCAGAATATCGTTTGCATTCGATGGAATCTCTATCTCGTAATCACGATAATTCCAGTTGATAGAATGATGTACCAATGGTTGAGGTTGGTACTCGTTGCAGTTTCTGCACCTTGCATTATTTGCAGTTTGCAGTTCTGCGGACGTATTCTTCACTTGGTTTTCTTTATCAGCTTTGTCTTGTTGAAGAATGTCTTTATGTAAGTCTTTCCATGTCGCTTCTATCTTCGATGGCATAAGGTTTCTGCCTTTACCAAGAGACGAGGATTTGTAAGTGGAGTTACCCCTCTTTATGGAATACCCACGGACAACATCTTGTGAGTCCTTTTGCAACATCACATCATAATCACTTTGTTTTAGTCGTTCCACATAATCACTCCAATCGAACCTATCCATAGAACGGAGAGCGTCCATACAGGCATTCGTTATCTCCTGTTTGTTTTGCATTGAAATGTCGGATACCTGTACCCAGCCTCTGCGTTTGGTGATATTATTTGCAGCAGCCATTGCTCTGATATGAATGTTGTGGTCATTGTTGATATTGCCGTCATTGTCTATGCGGTTTGCATCGATGTGGAGATGCAAAATACCACTCTTGCTGTCACGATGAAGTGACACTACATATTGACTATGGCAGAGATTGGTGTGCATGTCTTTAGTTCGTTTGGTTCCTTTCGACAAATCAATAGAGTCAAACTCACGGATAAAATCGTCTGCAAGTTTTTCCCAATCCGCATTAGTCCAGCCTTTGGTTTCTTCGGCTGTTGGTGACACTTCAATTCTAATCATGTTGTTCTTGATTGCCTTTGTATGCTCACCCCAAAACTTTGCTTGGTGCAATAACATTCTTGACCATAAAGACTCCGCAGCCACATTGTCAGGCAACAGGTGCAACTTGATAATGTCCGCCTGGTCTTTATTCACTACATATCGCATGGAGTTTGCACCATGTGATATTGCTCTTGCCTTTGCTATCATATCATTCTCAATTTTTATAATGTCAGATAATCTTTGATGTCGCCCCAACGAGTTATAAGTGGAACGGCTGCTTTCATCCATTCTTCAACAAACTTGGTGTTGTGGAAATATAGACCTCGCTTGTCGCTCTGTATACTCTTGACTGCACTGACAATTCTAATCAAGTCGCCACGTGCATCAGCCAAACTACATAAGGCTTCAATCTCTCGGTCGGTCAGTCTTTGTTTGGGATGTTGTCCCAATACACACTTGCGCACATAATTACTGACAGTCAAGCCACAGGTATTGGCAAGTTCTGCCACTCGGTTGTATTCGTCAGAAGTTACTCTGACCTCCAAACGCTCCGTGCGCTTGGGTGTTGTATTATTCTTTGTTGTTGCCATAATATGGTGTTTATAATTGTTGATATTAGGGAATAGAAAAGGCATCGGTGCGAGCTTGCGAGTACTGCAAGAAGCCACTGCCGTATGAATAAGCCTCGCTGATTTGTACGACATTGGCATTTCTTGCAACGCTACCAATAAACTTTCTGACACAGCTTCATCTTTTCCTTCCCTTTATTCGTTATCGTTTCAAGTCACATTATTGCATAGGCTTGCTTTCAGCGTTGTAAAAACCGACCAACTCCAATTGTAATCGTTCTATCAATGTGCCAATGCAAGGATTGCGTTTTATCATTCGCTGAAGTGCCATTACTGGTGTTTCTGTCATGAGCAGGAAATCGGCAATATCCAATCCTTTTTTGCGTTGTTCTTCGGTAGCCACAAGTTCCAAGTATTCACTTATAATGACCTTGCTACATACGGCTGAAAGCATTGGTATTTTGGCTTTCCATGCCTCAAATGCGCCCAAGTCAGGACACAACATAACAGAGCGGTTCTTCAACACCCTTATGCTTTCTTCCCTAAAACAGCCATGTATGCCACCTGTTGCCAACCATATAAAATCGGGCATGAAGTGAGAGGCTATTAAGGCAGACTTTTCACTCTCTACTATTGCAACTGGTTTGGATGGATATTGTGATAAAAGATGTTCGCCAAACAAACATTGCTTCATGTTGAAGTTTTGTAAATGTAGTTCACTATGCACCCAACAGACAAAACTGTGAGGTTCTTTTACCCTATGCCCATCAGACGAATTGTAGAGCATTATCTTACCAGACCTCACTCGACCGTGCCAGTCTATTTGCCAGTATACAGTAGCACCGCTCCACTTCTTTGATGTGCCAACCTTGTATAGTCGGAAAATACGATCAGTTTTCTCTTTACCAATGATACCAGTCAAGAAAACGAACAGAGGATTTATGCTATAATTGGATATAGTCCGTTCCATCAACTCATTATCAATATAAGAGGTCGGTTGCTCTTGTTGCACTACCTTTGTTATACGGTTTCCCCGATCCATGTTTTCAACAGACATGGGATTATCCTTGAAGTAGTCAGACGGCTTGTAATGATATTGGCATGAATGTTCATGGTCACATCTACCCACATAGCCGGGAAAGTGTATCTTGCCTTCTGTGTCAATGTACCTGACAAAACAACGCTTCTTGCCACAGTTGGGGCAAGTAATCTTGTTGCCACGTTTGTATTTTTGCAGTACAAATCTATACTCTGCCATAATAATTGCTTTCAGTGGAACATGAAAGAAGAACTGCAAACTGCAATAACTGCAAGGTGCAAAGCAAATACCACTATTGCAGTTTCTCGTATTCTCCTCGTTTTACTTTCTTGATTATATTGTCGCTTGCAAGACCGACTAAGGCATACATAACCGACCTTTCCGACAAGCCGACTTCCTTTCCTGCTTGAATGGCATCAGCAGTTGTGAATGTCTTACCCACATTGTTGAGAAATTCTTTCTTCTGTGGCTCAATGCCATCCATCACCATGAACTTTTGAATGGCAGTATAACAGTTCTCAAAATAATCACTCAACCGAATGGCTGCTTTGGTGGAGTCTATGTCAACATAGTCCTTATGAACCTCACCACAAGCCCATCGCAAGATTTGAACAACCAATGCAAGTCGTGCTGCCAACATCGGTGTCTTCAAAATGCGACTATCTACCAGTGCGTCATCCTTTATCTTGTTGACTACTCCGATTGCCGCATTGCGCCATGCTGTAAAGTAATCGCTGGCTTCTTTTGAGAATTTCAATACATTCTGTACTGCATCATCATCTTCATTGAGAGAATAAGGCAAAGCCAATATCTTGTCTATAACACTCTTCCACATTGTAGCATAGTTGTCAAAAGAGGAGAAACCTGACGGTTCGTCATCCGCCCAATCTGCGATTTTCTGCGAAGTAGGATAGACAAACAAGAAGCGGTCTAAGAAACCGTTGGCTTTATAACCTTTTTCTATCAGTTCATGCATTCGTATGGTCTGCATGGTGCCTACAATGTTTATAAACGGATTTTCTATGTGAATGGGAACTGGCATACTGCAACGTGACACATCCAATGCCTTACCACTGAACGCTGTCAGAAGTTGTTCTATCAACTGTCCTTTGCTGTATTGGTTTACGGCATTGAACATCCCCATAATTTCATCCACATACAATACTACTCCACGTTTGTTGTCATCATGCGCACGAATCAAGGCTTCTGGTGTGAAGTCGGATATAATGGTTCTACGCAATATCGGCTTGGGTGGAAGTGTTACACTATCTTCCTTCTTACCTCGTTGTCGTTCCAGAGCCTCATTGTAGTGCTCCATTTCTTCCTTGAACTTACGGATAGTCTTTGCATCGTGCTTGCGGATTGGGCGAAAGGCAAAGTCAAGAGGCGGAGTCTTGCCCATGCCTGGTCTCCCAACCAATATCATATACATGGCTGCATTGCTTATCCAACCGCCACGAATGCAAATATTCACAGCATTGCCAATAGCCGTTGAAGCGGCAACCAACAATGAGGCAAGGGTATATTCTATTGAGTAGTTTTCTTGACGAGCCAATGCGAGAACCATATCCTGTAACTTTGCAGGAAGTGCATCCAGTGGTATCTTGTTCTCATAGACACCTTCAAACTCCATTCTTAAACTGTTGCATAATTCAAGTGCATCCATTAGAATCTGTGGTTACGTTTTGATTTGAGGAACAGGGTCGCTTCCGCCTCCAATTCCTTTTGCGACTTTATCTTGCCATCATGCAGCCATGTATCAATCTCTGATTTGAGAAACATGATGCGTTTACCTCGTTTGTGAAAAGGTATCTGGTGGCAACTCGTCCAACCATAAACAGTTTGCTCGGCAGGATGGTTTGGAAGATACTCACACAGCTCTTTCAAGTTCATCCACTGATCCGTCTGCGGTTGTACGCTTTGGTTATTGATGCTGTCAACCTTTGATGTAAGCTCATTCAACTTATCCATCATCCATGTCATTGCCTTGGGCAAATCCTCAAATGTAATGTTCTTTTCTGTCATATCGTTCGTTGATTTTATTGTTCGATTTGAGTGCAAAATAACATGGATTTTGAATGCTGATTTTATGCTGACAAACATCACATAAACAATCATTATAGAAACATAGTTGTCATATATAAAAGTTATTGATAATCAATGTAGATAATGATAACTATCATTATCATTTTGTTTCGGTTATGCAGTATGTCATAGGTATATCATAAGGCAATCATAAGAGATAGTCGTATTGTGTTCTTATTGGTCTTCGGGTATATATGGGGTGACTTCAAATCACTCCATAGCAGAAACAAAGTACAAAGGGTATGACTTATAATCACATACTTGTGGCGACATCAGCCAATGGTTATAAGGGTGTCGTTTCAAGCGTACCCCTTGTAAAAAATCCATCATTCTTTGGGGATGGGTTCGGTTGAAACGACCCCATAAAACAAGAAAGCCACCCACAACAATGCGTGTGGATGGCTGTATATAATAATATGTAGATTATGCCTATTCGGTTGTTTGATTAGTATCAGTAAGAGGCAAGTCCAAAGTTATCCTCTTTGTGGCATTCTCTTTCTTCGCATCAACAACCTTTGCATAGATTTGAGTTGTACGTACATTGGTATGACCAAGCATCTTGCTGACGGTATAGATGTCTGTACCGCCCGCCAGTTGGAGCGTAGCATACGAGTGCCTGGATACATGCACAATTTAAGCAAAAGCAACGGAAAGAGAAGATGAGAAGAATAAACTGCAAGTAGTTGAGAATGAGCAATATTTCATAATTCTGCCAATTGGCTGCAAAGCAAA
>JAIJUV010000606.1 GCA_022732315.1 Prevotella sp.
GGGTCGATAGCCAGATATTTTGCCTCATAATACTGTCCATCTATCATGGCTCCCTGCGGAGCATAATATTCACCAAATCTTGTCCATCCCTTGATTTCCGGGATGGAAGGAAAGAACTCCTTGGCTATGCCCCAGGTCATTCCGAGATAATCACCGGAACCTGCAACATAGAGCTCCTTCGCCAGTTTCTGATTCGTTCCCACACGATACTCTGCAGTAGCGTAGGAAACGAGAATCAGCACAAAAGCCAGTGCCACCGAGAGACCCAAGGCCTCTATGGTGGCATAAAGCTTGTTGCGTGATAAGAATTTCACATAACTTTTCATCATATACTCATTTATTTTTTGTTTCACTAAAATCAAACGATAAAGGAAGAATACCATCTCCCTGTTTTCGTTAGCTGCTGCAAAGTTACGGCTTCTCCCGTTTTCTGCCAAGGATTCCGGCAGCCCGAAAGGCGGATTGTATGAAATTCATACACTCTATTGTATGATTATCATACAACAATCCCGTTTTTGTTTGCCGTTTCGGAAAAAAAGCGTACTTTTGCAAACAAAAAAATTAAAGATATGAAATATGGAACCCTTCTTGTCATCGACGATAATCCGTCGATACTCACGGCGCTGAAAATCTGTCTGGGCAATACGTTCGAACGAATACTCACCCTGCCTCGCCCCGATACCGCCCCCACGCTGCTGCAACAGGAGCAGGTAGATCTCATCCTACTCGACATGAACTTCTCGCTCGGCGTAAACAGCGGACAGGACGGTTTACTCTGGCTCCGCACCTTCCGCCGACTCCATGCCCACATCCCCGTGGTGCTCATCACCGCCTTTGCCGACGTGCAGCTAGCCATCAAGGGATTGAAAAGCGGAGCCGCCGATTTCGTCACCAAACCCTGGGATAATGACGAACTGATAAGGGTGCTCAAGGATGCCATCGACAATAATACGGAAGTGGCAACCTTGGAAAATTTCGAGAACGATTACATCCGGAAGGTCGTGGATAAATGCCACGGCAACATCTCGCGTGCAGCCGAAATGCTCGGAATTACCCGACAAACCCT
>JAIJUV010000157.1 GCA_022732315.1 Prevotella sp.
ATACCTACCAAATCTACAAATCCCATGGCGAAGAAACAGAGCATCACCGGGATGATTGATAACTTTGATGATTTATTCATAATTGTTAGCGTTATTGTTTCTATTTTGCTGGTGCAAAGGTAGCGATAAACGATATATAGCATTATAAAATATCGTTCATCGGCTACCATTTTTGTTGCATTGTTACATCTGTAACACTCTTAGAAACAATTATCTTATAGATTCAGTTCTTAACAGATGAGTTACTTGATATCGTAAACCTGATTAACATTAATTATTCTATCACACAAAACATTTTACAATCCAAGTTTATGAATCTTATAGAGGTCTTTGCTGATGAATATATTTGTTGATAAGCCAAATCAGCCTCTACCGGTTGGCCATTCAGAATGAACCATTCCCTTTTTACAGATGGATTTCCAAAATCCGACATGACATCTGCGAGTTCAGATTTAGTAACAACATGCCCTAGCGTATCTATAATATGACCACACTGGTCATGCTGGATTCAAAATATGCACCTTTTTAAAGTGGGCTCAAAAATCAATTTGTGAACTCCTCTTTCTTCCAAATCGTGCTTCAGTTTATTTACTCTTTTGGACGAGCGTTAAGACCATCCATCGCATAGAGCAAAGAACCGCCTTTAAGCAGAAAGTTGTCCTTATACAGACTTACAGATACCCTGTACAGCAGTCGCTCGTTGAAGTATCTTGCAAGAAGATACATATATTTATAGCTTGTCTCGTTCATCAGTTTGAGCAGACGAGTCTTGACAGACTTGCCATAGTTTTTCTTTCCCATTTTATTCTATTGCTATTTCAAGATAATTTTTCAAAATATTGGCAACCCTAAGCCGTTTTGCGTATTCTGCCAATTGGCTTAGGTTGCGGTTCTGTTTCTTCAGATAATTTCGTATCACCTCGGAGCATACTTCCAATCCGATTTTGTTACGATACTTGACGGCATCACATACACTACGTTCCATATACTATCGCCAATGGCCAATTGTGCAAAAAACTTATAATAGCTTATCAATATAACCCTAACGAAAAAAGAGTATTTGCGGCGTTTGAAAAGAACAATAAAATATATGGGGAATTTGGATCAAGTACAAATTTACTTATTGATTTCAAATAGTGTTACAGATGTCATCAAGAAAAAAGTCCTGAGACATCATAAGAAAATGCTTCATTACCAAAATAAACGTCTCCAAAAGTGCGTTTCTCAAATTTTATTTGTACTTTTGCCGTGTCATTCAGAACTTTGTTTTATTTTTGCAGCACGATAATAAACAAAATGTCTGGATATGGCAAGCATCCCGGTGCACCAACAGAGTAGCTTAGGTACTCTGATAAAGAAGATAAATGATAGTGCTGCGTTAATTAAATAAATCAGATTCAACATGTCGTTTCTAACTCGAACATATCCTTTTAAACAGAGTAAACACTTGCTAAAAGACAGTAGCATCTTTGGCTTCATCATTTGGGTAATTTTATATTTCCTGCAGCCATTTGAGTTCTGCTTATATCAAGGTAACAAATGCTTTGTTGCTGCCTTATTCGGACTGGTAACTTTTGGATGCTACATAACATACGCTGCAACGATATTGAAGTATTTGCATCAAACTATCAAGCCCTGGCGTATCTGGCATGAAGGAGTAGCTATACTCGGACTGATTTTCATCATTGCCTTCGGTAATTTCCTCCTATTCTCATACTTGTTTCATTATACGATTACATTCAGTCTGTTTCTCTTGTTTCTAAATTGGACTATTATCATAGGCATATTTCTTACGACATTATCTATCGGAATGCAATACAACAGAACATTACGAGAGAGAATGGAAGAGTTGTTGCGCAATACAACAAAGGAACAGGAAGAAGTATCTATTACCATCCATGATACTAACGTAAGAGGAAACGATCTGTCGATTGCCATCAACGATCTACTTTATATCGAAGCACAGAAAAACAATGTATCCGTCTGTTTTCTAAAAGAAGGTAATGTTGTTGCTGTTGATATCCATACAACACTAACCCATGCTCTTGAAGAGTTGAAAGAGTTTGAGAACATTTTCCAATGTCACCGTTCTTTTGCTGTCAATGTGAATAATATCACTTCGGCACGAGGCAACTCAAATGGTTATCAACTGACTCTCGGAAATTGCACAAACATCATACCCGTTTCCCGAAGATTTGTGCCCAAGTTAAAGACTTATCTTACATAGTTATTTGTCCTTCAACTTAGTTATTCGGCATCTTAACTAGCTTTCTATCATAAGTTTTAGTTGTATATCCGAAGAATTTGGTAACTCCAGTTTCATGCAGTATCTTTGCGGCATGAAACATCGAATAATACATATCGCATTGCTGCTGACTTCAGTCTGCAACCTGGCTGCACAGACCATCATATCAGGCATGGTAAAAAGCGGTCAGGAACCGCTTGCAGGTGCCAATGTTTTCATCATGGGCACAATTGATGGATGCCTGACAGATTCTCTGGGCAGGTTTTCCTTTTCCACATCAAAAACCGGAGAAGCGTCTATCAAGATTACCATGATTGGTTTTGAAGAATATATGCAGACTACAGATGCCTGCAAGTTACATAATCTTTCTATCCAAATGAAAGAAAAAGCTACGGCAATCCAAGAAGTTGTAATATCTGCCAGCACTTACAGTTTCGGGAAAAGTGACAACTTCAGGACTATGGATGCCTTAGATGTTGTGATGGCAGGTAATTCATGCGGGGACATTGTTGCAGCCCTGCAAACTTTACCCGGCACTCAAAAAGTGGGAGAAAATGGAAAGCTCTATGTCCGTGGTGGAGAAAGCGAAGAATGCCAGACTTTCATTAACGGAATGCACGTCCTTGTTCCATATAGTACAAACACAGAAAATACTGCTGTACGTGGACGATTCTCTCCTTTTATATTTAAAGGTATCAACTTTTCTCTTGGTGGATATAGCGGAGAATATGGACAAGCACTTTCCTCCGTTCTCCCTATGGAAACATCAGATGCTGCAACAAGTGACAAATATGGAGTCAGCGCATCATTGGTTGACTGGAACATCGGTGGCACCAAGGCATATTCCCACAGCAGCTTATCCTTTAATGCCGCACTGACAAGTTTGGGAATCTACAATCAGTTATTTTCAGAAAGGCTTGATTTCAACAAGCCTTATCTAAAACTATCTGGCGAATCACAATACAAGAATGAATTCCGAAATGCCGGAATATTGAAAACATACGTTGGCTATGATTTTACATCTGTAGGACAACATATAGATACCCAAAACCTTATGCTCAAAGAGAATAATATCTATGCCAACACAACCTACAAAGCACAGTGGGGTGCTGGTTACACGCTCTTTTGCGGTATGGCAAACTCATCGGTATTCAACGATATAGAAGATGCGAAGTTTGCTGGTGACCGATATTACAACTTCAGAAATGAGATACATCTGAAAACAGAAATACGTAAGGTTTGCTCGGATGCACTAAAAATATCGGCAGGAATTGAGGACTATCAGCGAAACAGCCTCATGAAGTACGAAAACGATTGCTACAAGTTGGATTATAATATTCTTGCTGCTCATATTGATGTCCAATGGAGGATGATGCCCCATATGTTCCTGAATATTTCGACAAGGACAGAATATATGACTCATGCCAACTGGCTGTTTATGCCAAGGGCTACACTATGCTATATTCCCAACAAGAATTTTCAGCTTTCATTCGCTACCGGCCGATATAGCCAGACTCCTGGAGATGACTATCTTGCAACAAACAAGAAATCTCTTGGACAAAGTACGGCAGATCATGCAATCCTATCCATACAATATAAATCGCCTGGTACACTCATACGAATAGAACCCTACTGGAAAAAATATCAGCGATTGCCTTTATGGGAAAAGGGTATTTACCAACCGAAAGGATATGGAAAGAGTAAAGGTATAGACATTTTTGTAGAAGAGCATTCGCTTTTCAAACATCTGACCACAGCATTTTCATATTCCTACAACGATTCCAAGCGATTCTATCACGAATACACAGAAGAGCGAATACCTGACTACGCCTCAAGGCATAATCTGAGATTGACAGCAAAATATTCATTCGGCAAAGCAATCATCGGGCTGACTGAATCGTATGCAAGCGGACGTCATTTTCTTATTGGCAAGACACCACATTATAATAGCGTAGATATAAACCTTACTTATCTGCTAAGTCCCAAGGTCATTATCTATTCTTCTCTGAACAACATCCTCGGCCGTACAAACATTTTCGGATATAATACTAACGGACGTTCGATAGTTCCATCTAGAGACAGATTTTTATATATAGGCATATTTGTTTCACTTAAAAATAATAAAGCATATGACATTTCAAACTTTTAAACGATTCGTATTGATGTCAGTCTTCTTCATGACAACATCTGTAGTTATCTATGCCCAGCAATCCACAATGCAGGGACTTATCGGACAGTCGCTTGCTAAACTTCAGCAACCGACATCAGAGAGCATACTTAATTGTATTGCAGAGATGAAGCGTATTGATGATATGTTTCCTGATAGCATCCAGCCCAAGTTTCAGATAGCTTTGCAAAGTCTCAATTATTCCGTGATGAATCCGCATGCTCCACAAACAGAAAATCTTCTAAAAGAGACAGAAGAAACTATTGCCAAGATGGAGAATATAAAGCATGCTGACCCGTCTGACATCTGTACCCTTCGCGGTTTTCTCTATATGGTACGCATCGTACAGAATCCTGGGCAAAACGGTCAACGCTATTATCTGGAAGTGATGCAGGATTACGAGAAAGCTCTCAAACTCAACCCTGATAATCAACTGGCCAAACAATTGCAGCAAAAGTTTTTTGAGGGAATGAAACAGCAAACCGGTAAATAAGAAACAGAGGTTGTTTTATCCACGGACAATCTCCCCTGAGCCAAAAAAAGAGTCGCAACCTAAAATATTATCAGGTTGCGACTCATTACTATTTACATTTAAACCTACAATTCGACCATACAATATCTACGTGATTACAAACTAAGTTTATGAACCTTCAGGTTCTTGAACTCAGCCTTGCCACCCTGGGTGTAGAGCTTTACATTCTCGTATGGAGCTACTGGGAAGACGAGGTTGGTCATGGCGATACGGCCGCCGTCTACGAAGAGTTCAACAGATGACTTATCTACGAAGATGTCAACATGATAGGTCTTCTTGCCATCCTCGCAAAGACTCAATGGAGCCCAGGTAGCCAGAGCGAAATCGTTCTTGTAGTTGATAGAATTGGTGATGCGGGCAGGCTGCTTGCCTTCTGCTGCCAGCTGCTTGTCCCAAGCCAACTCGATATCGTGAGGAACCGCCTGCTTGCCGAAATCTGTCAGACCACTCTCTGTTCTATCCATCACTACCTTGCCCTGCTTCATATCGAAATAAATCATAGTGCGCTCACGCTTGTTGTTTGAAATCGCAATACCGGCAATGCCGTTGGCATCTGGAGTTACATCAGCCTCGATTTCGAAAGCACCATTCATATTGGCAGCAACACCAGCAAGCATCTTTTCGCCGGCAACAGAAGCATCTGCTACATTCTTGGTGTCCTTACGCAATGCATAAACCTCAGGAGCTACATCTTCTGAAATATAATACTTGCCATTCTTCTCGTAAAGTTTCAACTCTCGAGGCAAACCATTGGCACCACGATTCTGCTTGAACGGAGTAAGGTTGGCATACTGCCAGTTGCTCATCCAGGTGATACCCAGAACTCGGTCGCCTGTGTTTGAGAAGGTAACGGTAGCATAGTGATCCTTACCCCAATCGAGCCACTTCACATCGTGGGCATCAGGACAAGTAAACTTCTTGCCATCGAAATCGCCTACGAAATACTCGGTTGCACTGCCACCAAACCAGCAACCTGGATTGATATTCATGGTCATCACCCACTTCATCTTCTTCTTATCACCATTTACAGGCAACTGGAAGAAGTCTGGGCAC
>JAIJUV010000158.1 GCA_022732315.1 Prevotella sp.
AAAACGGGCATGTCACCTAGCCAATGGCGCAAACAGTTTGTCTCCATCTAAGTGTGTATTTTTGTAATCATACATTAAATACTGTTTAAAAAGTAGTAGTTTTCCTAGGAAAGCTACTACTTTTTTTGTGGAAAAGCTACAACTACCATAGGAAAGCTACTATCACTTTCAAAATAAAAAAGCTATTTTTGCAATCGAATCAATAACATAACAGATAATGAAAATGACAAGAGCAGAACCAACCATTTCAATTTCAGATGAAAATCTCATCATGATTGTTGTAGTGATCGTGACTGTGATTATCATAGTGTTCATCCTTGTGATGATACGCGACTACCGTCCTTTTTAAAACAATAAATAATTATGAAAAAATCGTATCTATCATTATTCATCCTCGCAATAGGAGCGGCGATGTTTACTGCTTGTTCAGACGATGACAACAATGGGGAAAACGGAAATCCTAACATTCCTCTGGCAGAACTATCCAAGCCAAAGGCAAACCCTTGGCTGGCACAAGAGGAATACAGCATCACCCATTTCAATTCGGCTCAGACCGATGCTTTCACTGCAAAAGTAAAGGACGGCACGTTCTATGCCGACCTGACGAAATGCAAGGCAACAAGCAGCGGTCCTGTGAACCTCATGACGCTCGCATCCACTTCCCCAAAATATATGTGGGGAATGAGTAGCGACAGAGTGTCTATCATAGACGTATCCAACGGCAATTTTGAAAGACTCGCAGAAGCTGGTTTGCCTGGAATAACAATGAAAACTCAAGAGCAACTCAACATCTTGACATCCAGCTACTCATCTTACTCAGAACTTGCTACAGCCGTAACCGGAGTGCTAGGCGCTGCCCCACAAATGTCTATAGCCAATGGAAACTATGTGTTGTGCGACAAGGACAACTATGTATATACCAATGCTGGACACATCATGGCAAGATACAAGCTGAAGAACCCAAATAATCCAAAGGAAGGCATAGAGCTAGACAGTCAGATTAAGCTCACACCGTATATCAACAACTCTTACACGCTGGTGGGAGCTACCATGACATACGATGGACATTTGCTCGTGGCGGCACAGAATGCTCTTGTTGTACTCAACCGTGAGTTGACCACGGTAGAAGATACCTACCCACTGGCAAGCACCCAGATATTGACGAACTCAATAGCAGTGGATGAGAACGGCGGGGTATATGTGGCAAGCAACGCCAAGGAGGCCAACGGCAAGGGACTCATGCAAAAGCTGATATGCAAGAATGGAAAGTTCTCTGACAGCGAAAGCGATGGAGCATGGAAAGCCGAGTATGACGGAGGTCCAATGGCACCATGTATCAAGCTCGGATATGGTACAGGAGCAACCCCTACACTAATGGGATTTGGCAACGACGAGGACAAACTCGTAGTGATAACAGACGGAGCAAAGAAAATGAAACTCGTAGCTTTCTGGCGTGACGCCATACCTGCCGATGCCAAGCCTGTAGATTCCGGCAACAAACGTTTAGCAGGAACGTTCGACATAACGTGTGGATTACCAGCCTCTACCGAATGGGTACAGTCGGAGCAATCCGTAGTAACCGCAGGATACGACGCTTTTGTGGTGAACAATATCAGCCAGACAACGGAAAAGATAAACGACAAGATTATAGGCGTGCTAGCAATCGGTCCTACCATAGAGACTCCTAGAGGTGTTGAATGCGTGAGCTGGAACACAAAGGAGAACAAGTGGGAGGCTAAGTGGACACGTGCTGACGTCAGTTCACCAAGCATGATTCCTGCTGTAAGCACATCGTCTGAAATGGTATTCGTAAGTGGATGGAACGATGCCACAGGATGGGAAGTAACCGGACTCGACTGGCGCACCGGCACCACACGCCACCGCACAATCCTAGGCAAAGACAATCGGGCCAATGGAGCATATGCCATCATACAGTTCTTTGACAATGGTGACTTACTCTACAATTCGGTGTCTGGACCGTTCAGAGTGGAAATCAAGTAAAACAGAGTGAGAACAAAAAGTATATTAATTTTAAAAAACAGGAAGTATGAAAATCAAGCAAATTATCATGACCTCATTGCTAAGTTTTATCACGGCAATGACATTCATCGCATGTTCCGATGACGACAGCAACAACGATATAAAAATCCCTACCGTGCCACCTAAGGAGCAATGGGGCGCAACCCTGAAAGGCGATGGAGAAGTTCTCGGAGCATACCCGGACTTATACTCCAATTATTGGGAATACACCTATCAGTCAGACAAAAATAGTGACAAGATTTTATGTCTGAAAGGAGAATACCCTCATTGCAGATATTTCAGCATATCACTATACAATGATATGACAGGAGACGTTTTCGCAGGCATCGATGACCAGGACATCTCGGCAGATAACGGAAGCACGAATCCTTTCGTCGCAACCACTACGGGAAAGAACTATTTCACCCTCTATGTGGTGCCAAACGGAACGCCACAAAGCGTAATAGACAAACTTGGTTCAGAGAATGTGGTGAAAGTTAAAGAAGGTGTGAACAAAGTAGCTGTAGTTCTCAGACATTACCTGGGCACTACTGCCGATGGAAGCCAAAAAGATGAATACGCAGGAGTAGAACTGCCAGCCATCACTGCACTCGACATGAACTTGCATGAGACCTACGTGCCAGAACACGTTGTATCAAATGTCTATAAGATAACATCGAAGGTGTTTACACAGAAATCCGACGAAAACAGGGAGATGCCATTCTTCCTTGCTCCAGTTAGCATGTACTATCCAAACAACTCCACAGCATACCTTTATGGAAGAACGCACTTGCGCGAGGACTCTGTGCTCACATTCTCCTTCATACCGGCCACAGTGCCAACAAAGCCTGAGGAATACAGAAAAGCTGTGACACGTTACTGGTCTATCTGCATTGGCTCAGCAAGCGACACACGCTCATATATGTCTGTATATGATGCGAAGGCTCGCTATGCCGATGGCAAGAAAGCAACATTTGTGGTTTGCCTGAAAAAGAATCCTAAGCTATCAGCCATACAGAGCAAGGTGAACGAAATGAATGCCAACGGAGAGTATGTCAATCTCTTCATTTGGGATAGTGAGAAAAAGAACATAGACGGCAATCCTATCGGAGAGATTGTGGCTGTCATGTACAGGAACATTCTTCCAGACAGGAAATGGATACACTCCATCGCAACCATGACACCTACTGCTTACAAGGATAAGACTGGCGAACCTATCGACCATGTGACCGATCCCGACAAGCAGCTTGCTCACAAAGCTCTTGGCGACTATGGACCACTTGGTGTAAAGGTAAGCAACGATGATTTCTTGCAGTAATGCCTACTTTTATGAACCTACTATGCTAACTCGCAAAAATGAGGGTTAGCGTGGTAGGCTCTCTACTTTTTGGGGTCTTCCGCTTTTCTCGTTGGTAAGACCATATATTCACTTCTTCTAAGTTTTAGTTAAATATATTTAATGAAGTGAGGATTTTCAGATAATAAATTGTATCTTTGCCTTCAATACGAACCATATAATTAAAATACAATATGAAGAAAATCTTATCTATTGCTTTTGCAGCATTACTTGCAACATCATCTTTTGCACAGAAAAGCGAAACACTTCTGGAACGTAACCAGTTGGCCAAGACTCCCCCTATGGGATGGATGACCTGGAATCTCTTTCAGGGGAACATCAGCGAGAAACTGATTAAGGAAACTGCCGATGCCATGGTGGAACATGGATTCCGAGATGCTGGTTACGAGTACATCTTCATTGATGACTTGTGGCAGGGCGGTCGTGACCGCCACAACAACATCATTCCAGACCCTGAGAAATTTCCGAATGGCATCAAGGCGCTTGCCGATTATGTTCATTCCAAGGGCTTGAAGCTGGGCATTTATTCTGATGCGGCTCTGCTTACCTGCGGCGGATGGACAGCCAGTTACGGTTTTGAGGAGCAGGATGCCCGCACCTTTGCTTCGTGGGGCATTGATTATTTGAAATATGATTACTGCCATGCTCCTGAGGACAGCGCCACAGCCCGGAAGCGCTATCGTACCATGGCCCAGGCTTTGAGCAAGTCGGGTAGAAACATCGTGCTCGGTATCTGCGAGTGGGGACAGCGCAACTGCGAAGATTGGTGCGAGCAGGTAGGCGGTTCTCTCTGGCGAACCAGCTATGATGTAAGAGACATGTGGAAGGATATTGTTCATCAGGGTGGAATGGGTATCCTCGATATCGTGAACGTCACCGCGCCGCTTGCCAAGGATGTGCGCCACGGTCAGTGGCCGGATATGGATATGCTGGTAGTGGGATTGAACGGCAAGGGCGGCCCATCCAGCGATTTGGGTGGAGTAGGGTGCAACTATACGGAATATCAGACTCAGATGAGTATGTGGTGCATGATGTCGTCGGTATTGGCACTGAGCAATGACCTTCGAAAGCTTTCGCCTGAGGACAAGCGCATTCTTCTGAACAGGGAGATTATCGCCATCAATCAGGATCCGCTGGGCAAGGCTGCAGAGCGCAAGGTGAATCAGGCAGATTATCAGGTTTATGTTCGTCCTTTGGCCAATGGTACCCATGCCGTAGCCATTCTTAACTGCAGCGACAAAGCCATCAGCATACAGGCAGATTTCAAGCAGTTGGGCTTAAATGGCAAGTATGCGGTAAGAGATGTCTGGCAGCATCGCGATATTGCCAGAAAGGCAAGCAAGTGGAAGGGTAGTGTAGCTGCCCATGAAACGAAGGTATTCGTATTGAAATAGGTGTTTTTTGATATTGATATAGAGGAACCGGCACTTATATATATGTATATATATGAGAACTGGCACAAAAAAAGGGCTAGCCCATTACCAGGACTAGCCCTCCGTTTTAATTATTTTCTAGGGTGCAATGAAATGTCATCCAGAAAGCTGCTTAGCACGTTATGAGTGATTACTTTACCTCAATGTGCTTAACATCGTCTTTCTTCTCCTCCTTGGCTACCTTAGGAATCTCAATCTTCAAGACACCATCGCTGACCTCAGCAGAAATCTTCTCGTGATTGGCATCCTCTGGTAAAGCATAGCTCTGAGAGTAGCTGCTGTAAGAGAATTCACGACGCAGGTAATGCTCTTCCTTCTTTTCCTCCTTCTTCTCGTTCTTGTTCTCGATAGATACATTCAGATAACCATCCTTATCAATGTTCATCTTAACCATATCCTTCTTCAACCCAGGAGCTGCAATCTCCATCGTGTAAGCTGTAGCATCCTCCTTTACGTTAACAGCAGGAGCTGTGGCGTTCATGTGTGGCATCAATTCGGTATCAAAGAAGTTGTCATTAAACCAACTGTTCAACCAATTTGAAACACTGTTATTTCTACGAGCTAATAACATAATGTAAAACCTCCGAATTTTATTTTTCTCATCCTCTCTTCGCCTTCCGGCTCTGTCGGGATTTCTAATTGTTTATTAATTTATCCTTTTTCTTAATGATCGCTTCGGCTTTCGGGACTCAAGGCCTTCGAGAAACCCTCAAATGTAATTGCTTAGGGTTCTTATCGTTCCCCTTGCCCTTTCAGCTTCCGTTTTCATCTTAGGTATTAGCAAGTTATGTGCCAGGTGAATTTTTATATCAGGAGTGAACGGTTTTTGCCAGAACTGGCAATAAATGCTGCAAAAATGGCATCAAAGTATAATTAATTTAATCATTTCTGCCAAAATATTCCGTTTTTCCTCCTCAGTTGTTCCCGTCTGTTGCTTGAAGAATGAATGTATGTTAAACTTTTAATGAGAATACTTTTTCAAGTGGACTATTCTTTCAAATCCCTATCCACCATGGCGCAGACACAGGAGTCTGACCATACATTCTCTGCCGTCTCTACCATGTCGATAATGGTATAGATTGGCAGGATGATGCCCATGATGCCGATAGGAGCATTGATACCGGACATCAGAGATAGGGTAAGGAAATAACATCCCAT
>JAIJUV010000607.1 GCA_022732315.1 Prevotella sp.
GTCGATGCGGAAGGCATTGTAGCCGTAAGCCCACTTGCCTGCCTCCTTGCCATTGACGGTGACAACAGGCTGACTCATGGCACCATCGAAAACCAGTACGGCACGCTTATAGCCCTTTGGAGCCGTCCAGTTCATCTTATACATGCCCTCACCTATCCAAGGCAGCGCACCCGAACGGCCCGACTTCTCGGTCTTTTCGGTTTCGCCATTCTGCTCGATAGCCACCATCTGCAGGTCCCATTTCTTATCGAAAGGACCCGCGATAGCCCAATCGTGCGGAACAGCTACCTGCTGCCACGCCTTGCCATCACGGGAGAAGTCCCACGATGACAAAGTGATGACTTTTCTGCTCTGCGCCTGACACAGCGTAGTGAGTGCCAGGGCTAGAGTCATGAAAGTAATACTTCTCTTGATCATATTGCTATTTAATATTCTTATTTATATGCATCGAATACGGCAGTTGGTTTGCCGCTGTTGTCGAACGCTCCCTTGGTATATGCAGACCAACCCAGAGTGGTATAGTTGGCTGGCTTCCAGTTGTTGTAAACTTCTGGTTCCCAATAGAAGATACCCTCGCAGGTAGAGATTGCCTTGCAGCCATCCACCATCTTCTTCATCATTGGCGCAGCCTGGGCAGAGCCCCACCACATACCGATTTCAGAGATGATAACGTCCTTACCATACTTAGAAGAAAGGGTCTGGATGTTAGCGAGACAGCTCTCTGCATAACTCTGCCAGTTATCATCCTCAGGATAAAGAGACAGTCCAATGACATCCCACTTTCCGCCATTTTCTTTCAACTTATCGTAAAGCCAGGTAAGTCCACCAAGGTCCTGACCTTTATCTACATGAACGATGACCTTTGCCTGTGGATAAACCGCCTTAACTGCATCATAACCGGCGTTAACATAAGCAGCAAAGTTGGCTGCATTCTTAGATACCTGACCGGTTACAGCCTCATCGCTGTTGAAGAGCATTCCGTCGCGGGTTTCATTACCCACCTGCACCCACTCTACGTTGGTTACACCTCTATCCTTCAAGGCTGTCAATACATC
>JAIJUV010000608.1 GCA_022732315.1 Prevotella sp.
CCCCAGCGGCTCAGCGCATAGTTGATATAGTTGAGCTTATCCAGCGGTTTGGCATCGGTAGCACCTTCCATGAAGCGGAAATGCTCCACGGCAAGTTCGCCTGCCTCCGGAATATCCTGATAAACCTGGATGAGCGAGTCGATGGTCTGCAGATACTTCGATTTCTTCACCTCTCTCACGTCGTCCTGGCGGTATTTCTCGATGAGTTTGTAGGCACAGAGACAAGCCGCACCCCGATTTCCCACCTTATTATAATAGGTGTACAGCTGCAGATACGCCTCCTTGCTGTCAGCCTCAAAACCGATGAGATGCAGCAGATCGTTGTTGAAGGAACTGCCATCCACACCCTTCAGCGTCAATGGTACATACTCAGTGGAAGTATGCTTGGCAAGGAGTTCAGGCTGCTCCAGGGCTTTCTTGAAGAACTCGCAGCTCTTCTTTAAGTTCACATCCCGCTGGCTCAGAGAAGAAGAAGCACTTTGATCCAAAGAAACATCATCACTTGGGTCCAAGGCAGCCTCATCCACCTCCCCGTAAGGACTATCACGATACACCTTGCCCAACACAGCATATCTCACGGCCTTCAACACGGGATCCTTCACCTTCTGCAGCTCGGCTTCCATCCGCTTCACGTTCGGTGTCAGCGAGTCAGTCGAAATTTCATTCCAGAGTGTCATCTGTCTTGTCTCAGCCGCCAGTAGCTGCCCGTAATCTTTGGCAGCCGAAGCCTTGGCGATGATTTTCTTCATCACCGCGATTTCGCTCTTAGGCTGGTCCTTCTGAGCATTGATTTCAGCTTGCTTCCACAAGCTGTCGTAGGTCTGAGCCGCTACCTGCATCGTAGCAAAGAGGGCTATCAGAAGTGATAAAATGTTTCTTTTCATAAGCCAACTGTATAAAATGTTAATAGAATGATGATAATCATCAAACTTTTCATTGCAAAAATACGAAAAAAAACTGTTTTCTAACCCCGAAACTGAAACTTTTTACTATCTTTGCACGAAAATAATATATTTTACCTAGAAATAAACATTAAAAAAACAATGG
>JAIJUV010000609.1 GCA_022732315.1 Prevotella sp.
AACTCTTTGACATCGTGATTATATCCTATTACAGATATAAAACAACGATTCTTTGGAGCTTCACCATCATAATTACGCATTATAACTGTATCTATTAATTGATTCACCAATTGAGTTGCAACAACAGCCTTACTTTTGGACACACTTTTAAGCAAACTATTCATTCGAATAGATTGTTCAATAACGAATATCCAAATGGTTGGATTGAAACTTGACATAATATATTTTTCCAATACCATAAGTATACCTCGATCCCCAACTTGTTCCCAGAAGTTAGCTTGTTAGTTGTTAAATACCAGTGAAATGGCGTGGGACTATTGTTCGGTCGCCGAAATAGAGGTTGTGGAAAGACCTTTCAACTAGCAACTAACAATAGCCCACGCCAAAAGGTATATCGGCACCTTCCTCCTATAGAGAAAAGGATACAATAATCCCATAGCGTGAGCCGTATTGCTGTTCGTCATAGTTGAATTTTGAAATTTCCACATTTCTATTTCAAGACTAACGTTCAATACGCTCATTCATTTGAGTCTTCATCGCAGCCGTTCTTTTCCGTCTGCTCCAACTCTGAGCGCAAAAGTAAGCAATATTCTTGATACAGCCAAACTTTTAGCCACTTTTTTTCTAAAATGCTCTATTTTTCTCAAAAGGATAAGAAAAAGGCATCGGATGCCGCCACTGCCGAAAAGATAACACTTCCACATTCCTATTCCATGACGACCCCGATGCCTATATACCTCTAACTTTTCAATCTTCCTTATCCTATTTCAAAATTCTAGTTCTTCACCACCGTCCCCTTTCTGGCATTCACCGTAAAATTACCAAGGGATGTCTTGACTTTATAAATGCCATTCTTCGATGATACCAGCTTTGCCGATATTCCCATAAAGCTGACGCCGCCGTCCTTCTTCTCTATGGTGTACTTTCCGAAAGGAGTAGCTACGATGATATGATGCTTGGTGTTCTCAACTACACCATACACTGTACCGGATGGAGCCTGCTTTACCTGCTCGGCTACACTCTTTACGGCATTTGCCACATCGGT
>JAIJUV010000159.1 GCA_022732315.1 Prevotella sp.
GATAGCCGTCTTGTCAGCATAGAAGTAATTCCCCTTCACGATTTCGGAGAACGTTTGTATTCCCAAAGGATATCTCTTTGAAGCCATAATCTTACTCTTAATAATTAATGTACAAAGATACAGATAATATTTCAGAAAACAAGCATTTTTCTGATTATTAACAATATATCACTGCAAAAATAGAACCACAATTAAACAAAACATGCTTGAAACGGGGCGGTAACGGCCTTAAAAATCGAGTTACCGCCCCTGTTCAGGCATATTCTTATCTAAAATCCTTTGCGGTATTCAATATCTTTGTAGCCAATTATCAGAGCCTTAGGGCTAATTGTTATCATAAAATAAGACTTTACAGACTAGACTACCAGAGTCTATTTCAAGAAAATAGGGAACGTTATGAAATATCAACGCTCCCTATTTTTGTATATCAATACCCTGGGTTTTGAGTCATATTTGGATTCATATTTATTTCATTTTGAGGAATAGGTAAAAGCAACTGATATTTTTCTAATCCGAGTTCTTTTATCGCCAAACCATTCCTTTTCAAGAAAGCAAAATAGTCTTGCAATTTAAGAGACTTCCTCAGTTGTTTAATTCCTTCAACAGAAACACTTGTTCCGGAAATACCATTCACATTATCTACTTCTGAAATATATTTTGAAGCCTTTGCATTATTACCCAAGTGAATTTCGCATTCAGCATATAAAAGCTTGACGTCCGTAGTAGTCATAATAGGCACAACATCTTCAGAACTTCCATCTACATATACTCTAGAGGCTCTTGACTCATTGCCAACCATCAAAGCCAATATCAAATCTTTGTTTTCAGATGTATATTTTGTTGGAACTTTTTCTATAGGATATATGCTTTTATCAACAACTTTTTGGAGTAAATTACTAGCTGCAGCCCATTTTTGCTGGTACATATATACTTTCGCCAAAAGAATACGAGCTACATCCTTCGATACGAACAGAGCATCATTGGCGTTAGTTGCAAAAGCTACACATTTCTTTTCATCCAAATTTCTTATTGCTTCTACCAGTTCTTCTTCCAGCATTTGTAGAATACTAGATTCGGATGTTCTTGAAGGATCTGCATAACTTTCAAAACCTGCATTAGGCACCACAACTACACCACCCCACCAAATCAACATTTGATAGTAGCACATATCTCGATAAACATTCAGATAAGGAGAATATACTGCCCTATACATAGAATCTGCTCTATACAATCTTGCAATCATATTCAGCGCTTGGTATGAGTTTATATAACAATTATGGATATTCGATTCACTGCTACAAATAGGAGCAACAAAACTAGGATCATTTATTATCTTTGTATAACGATAATTCATCTGAGCCTCAAGGGTTACAGCATTTGCCAAACTCTTCATAAATTCAGAAACACAACTGATGCCATCACTTCCGAGTCGAGGCACTATGATTTCTGCATTAGGATTAGCTTGCTGAGTTAAGTTCAAACTAGCCACTACATTACCCATACCATCATATAAAGGAATTGAAACTGCTTGTTCCTTTCTAAAAGAGGCAGCCTTTACAACCACCTTTAAGATATTATTATTCAATTCTTTAGTATAGTTGATACAAGGTTCACTTCCACTTCCGGTCTCATAAATTTTCATTCCCGAAACAGAAGTCAAATTATCGTATATATCATCACCAGGAATACTTGGTCGCTCTAAGTAAACAGGTACAGTTGTATTTACCTTTACCTCATAGCTTCCACCTTCCATAGGTACATTGATATTATTTGTTTCCAAACTGACAGGATGATTTTCAGGCGCAATTTCATTTCCTGCGATTCCATCTCCATCCCAATCGAAATAATAGATAAGATTCTTAACGGCAACCTCTTTACCCATCTCTTGATAGCGTTTCTTGATATTCTCTGCTATTTGAGGCAATTTGCTTTCCAAAGAGAACATATCTTTACGAATTTGTAGTTTGGTAGTTTCTGAGAAATTACCATCCTCAGCAAACTCTTCTGAAAGTTGAGATAAATACTCAGTAATTTGTGCTTCAGAACGATTGTACAGAATTAAAGATGACACGGCAATAAGAGCAGCAGCTTCATCAGTACCAGAAGTAATCGAGAAATGATTAACATCAGTCTTAGCATACTTATCGAGGCCAAAAGTCTTGAGGACTTCTTCTTGTGCCTGATTGTTTGCTTCCTTAAATGACTTACCATCCTTAGCTACCAAATCCATAACTCTCTGATACTTAAGATGTGAAAGAATATTCAAATTCACATCAGCTGCATTTTGAAGATTAGCAACAGCATTTAAAGCCAAGGTTCCTTTAGAAAGTTCGCCAGTTACTTCATTAAAATAATATCCAGAAGCAGACAGTTTTACATATGGAGACTTTAACAATTTAGATCCAAAAGTAAAAGTACCCTCATTATCTGTAATCGTAGAAGTAAAAGATTCACCTGTTTCATCTAGGTCAGCATCTAAAGGCTGCATTTGAATAGCTGTACCTCTAACAAAAGGACCTTTTTCTACTTTACCACCTACATTAAAATTAGTAGGAGTGTAACCATCCAGGTCATCATTACTAGAACAAGACTGTAGCATTGCCATCATTCCAATGGTAACAACCACAACGGCTTTCTTTAAAATTACTTTCATAATCTCATTATTTATTAGTTAAACTTTCATATACAAGAAGCGTGGTCTACATATACCACACCTAACTTTGGAGGTCCTGAGAAAACCCTGAGATACAGATATAGTAATAGTAGCCCACGCTATGCGTGAGAACCACTATGCTACCATTGTATCTCTTTTTGAAAATTTCTCAGGTTTCCAAAGTTACAAGATAAGCATAACGCCTCTTTATATTCTAATATGTCTTGGAAATGGCATACACCAAATCCGCTTCAAAATTACAAAACTTTCCCGACATAGCCATAAGTTTTGGGGGAAAATTTACATATAAGCCTCTCTTTTCTTTATTTTTCGTTGCTTTTTCTATTTTTAATCACTTTTCTTCTATCTCACCAGAAATTTCGCGACCAAATCTCTGAGCATCGACTCCGAAAGATTGGATACTGAGCGTTGATAGCCGACTCTATGGAACTGATCTATCTATCATCGTTTTGTATGACGTATTCTCTGCGCTTTCTTCTCATCCTTTCTCATCAAATAAGGTGAAGGGGGTAGTTCTGGAAGCACATCATTGATGGCATCAATCTGCCCAACCACCTTCAGTAAGAGGAGAAAAGTGGCTAGCGAAAGATTGCCCGCTGTACCATTCTCAAACTTGAGGATGTGGTCAAGCCAAGCCCTGTAAACTCGGCAACCTCTTTTTGGGTGAGAGCCGCATACAAATGACGCAGATTCACCCATTCCTTTATACTCACACATATATATTTTTTCTTGAAAAAAGTCTCAAAGTATCATTATTTGCAAATATATCACTGATACATAATGAATTACAAAATGATACTTCCAAATATATTTACAAAGAAGTATCATAGAAATATCATGAATTCCATAGAAGTATCATTAAATCACCATGATGCATCATAAAAAACACGAAATTATAGTCAACTAAATATAGAAAAACTACAATTTGCTTGCTCAAAATAGTGCCCAATAATCACCCCATGAAATGGGCATCCAATGCCCGCAGTACGGGCAATGAGTACCCAACACTTGGTCTATCGATACCCGTCACTTGATCCCTTAGTGCCCGTGTGACGGGCACTAAGAGACCAACCTATGTGCTTATTCCTAACTTCAGTTGTCTGTGTTTTCCATCTTATTCCTAGTTAATATTTGCATACTTTATAAACTAGAAAGGTAGACATTATCAATTTTATAAAACTGAAATACTAGACATTTCTTAGTTTTTGTGCCTGTATTTCTAGACATAAATCCTCAAAAAAGGCTTTTTTGCAAGCAACTTACCTGAATTTTATGATACTTCTATTGAATTTATGATACTTCTATGATACTTCTTTGTAAAACAAACAGAAAAGTCTCATTTTTATAAACCATTATATACCAATTATATACATCGGTTTTAGCCACAAATAATGAGACTTTGAGACTTTTTTTCGAGAAAAACTTTTATGTGCACGAAAGAAAAGGAAAGAAGAAAGCAGTAATTATAAAAGAAAAAAGCAGCAATGGCTACTACTCCATTGCTGCTTATTTTATATTTTACTGAACAATCT
Organism: Prevotella sp.; assembly: GCA_022732315.1. The sequence goes on from JAIJUV010000159.1 coordinate 4,207, forward strand.
TGAAGCGGATACGCAAAGAATGCGCATGTTCATCCCAATTGGTACCAAGCAATACGAACTTGCCAATCTGGGCGGTAGAACGAACATGCTTGCCGATACATGGACAAACATCATAATCACCGATACGAACCAGACGCAAGGTCTCGCTCGCATCATCCGGCAGACGGTCTAACTTGACATTAGCCGGAATGTGGTCACGATCCACAAACTCGTAAGTAACAGGCATATCAAGCTCTATCAGGCGATTCATCTCCGTCTCAATCTCCTTCTCCTCCTGACGTGTAGGCTTGTGATCGACTACGAAGGTCATCTTACTCTTCTTTCGCTCAATATGAGCATTCTTGCTGCGATCGCAGCCAAACAGGCGAACCATCAACTGATTGAGCAGATGCTCAGCCGTATGAGCAGGAGGGAACTCCTCCTTATGATGCTCATTCAATATGATATCACTTTCCTCCATCTTGACATTGAATTTATAGATTCTTACTCCGTTAGCATCCATTGATATCGGGAACACGCCATCCTTCTTCAATTCAACCTTCTTCTTGCCACCCGAGAACAGTTCTGTTACCAGCACCTCCTCTTCAGCAATATGGAAGAAATCGAAAGCATGACCAGGGATGCAAACCTGCAACTGGCGCGCCTCCTGAGCAAAGTTAAGTACGATGAGCATAGCTTCATCATCCTTCTTGCGAAGGAAGGCAAAATTGGTACGGGGATCGAAATTCTCAGAACCCGGATTCACATACATCAAATCGAAGGTCTCACCCTCGCGGATGGCTTTCTCTTCATTGGCGAAGCGAAGAAGCTGACGATAAGTGGCTGCCAGATATTTCTGCTCCTGACTCAATGCCGAGTCAGATGAATCCTGATAGGCATGCGCCAGAGTTTCCGGACTCCAATAGTCGAATATCGTGGTACGGCCATCCGTGCCGCTGAATCCTTCCTTATCCATTCCCTTCTCGCCGAATTCCTGACCGCTGTAAAGCATGAAAGGATTCTTCTGGAAGAAGAGACTCATGGCTGCAGCAGGAATCGCCTTCATGGCTGAACCACAGAAGAAATCGCTGGCGATGCGCTGCTCATCATGATTTTCAAGGAAATAGAGCATGTGATCGCGGATATCATCCACTACCTGCCACTCGTGAGTGATACTGGCTGCCGGACGCTCACCACGAACCACGCCACGCAGGCAATCATACATTCCTACTTTGTCATAAAGATAATCGAAACCAGCCTTTACAAAGTTGCGGTACTGGTTAGGATCGTAAACCTCACCGATAACGACGATATGAGGATACTTCGCCTTCAATATTCCTGTAGCGTATGCCCAGAAGGCCGTTGGCACCATTTCTGCCATATCACAGCGGAAGCCATCAACACCCTTGCTTGCCCAGAAGAGGAGGATATCTGTCATCTTGCCCCATGTGTTTGGCACTGGTTCATAATGATAGCTTCTGCCCCCTGCATCACAGTAATCTACACCGTAATTGAGTTTCACGGTCTCATACCAGTCGTTACAGCCAGGATGGTTATCAAACCGGTCGTTTCCTGTAGCTCTGGCTGGGCTCTCGGTATAAGGTTCATAAATCTTGGCATCTTTCGCAGAAAAAGCCTTGAACTCTGGTTTGGATTGACGGATTTCATTCAAATCCAAATCGCCCCATGCATAATAGAAATTATTCCTGGTAGAGAA
>JAIJUV010000610.1 GCA_022732315.1 Prevotella sp.
CAACAAGGGAATCGTATGGGTGAAGAATGGTGCCGACAAGCGTAAAGTGTTCGATAATGCTGAACTTGCAGAAATGATGACCGACTGCGGTAGTTTTGCTCCAGACGAGGCAGGTGTTAGGGACGCAACTGTCAACGACCTTGATGCAACGACTATCAAGCAGTTTCTTGGCAACCGTTTTGAAAGAGTGTTGGAAAAGAAAGCCTTGACTGGTGACGCTTTTAATGAAGCATCACTTGATATGATATGCTCAGCCATAGCTAAGGGACATGACTGTGAGAAGATACTTCGCAATCTGCGATTTATTCGTCCTGATGGTACACTGACAGTTGCTGCTATGCTTCTGTTTGGCAAATACACACAACGCTGGATGCCAATGATGACAGCCAAGTGCATCTGTTTTGCTGGCAACAGTGTCGGCAGCAAGGTATTCCGTGACAAAGTGAATGATGCAGATATGGAGGGAAATCTGCTTCATCAATATGACACTATCATGGATTTCTTCACTCGTAATCTACATAATGTGCAAGTAGGAGATGAATTCAACAGCATGGGAAAATTGGAAATACCTTATACCAGTTTGGTTGAGTTCACTGTAAACAGCCTTGTACATCGCTCGTTGAACATGAAAGCCCCTGTTCGTATTTTCATTTTCGACAATCGTGTTGAGATTCACAGTCCTGGTGCATTGCCTAACGGACTTACTATTGATGACATCAAGGCTGGAACATCCATGCCTCGCAATATGTTCCTTTTTAACAATGCTATATACTTGCTGCCATACACTGGTGTTGGTAGTGGCATCACACGTGCACTGGACGAAGACATCAATGTCACGTTTATGAATAATGACAAGGCGCAGGAATTTGTCATCACAGTTTGGAGAGGAGAAAGTAACCAAGTTGAGGAAGAAAGTAACCAAGTCGAAGACTTAGATACTGGACTTAGACACTCTAACACCGACTTAGACACCGGACTTAGACACTCTGACACCGACTTAGACACCGGACTTAGACACTCTAACACCGACTTAGACACTAAAAG
>JAIJUV010000611.1 GCA_022732315.1 Prevotella sp.
GGTTCATGCCCACACGCAGGTTTCGGTCTCGGTTTCGAGCGTCTGATTCTCTTCGTAACCGGTATGCAGAATATCCGCGACGTGATTCCATTCCCACGTACACCAAAGAACGCAGAATTCTAGAATAAAAAAATGAAGCCTGTTTCGATGTCCTTCGAAACAGGCTTCATTGCTTTTCGCAAGTACTTGCGATGGCCAACGCAGCTACTTGCGTCTGCTTACGGATATATGGTGAAAGCCCCGACTGCAGAACAGCAGTCGGGGCTTAGGCTTAATATCTCTCTATACTCTGCTCATCTAGCAAAAAGTCGAAGAGTCCAATCGTGACGACACCATCATCATCAATCTTTCTCTTAATATCATCTTTCACAACAATTACTTTTCTAAAATTGTCAGCGATATTTATAAGAGAACGACGCTCCTGTTTCTCTTTATCCTTAGTTGGCATATTAAAAGCCGACTGAATATACACACGTTCGGGACCATTATTTACTACAAAATCAACTTCTAGTTTACTACGTTTCCTTTTTCCATTCTCGTCCGTTGTCCAACATTCAACTAAACCGACATCAACCAAGTAACCTCGCATTCTTAGTTCATTATAAATGACATTTTCCATAATATGTGTTTCTTCTTGTTGTCTGAGATTCAATACTATATTTCTCAATCCCAAATCACAAAAATAATACTTAGTCTCTGTACCAATATACTTTCTACCTTTAACATCATACCTGAGAGCCTCTTCTATAAGAAAAGCATCCTGTATGTCTGAGATGTATTCATTTATTGTCTTATCAGTTATTTGTAATTGACTTACAGATTGAAAGGTATTACAAATCCTGGTCGGATTAGTAGAAGAGCCTATTCCTGATGCTAAAATACGCACAAGTTCACGTAACCCCTCTGGCACTTTAATTTTATTACGCTCTACAATATCCTTAATATATGTCACTTCTTTTACCTTTGCACCTGGAAACAAGTTTAAACGAATTGGTTAACGGGTGTTAAGGTGAACTGTATGTCACTCTAGAATATCACTATTTT
>JAIJUV010000612.1 GCA_022732315.1 Prevotella sp.
GGTGCTGTGGATGAGTGCATCGCGGTCTGCCTCTGTGCCACGAGCCATCTCACCCTCGAATGGGTAGTGGAGCTGGGCGTAAGGCATTGAACCTGAATCAAACCAAACGTCAATCAAGTCGCTCTCACGATACATTGGCTTGCCCTCCTCGTTGACCAATACGATCTTGTCAACGTATGGACGGTGGAGGTCAATCTTATCATAGTTTTCCTGACTATAGTCGCCAGGAACGAAACCGTTCTCTTTCAATGGGTTGCTCTGCATGATGCCGGCAGCCACTGACTTCTCGATTTCAGCATAGAGTTCCTCCAGACTGCCGATGCACTTCTCGCCACGGTTCTCATCACGCCAGATTGGCAATGGAGTACCCCAGAAGCGGGAACGTGAAAGGTTCCAGTCGTTCAGGTTCTCGAGCCAGTTGCCGAAACGACCTGTACCGGTGCTCTCTGGCTGCCAGTTGATGGTCTTGTTGAGTTCCACCATGCGCTCCTTGCGGGCTGTATCCTTGATAAACCAGCTATCCAATGGATAATAGAGGATAGGCTTGTCGGTACGCCAGCAATGAGGATAGTTGTGCACGTGCTTCTCGCTCTTGAAAGCCTTGCCCTCCTGCTTCAGTTCGTAGCAGAGTACAATGTTCAGGTCTTCAGCCTTTTCAGAAGCCTTCTTATCCCAGACACCATCCACATTAAACTGTGGATCGTAGGCATTCTTCACGTAGTCGCCTGCGTGATGAGCGTATGCCTCCTTGTTGACGCAAGCGTTCACGAAATTGGCATCGAGGTCCTCGATGAGATAGAACTTACCCTGCAGGTCAACCATTGGACGAGTCTCGCCCTTCTTATTAATAAGGTAAAGCGCAGGGATGTTGGCATCCTTAGCCACCTTGGCATCATCAGCACCAAATGTAGGAGCGATGTGAACGATACCTGTACCGTCATCGATAGTAACGTAGTCGCCGAGGATCACGCGGAAAGCCTCGCTATCCATCTCTACGAACTTATCGCGACCATCCTCAGAAGCGAATACCTTCTCAGGATGAGC
>JAIJUV010000160.1 GCA_022732315.1 Prevotella sp.
AAGATGAGGTTTTGTGCCAAGTCACCAGAACCGAATCCGATGCGCTGCAGCCAACTTAATTTGCAGAATCCCTGAGATTCCTGTGAAGTCTTTTCCATATCTTTATTCTTTTATTTCAATTTTTCTGCGGCAAACTTGCCCATCGCTTCATATCCCTTAGGGTTGAGATGCAACCAGTCGTCTGAATATTCAGCCTTCAGGCGCTGAGGGTCTTTCGGGTCGCGGGTTAATTCATCGAAATCGATGACCCCATCAAAGGCACCGCTCTTTCTAATCCATTCGTTCACGGTTTGGCGCATTGCCTCGTGCCAGAAAGAATACCAGCCATTGCCCTTGGTTGGGGTGATGGTTCCGCCATACACCTTGATGCCCTTAGCCTTGGCTTTGGCTATCAGCACCTTGTAACAGGCAATCAGGGTATCTGTCATGTGCTCATAATTTCCGCCACAGCAGCCGATATCGTTGGTTCCCTCAAAGATGATGAGTTTATCCACACCTGCCTGTCCCAGAATATCACGGTCGAAACGCTTCATGGCAGGTTCGCTCAATCCGCCTTGCACTACGCAGTTGCCACCGATACCGAGATTCAATACGCCGTATGGCTTCTCAGCATTCAGGGCATCCGAGAGGAAATCGGTCCATCGGTTCTGATGGTTGGTGGTACTTCCACGACCATCAGTGATAGAGTTTCCGAGGATAGCCACCACAGGGGTAGCCTTATCGGTCTTCACATCAATGGCTGAAAGATTATACCAGTGATCCACCTCCTCGCCATCATCAAAACTCTTATCCATCGGTTTAGGAGTACGATGCAAACCGTTTACTATATAAGATGTGGTACGTGAACCACGATGAGACGTTGCATTCACGGGTGTCTGCTTGCCATAGTCGATGGTAATCGTGAGGCGTTGTCCACTCTTCAAGGCATATTTCAAATCATCTGAGAAGATAGCCTTGCCAGGAGCAATGGTTACATTCTTCTTGCCATTAAACTTGAGATACTTCACGGTCTTACCATTCACAAACCAGTTGCTGTCCTTATCGGTATCTGCAATATACACCGATTTGATTTCCACCGGTTCCTTGCTCTGTTCATTGCTGAGCTTCACTCTGAGCTCCTCTCCGCCAAAGGAAACATGAACCACCTGTCGGCAAGAGCGGTTGCTCAAGCTTTCCTTAGGCATATCTCCTTTGCCAGTCCATTCCACTGCAGTAGCCCAAGAGCCTTTCCACACCTTCTGAGCGAAAGCTACAGAACTTGACGCAGCCAATACGAGCGCCAAAGATAAGATTTTTATTGCTTGCTTATTCATTGTTATTATGATGCTTTTAATGTTTCTATTGTTGTTGACGATGCAAATTTACTAATAAGTTATGAAATAACAGGTATTTTATAGTTACCATTACTTTTCTATTTGTTTCATACTCACAAAAAAGGCACAAAAAGATAAAGAAACAAAAAGAAACGAAACATATTGTTACATTAGAATTTGTTTCTTCCATTGTTTTTTGTTACTTTTGCAGCCATAATAACCTATTTAAATAAGAAACGGACAAAAATATGAAGCATATCAGACATTGCCTCACGGCACTCTTCGCTATCGCCTTATCGCTTATGGTATGGGCCGACAGTGGTGAACTCTTCACTTCGGGCAAGCTATCGAGTTCGCTTATCAACTGTATTGTGCAAGACAAGTATGGCTATATCTGGGTGGGCACGGAATACGGACTCAGCAAGTTCGACGGCTACCGCTTTACCAACTATCTGCACAACGAAGAAGACACAACCTCCATCACCGACAATATTATCTCCGACCTTCTGGTAGATAAGAAAGGTAACCTCTGGATTGGTTGCGCCAAGGGACTGATGCGCTATAATTATGAGACGAACAATTTCTCCCGTCTCCAGTTTCCTGATGGCAGAAAGCCACGCATCTATTCGATGGTAGAAAGCCATCGCGGCGATATCCTGCTGGGCACGGCAGGTTACGGTCTCTACTCCGTGAAGAACAACGGCATAGAGAAAACGGCAAACAACAGATTCACCATCAAATGGGAGAGAGCATACGCCGAGCGCGACTCGGATGTATTCTTCACCCATATCTACGAAGACAAGCACCACTATCTCTGGCAGAGCAGTCACCTGTCTACCTTCACCCGATTCATCGAGAAGCAAGGCAAGGTGCAGCGCAAAGACTTCAAATCGCCATACGGAGCCCCTGTGGCATTCATCCAGCATCGTCCGCAAGCCATGCTCATCGTCTGCATGTATGGCATCATCTATTATGACTATCGCACGGGACGTATAGCCGATGCCGGTTACGACCTGGGAGCATTCAAGAATCATGTAACCATCAACAATGCCACCTTCGACCACGATGGCAACCTCTATATCAGCACCTCAGAACATGGAGCCCTGATCATCAAGAAGGGAAGCAACAAGGTGGAACAGCTGGAAAACAGCAACAGCAATTTCAATCTTTCCACCGCCTTCGTCAACGACATCATCGAAGACAAGGACAACAACCTCTGGATAGGCTGTTACAAGAAAGGTCTCTATCTGCTCAACCAGCGCCAGCAAGCCTTCAGCAGCTGGAGTTTCTCGGCACAGAACTACATCATCGGCAGCAGCGTTTCTTCCATCGCCCCTGGCGAGAATGGCGAAACATGGTGTACGGTGCAAAACAGTGGCGTATTCTGTTTTGATGCTTCAGGAAAGATTATCGCCCACCCTACCTCGCCAGCAGGTACCTGCATCATCTACAAAGACCGCCGGGGGGCATACTGGATCAGCAACGGAAGTGCGCTCTACAGCTACAATCCGCATACGGGAGCCTATCAGGAAAAGCTCACCTTTACCAGTGCGGGCATCTACTGCATGACAGATGACAACCAGGGCAATCTCTATATCTCCGTATATAGCAAGGGCCTATATATATATAATGTGGAAAGCGGCAAGGTTACCGTGCTCAATATGCGACAGAGAGGAAACAAGGGATTCCTCTGCAACGACTGGGTGCGCAGCATGGCATTCGACCATACCGGTCATCTGTGGATAGGTACATCTAATGGCGTTTCCTGCCTCAACACGAAGACACTCAGCTTCAAGGACTTCGGATGGCATAACATTCTGAAAGACAGACAGGCGAATGGCATCTGTGAAGGTAAGAACGGCGATATGATTATCGGAACAGAAGAAGGACTCTATCTTTTCGACCGAAAGAACAATAAGACCCAAGATTTCCCTCACGCCGAAGTTCTGAAGGGAAAGCAGGTGTGCAGCATCATCAAAGACCATCAGGGCGACTTATGGGTAAGCACCACCATGGGCATCTGGCAGTATGACCAGAAGAACAGACAGTTTATCGGGCACATCAATGGCAACGGGCTAACCACCCGTGAATACGTGCTGGGGTCCTCCATGCATACCGCCAGCGACCTCATCGCCTTCGGAACAAGCGACGGCATCACCACCTTCTACCCGGAAAGAGTGAGAGCCAAGAAGATGGAACTGGGAGATGTTCATCTCACCAACTTCATCATCGACGGCAAGCCAATCAACTGTCTGACGGATGAGTTCACGATACCATACGAGGAGAATTCGTTCACGCTGGAGTTCTCGCTGCTCAACTACAGGAACACCGACAACATCAGCTTCCAATATCGTATCAACGAGGGAAAATGGAACAGCACCAACGAAGGCTCCAACGCCGTATCATTCAACAAGTTGAAGCCTGGCAGCTATACCCTGGAGGTAAGAGCCATGAGCAATGGCAACTTCTCCAAGAAATCAACCATCATCCACATCAGGGTGTGCGACCCTTGGTATGCTTCCACCTGGGCATTCCTCCTCTATTTCCTGGCAGCAGCAGGCATCATCCTGTATATCATCTACCGGTATGAGCGCCGTCGCAAGGAAGACCTGGAAGAAACCAAGATGCAGTTCCTCATCAATGCCACCCACGATATCCGTTCGCCGCTGACATTGATTATGGGACCGCTCAACAAGTTGAAGACCAGAATCACGGATGCCGAAAGCAAGCAGGACATCGACACCATCGACCGCAACGCCCAACGCCTGCTGCTTCTGGTAAACCAGATACTCGACGAGCGAAAGATAGACAAGAACCAGATGCATCTGCACTGTCAGGAAACCCAGCTCAAGGAATTCCTGAACGGCATCATATCGCTCTACCGTTTCAATGCAGAAGAGCGCAACATCACGCTCTCGCTCCAGGAAGACGCGAGCCTCAACGATGCCAAAGGCAAGTTGCCTGTATGGATAGACCGCATCAACTTCGACAAGGTGATTTCCAACCTGCTCTCCAACGCCATGAAATATACCTTCAATGGCGGCACCATCACCCTCATCATGGGCAAGGACGAGAAGAATGCCATCATCAAGGTACAGGATACCGGCATCGGGTTGAAGGAAGAGAAGACCGACCGACTCTTTGACCGGTTCTACCAAGGCAGCAACAGCAGCGACCTTCACATCGAAGGCACCGGCATAGGACTGAACCTCTGCAAGGCATTCGTAGAGATGCACGGAGGCAAGATCAAGGCATACAACCGCACCGATGGCATCAAGGGTTCCTGCTTCGAGGTAACCATTCCGCTGGGCAAGGAACATCTGAAGCCAGAAGAGATTCTCAACGAGGAAGAGGACAGAAGCATCGAATCCATCGGCAAGAAAGTGCAAGCCAACCGCAACTTCAACATTCTGATAGTAGATGACGATGCAGAGATAGCCCACTACATCAAGACCGAACTGTGCGACTGGTACCGATTTGACCATGCCCGCAACGGCAAGGAAGGATTGAAGATGCTGCTCACGGGCAAGTACGACCTCGTGATAAGCGATGTGATGATGCCAGAGATGGATGGCATCACCATGCTGAAGAACGTCAAGAGCAACAGCAACATCAGCGATGTTCCTGTCATCCTACTCACCTCGAAGAGCGAAGTAGAGAACCGCATGGAAGGTTTGCGCAAGGGAGCGGATGCCTTCCTGGCAAAGCCATTCAACATGGAAGAACTGCATATTCTCATCGACAACCTGGTGGATAATGTGCGACGCATCCGTGGCAAGTATAGCGGGGCACAAGGACAGAAAGCGAAGATTGAGCAGATTCAGGTGAAAGGCAACAACGATGCCCTGATGGAGCGAGTGATGAACTATATGAATGAACATCTAGCCGATCAGGATCTGAACGTGGAGAAACTTACGACAGATGTGGGTATCAGCCGTGCCCAACTGCACCGCAAGCTCAAGGAGATAGCGGGTGTATCTGCCGGAGAATTCATCCGCAACCTGCGACTGGAACAGGCAGCACGCCTGATAGAAGAAGGACAGATCAACATCACGCAGGTGGCTTACTCCGTGGGCTTCAACAACCAGACCCACTTCTCTACCGTGTTCAAAAAACACTATGGCATGTCGCCTAGCGAGTATGCTGAAACAAAGAGAAATGAAAAATAAACAACAAATAGAAGAGAATAAGGTATTTTTTCGTATCTTTGCAGCAGAAACAATAACAATACAAACTAATGATCTGCAAAGATATGAAGAAATACCTCATTTTATTATTTACGGTACTTACATCACTCCATGTTTCTGCACAGAGTGATGGTTCACAGTTATGGCTCGGAAAGCAGTATGCTAACTCATGCCAAGTCATCTCACAGTTGCCTAATGATGCAACAGCCAAGATTGCCAAGCAGGAGTTGGAGAACAACTGGCGAGGTAAGAATGTTGAGCTCAAGATAGACAAGAGTCTCAACCTGGGCGAGGGCTATAACATCTACGCCCGTCCTGCCCAGCAAGGCGACAACATTCAGTACGAAGCAACTATCACCGCCAGCAATCCTATCGGTTTGCTCTATGGTGCCTACGAG
>JAIJUV010000161.1 GCA_022732315.1 Prevotella sp.
ATCCTCTCTCCAGAGGAAAGCACCGAGCCATTAAACTACAATATGCTCGATGCCCTGAAGGAAGACCATACCCGCATCCGTATCTTCGGCAAGCCAGAGGCTCACGTGGGCCGCCGCATGGGCGTTGTACTCTGCTACGGCGAGAAGGGCGATGACCTCAATCAGCTTCGCGACAAGGCAAAGCGTCTGGCAAAGACTGTATTGGGAACCGACCCATACATGAAGAAATAACATCATCCCCCATTAAAAAATACCGAGAGGGCAGATTTGTTACCTGCCCAGCAACAAAGAATACAGAAAGCGAAAAGTTAACTGTTACAGTTAACAGTTCGTTTTCTGTACTTCTTTTATTGAAAACTCGCCCACACTATTCCAATGATTTACAATTCATTTCTATACATCACCTTATTTCCCTTCCTCTTCTTGCTGCTCCATGCCATCAAGAAGGAAGCCATCAAAAAGTATTTTTTGTTGGCGATTTCCTATGCCCTATACTACTATTACAACCAGTCATTGGCAGCTATACTTTTGGTGGTAACACTCATCTCATATACTTCCGCTCTATTGATAGAAAGAAATAAGGGAAAGGAGAGAACAAACAGCACCTCAAACAACAGAAGCAAACTCATTGTTTATTTAGGAGCCCTTCTTACCACCCTCCCCCTGCTCTTCTACAAATATACAGACTTTATCCTCACAGAGGTGCTCTACATGGATAGCCTCTCATCTCACCATACCCTCATAGTACCACTGGGTATCTCTTTCTTCACCTTTCAGGCATTGAGTTATCTCTTCGATGTTTACAGAGATAAGTATCAAGCAGAGCATCATCTGCCCACCTACATGCTCTATATATCCTTCTTCCCATCCATCACGGCAGGTCCTATCAACCGATACGATGCCCTGAGATGCCAACTGAGCCAGCTGGTGCGTCCTAACTATCAGCAGTTGGCAAATGGTGCCAAGATGATAGTGTGGGGTATGTTCTTGAAGACGGTTATTGCCGACCGTCTCTTGCTCTACGTGAATCCCGTGCTGGATGGCTATATGCAGCACAGTGGATCAGAACTGCTGGCAGCCTCCGTCCTCTATTCCATCCAACTATACACCGACTTTGCCGGCTACTCTCTCATAGCCATCGGTTCGGCTTCCATGCTCGGCATCCGCTTGCAACAGAATTTCCACAATCCCTACTTTGCCCATAGCGTCACCGACTTTTGGCATCGTTGGCACATCAGTCTCTCCCAATGGCTGCGCGATTACATCTACATCCCCATAGGCGGAAACAGATGCAGCAAGGGGAGAACCTATCTCAACATCATTATCACCTTCCTCATCAGTGGCATTTGGCATGGGGCTAACTGGACCTTCATACTTTGGGGAGTTCTTCACGGATTCTTCCAAGTGATGGAGAAGATGCTAAGCTTCACCAAAGAGAGTAGAAATACCGAGCACAAAGTTAGGCAGAGAATGAGGAGAGGAATAAGCATCCTCATCAACTTCCTGCTCATCAACTTCCTATGGATATTCTTCCGAATGCCAAGCGTGGGCGATGCCTTCCATGTAATCGGCAAGATATTCACTGAGCAAGACATGAACTTCTGGGTATTTGAAAAATTCATCCTCTTATTCATCTTGATGGTATTCGCCAAAGATCTCATCGTTGAAGTAACCCCAGGTCAAAATCCATTCCATCATCCGAAGCTCTGGGTGAGATGGTGTACATACGTCGTGGTAACTACCAGCATCTTCCTCTTCGGTGTATTCGATTCGGGGCAATTCATCTACGCAGGTTTCTAAATCGTAAGCTGAAATAAACGTAAGTTGAAACAAATCGTAAGCTGAAATATGAAAAAGTTCTTAAGTAAAATCATGGTCTTTCTTATCTTGCTGACCATCATATATATCATCACGGCACAAACCTTTCGTTATCTCGACCTTCAGGTAAAAGGCGAGAGCGGCAGGATGCGCTATATCCACAATAAGCTGATAGCCGACTCCATCATCATGGGGTCGTCGAGAGCCTTGCATCACTACGACCCAGACATCTTGGGCAACTATTATAATGTGGGAGAAGACCGCATGGGCATCATCTTCAGCATGGGCAGACTGCAACTACTCAAGCAAAGACGCATGCCCCACATGCTCATCTACGATGTAGAACCAGACTATGACCTGCTGCAAGATGACAACAGTACCTATCTCACCAACCTGCGCCCCTATTACCACCGACCAGGCATACGAGAGATTTTCTGGGACGTGGACTCCACCGAGCGCATCAAGATGCTCTTTCCTTTCTATCAGTATAATTCGAGGTTACTCAAGCTGCTTGCCGACTGGCGTCATCCAGCCATGAGCTATACCAAGGGTTACTCTCCCTACGAGGGATGCCAAGCCATCGAGAAGGAGACCTTACCCCAAAACAAACACGACAGAAAGAAATATGAATATCTGCACAAGTTGATAGCCGAATGCAAAAGGAGCCATACCAGCCTCATATTCACAGCATCGCCACAGCTATCCTACCAAAGCGACTCAGTATTTCGCAGGTTCAAGCTTATCTGCCAACAGGAAGGCATCCCATTCCTTAACCATTATTGCGACACTGCCTACACCCATCACAGGGCATTATTCCACAATGCCAACCATCTGAACCGTGAAGGTGCAAGCCTCTACTCCAAGGAAATTAAGAAGGAAATGAGCCATCGTAAGTTCAATGCCAGCATCAAGTTGCCCAAGAAGGATAAGCAATAAGCAATAAAATAAGAAAAAGAGCGTTATCAAATAAAAGAATACAACTTTATGAAAGAATTAGGTAGAATCATCAAATTACATACCATATCCGACCCTAGAGGCAACCTGACCGTATCAGAGGAGAACATCGAGCTTCCCTTCGACTTGAAACGTGCCTACTGGATATACGATGTGCCACAGGGTGGCAACCGAGGCGGTCATGCCCACAAAAAGCTCCAGCAAGTCATCATCGCCGTGCATGGATCATTTACCGTATCCCTAGACAACGGCAAGGAGACCAAGAAATACCAGCTCAGCAATCCTGGCATGGGGCTCTATCTCGGCACAGAGATATGGCGCACACTGGATGATTTCTCCGAGGGAGCCGTATGCCTGGTGCTTGCCTCTGAACTTTATGAGCCAGAAGACTATCTGTATGAATACGATGAATTTCTGAAATACATCCATACCACACATAGCACAACATCAGAGCCATGATAGAAATCAAAAGATATACCCCAAAAGACGCTGCCGAATGGAACAACTTTGTTTGGAAATCCAGACAAGGCACCTTCCTCTTCGACAGAAACTATATGGACTATCATCAAGACAGATTTCATGACCATTCCTTGATGTTCTATTATAAAGGACGCTTGTATGCCATTCTTCCTGCCAATGAAACTGCGGATGAGGACAAGAAGATTCTCTATTCTCACCAAGGACTGACGTATGGAGGCTTACTGACTTGTTCCAAGGTAACAGCAGAAGTTTGCATCGACATCTTTCAGGCTCTCAAGGACTATCTCCTGCAAAATGATTTCCAGTTATGTATCTACAAGGCAATGCCATGGATATACCAGAGCATCCCTTCGGAAGAGGACCTCTATGCTCTCTCCTATATTGGGAAGGCAAAGTTGATAGCTAGAGAGATTTCCACTACCATTTTTCTCAATGCCCCCTTACGATTCAGCGAGCAGAGAAGAAGAGGCATCAAGAAAGCTGTGAGCCATGGACTAAGTGTTGGATTTACAAAATTTCCAAAGGACATCACAGACTTTTGGGATTTATTGGACAAGAATCTTTGGCAGAGGCATAATACTCATCCTGTACACTCGAAAGAGGAACTGCAATTACTTATGCATCGTTTTCCAGACCACATTCTCTGCTTTGTGGTAAAGAAAGATGAAACGATTATTGGTGGAAGCATCGTATATACTACCCCCCAAGTAATTCATACCCAGTATATCGCTGCCAACGAATTGGGCAAGGAACTGGGAGCTTTGGATGCCCTCTTCGACTTTATCCTCCACAAATGCCCATGGAATGTCCCATACTTCGACTTCGGCAAATCCACAGAAGATGCGGGCAAGTATCTCAACAAGAATCTCATCCACCAAAAGGAAGGATTCGGAGGAAGAGGGGTCATCTACGACACATACCAATGGGAAATCTAACTGAGCAGAGATACGAATAAAGCCCACCGATTTGGTGGGCTTTATTCGTATAGATTAAGATTCAATACTTCTTTTACAAAAGCACTACGGTTACGCCTCTGGCTGCCTGCGCACCCATTACCAGTGCCTGCTCAATATCGGCAGTCTTGGAAGGACCACTGATGAAAGTACCGAAATTATACTTCGGATCCATCTCGATTCGGGCATAAGCCTCATGCATATTGTTCACAATTTTCTCTTTTTCGAGGAATATCACAAGGTATTCCGAGATGAAAAGCACCGCTTTCTCCTTCATGGTCTGAGGAATCCAGATGCAACCATTCTCGGCTACACCTACTTCACCACGAACTATACCCACATCAGTACCATTCAGGTCGTTGGCCTCAGCCACGGTATCAGGATTCTTCTGGGCAATCGTGATTTCTGGCAGATGAGAGGCAAAGACCTTGGCTTCCGGATAAGCCTTCTTCACCAGCTCATCCAGACTCTCACCTTCCTTCGCCTCTATCACATGGCCACCTACCGATTCCGTCATCTCAACAAACTGTTTCAGCGTATCCTCATACTGAATACCCTTCACATCTACGACAGGCATATCGAATTGAACGTGCGTATTCTTACGCAACTTGTTCAGGAAATCTTCTTTCTTCATTGAACTTTGAAATTTGAACTTTGAACTTTATGATGACCCACTACTTCACCTTTCCTTCTTTCCAAAGCTGATGGAAACTCTTCTTTGCAAACTCAGGCATGGCATGACCGATGCCCCAGGCATTCCAATTGCTGAAGTGCGTACAGCATTCAGGAACCAGATTGACAAGCGGAGCAAACTTCAGGGCAGTGGTGTAGAGCGCAGGACGGTCGAAGAGATACTTCATACCATTCGACATCGCCCTCTTCACAGGATCAGCCTTACCCAACTTCTCCAGACTCTGGCGCCAGACATAAATCTGCGAACCTGGTCCTACCTTGGAAGGACAGACATTATCGCATGACAAGCACAAAGTACATGCCGAAACATTGTCGCTGTACTTCTGAGGATTCTTCAGCATACCCAGGTTCACACCTACAGGCCCCGGAATAAAATAGGTGTAGCTGTAACCGCCTGAACGACGATAAACCGGACAGGTGTTCATGCAGGCACCGCAGCGCATACACTTCAACGTCTGCCAGTGGTCCTTATCAGCAAGAATGTCGCTTCTGCCGTTATCCACCAATACTACATGCATCTCGGCACCCGGACGAGCCTGACGGAAATGAGAAGTGAAGGCGGTGGTAGGCTGACCGGTTCCGCAGCGGCAAAGCAGACGCTGGAACACAGCCAATGACTTATAATCAGGAACCAGTTTCTCAATACCCATCGCTACGATATGGAGCTTAGGCATGGAAGTGGTCATATCCGCATTACCCTCGTTGGTGCAAACCACGCAATCGCCGGTGGCAGCCACACCGAAGTTACATCCGGTCATACCTGCTCCAGCTTCCATAAACTGGTCGCGGAGATGATGACGGGCACAGCGGGTCAGATAAGTAGGATCATAGTTGCCTATTTCCTTGGAGATACCCTTCTCCTCGAACATCTTTCCTACCTCCTCACGCTTCAGGTGGATGGCAGGCATCACGATATGGCTAGGCTTCTGACCCAGAAGCTGGATGATGCGCTCACCCAGGTCGGTCTCCACCACGTCAATGCCGTGCTGCTCCAG
>JAIJUV010000613.1 GCA_022732315.1 Prevotella sp.
GCCATCAACAACACCCACTTTACCTTCTGTAGTATAGCTCTGAGGATTTTCCAGATTAATGTTGTCGAAGATGTTGACAGTACCAGTAGTTGTACCATTTGCCTCCAAACCATAGAGCTTGTCATTGCCAACAGCTACGAACTTCACGTCATTTGTTGTGAGGTGTGGAGTACGCAGGGTGAATGTTGAGTTGTAAACCTGATAACCCTTGTTTGTTGCCAAAACGAAGTTGTCTTTATACTTGACTACACTATTGGCATCAATGCCATTGTTTGGATTTGTCTTATCAATAGGGTAGGTAACGAGTTTACTCTTACCCATCAATCCATTTGCCAGTTCCACATAGCCCAAGAATGCACCTTCTTTGTAGGTTGTTGCAGCAACATAGAAGCGGCTGCCGTCAATCATACCATAGTTTACATCCAATCCTCCCTGAGCTGTTACTGCCTCATCGAGAATAAGTGATTTGCCGTCGATATGAGCAACTTCCAATCCGCCTCCCATATGACTCTTATCATTGCCCTGGGTGTGGTATGTAACATACAACTTGTCGTTAGCAGCCTGGATAGATGTTGCAGAGAGGGTATTCTCTGTAACTCCAGCTGCAGAGAACAAATCCAGTTTTGGCTTATTGCTCAAGTTCTCTGTTGTTGCAGTCAATTCATAACCATATTGCTTGTTATCAGTATCTTTCAACTTAACAAAATCACCAGTGGTAGCCTTGTCGTAGTCGAGGTATGATGCTGCAATGTCAAGATCCTCTGCTGTAGGAAGCTGGTTCTCGCCATTAAAGCATTTTGTGAACTGGAACAGGAAGGTAGCACCTTCTGCAGGAGTATCGAATGCCTGGATGTTTTCTGCACCATCGTTGTGGAACTCGTCTGCCTTAACAATAGCTAAACCGCCAGCTTTTTCCAGGCTGATTTGGCCTTTTGCATCGTTATAAGAGATAAGCTTGTTAACATTGATAACACCCTTGTCCGCAATGTTGATCTTGCAGGCACCCTTCAGGATGAGCTGTGCTTCACCTACCTTAGTTACC
>JAIJUV010000162.1 GCA_022732315.1 Prevotella sp.
ACAGAAACAGCACAACGATTGCTGGCAATGGGACTTTCTGCCGAACAGGTTTCCAAAGCTACCCAGCTACCTTTGGAAATCATTAAGAATCTGAGCAATACATAAAAAATATAATAGCGGAGATATTGATGACAAATATCACCATAATAAATCCCAGAACTGCTTGGAAGAGCAATTCTGGGATTTTTTATACCATTTGTTTAATATTTATATTATATAAAAAAGGTTGACCGTGTCATCACAACACAGCCAACCTTAACGACTAACATCTTTTTTCGGTTAATCTTTGTATGATAAACCTAAAACTAATGTCTTTTAGAGTAATTACTTGGCTTCCTTCCAATATTCAGGAGCACCAAGACCTGCTGCAAAGCCACCATAGGTGTGCTTGCGATAATAATCCGAATCCCAGAGGCCAGTAGCCAAACCAGGACGCCAACCACTATTGGCTGGACTGTCAGTAGCACACCACTGGCAGATACCCCACTGCTGATTCTCAGGAATAAGCTCAAGATATTTCTTGACAACGAACTCATAGAGAGCGCGCATTTCCTTGTGCTGTTCCTCTGTCATATCGGCTGTCTTCACCTCTTTGCCATTGGCATCAACATAACCCATATCCAACTCAGAGATACGAACCAACTTGCCAGACTCAGCCATCAACTTCAACATGTTTTCAATAGCATTCTTCTTTGACTCCTGAGTCTGAGGATTTTCATAGCAAGAGATGTGCATCTGGCTGCCGATACCATCAATCTTGGTAACGCCATCAGCCTCCCAATCCTTGATCCACTTTTTCAAACTCTTCAACTTGCCATTGCCGTCCCAATCACTCTCCAAGTTATAGTCATTGATGAAGAGCTTCAAATCCTCAGGGTTTCCACCAGCATCAACAAAGCCCTTGCGAGCTGCAGCTACAGCAGTGCGAACATAATCAATGTCACCCAGGTAATCCTGCCAGTAGAAATTGTTCTTTGCATCGTCAGCTGAAACGTTGCCTCGTTTAGCAGACTGCAAGTCGTACTTGCCATCACCATCTTTATCTGCTCCAGAAAGAGCCTCGTTTACAACATCCCAAGCCTTCACCTTGCCCTCGGTAGCTTCCATCATGCCGTAAATCCAATTCTGCAAAGCAGGAGTAAGTGCTTTCTTCTTTTCCTCATCTGTAAGAGGAATGGTATTTGAAGACTTCGTGTAGTAAACTTCAAAATCATCAATATAGAGGGTACCTGCATATTTACCGATATTCAGCAGCAGGCGCAAGGCATTGTCACCATTACATTTGGTAGTCACATCAACTTCCTTCCAATCAGTTGTAACCTTGATGGTAGGGAAGTCACCACAGCCTTTGTATCCGTCAGGATTCTGGAATCCAGCACCAAATTCACCAGCTACAGAACCCTTGATTTTCATCTTCAAGTGATAGGTTTTACCATTCTCGAAAGCGAAACCTGGTTCATAGTTAACTTGTGAATTCCAAGGGTCCGCCTTGGCTGCGTTGTTACCAACCTCACAAACACCATTTACAATCTTTGGCGTATTATCCATACCCCATCCACCAAGGTTCTTACCATCATCAAAGGTAAGATGCCCAACACTTACAGGGATTTCAACCACTTGACTTTCGGGCACTTCTTGAATTCCTGTAGTTACCGTATGCCAGGAATAAGGTTTATTACAAGGAACTTCGTCCCCTTTTATGTCACCATTTACGATCAAATTATTGGTAGAACCTTCTTCACAAAGACTTAAAGACTTGATGTCCAGTTCACCGCCCAGTTTACCTGCAGCAAAAACAAAGTTCTCATAATTGTCTTTCGGAGTAAATTCAACGGTATATTCATTCCATTTAGTACCTACAGGAATCGAGCCTAAATCTGCATCACCTGGGGCTGCCCATAGAATTAACTCAAAAGGAGCAGTAGCTTTTGCATTCATTTTAAAGACATACTTTTTCCCTTTAGATAACTGAGCAGGGAAATATAATTGAGCATCCCAATGACCACCAGCCTTTGCATTCTTGATGACCAAGCAACGTGTGACATTAGAAGAAGGAGGTAACTCCTTGTCTGCAATCAGTCGATTCAGATACTTGTTAGGCTGCTGAGCATGCCAAGCCAAGGTATGACCATAAACCGAAAGACCTGCATCTGTGGCATTCTTAACATATTCCTTTACTTTCTCAAAATCCATGCTACCATCATCAGCAACACAAGAAGCCATCTTCATGGCGTTGCCGGCTACAGTCTCGTTAAAGTTGCTGTTGGTCAAAGCATACACCAGTTCCTTCTTGTTATATTCATCTACAGTAGTTCCGATTCCGAGGTGGAAGTTTGGACGGTCCTTGATGTATTCCTTCAAGGCATCATATTGCTCCAGATAACCATACTGCGCTTCCTTTCCAGGACGTACGGTCTCGAAATTCTGGTCGAAGTGGTCTGCACAAGAGGCCAAAAGCATGGCCCCGAGTGCAGATACTAATATTTGTTTATTCATAACTTATGCGATCATTAATTATTATAGGTATAAGAGAACTCCTCCTTGGTTACTCCACTACGCCACCAAACGAGTTTCTCATTGAGATTCTTCTTAACGCCGCCAGCGAAAGTAATCTCAGCATTGAGTTCCATCAGGTCACGATCCTTGTTATTCCACGAATGGATACCATTGTCAGCCCAAGAACCAGTACCTGTTGCAGTAACACCATCGGTGAGAGAAGTGATGGTACACTTCTCATTGGCATCGAATGTAAGCAAGAGGTCAGCCTTCAAGATTTTGTCACCTTCCTGGAACTCTACAGAATAAACAGAGCTGTTCAAGCTGCGAGTGGTAATCTGAACTTGTGAAGCCTTCTCGATGTTGTCAGTGCTTGTATTATGATTGGTCAACCACCAACCACTATACTTGTTCTGGAACTTCACACAATACATCACGTAATCCTGAGGAGCCTTCTCCCAAACAGAAGCATTGGTACGAGAGCCTTCTCTTCCCTCCTTCAAAGTACCAGTAGCGATTCTATCGAAACCAGTCTGATTCTGCATGACCAAAGGAATCACGTATGTATTCTTGACAGCTTCAGGATCATTGAAGAAAGCATCAGTGAGCTGCACCTCAGTACCGCCCTGCATACCACCATTGAAATTGAAAGTAGTGGTTGCGAGCTGATAATACTCAGCAGGCATAGCCTTCACAGGAGTTCCATCGGCAAATGTCAAGTGATCACACAAGCTGTTGTCAACGGCAACATTAACCGCAGCTTTTCTGCCATTGTATGAGCCTCCGAAGGTAGCCAAGATTTTGCACTTGTGCGCCTTGTCCAATGTTGTATCGTACTCATCATCACCCAGCACGATAGTTCTTACTGGTGACTGATAAGCAAAGTAAGCTGTAGTTCCGCCCTCGTAATCATCGAAAGACTGGTCTCCATTCTCACATGCAGTGAAAGAAGCCATGAGTCCCAAGAGGACAGCTACCATTTTGATATAACGTTTCATAATCATTAGTCTTATTTTAATGTTAGTCGTTTATTATTTCCATCCCTCGTTCTGCTTGAGATTGCTATACTTCAAAATCTCAGAATAAGGAATAGGACCATAGAACATATAGTCATCATACTTACGCTCCTCTGCCTCGAAGGTCTTATAGACGAAAGCACCAGTTGCCTCGTCTGTTGTGATGTTGATACCCTTGGCAGCCTCATTGAGATTAGCCTTCCAGCGACGCAAGTCCCAGAAACGATGATTCTCGAAGCAGAGTTCCAGGCGACGCTCATTGCGAATCAACTCACGCATCTTTTCCTTGCTCTGTGCGCACTCTTCCAAGTATGGGTCTTCACCAAACTCACCAATGCCTGCACGCTCACGGATAGCCTTGATGACATCGTAAGCAGAATAGTTGGCTCCACCTACATTAGCCTTTGGACCCTGAGCCTCATTAGCAGCCTCAGCATAGTCAAGAAGAATCTCGGTAGAACGAATGCGAGCGTTCAAGTGCTTCTGCTTGGTAGTTGAGTTAGGGTTGAGGTTGATATCTGAGCGGAGCAACTTACGGAGATAGTAACCCGTCCTGGTTGACTTACCATTCTCCTTGTTCAGACCATCAGTGGTCTTAGAGTCAGCTGCTGAGTTAACCACACCATCAGTAGAACCCATCTTATCGCCATTTACCAGGATGTAAGCCTTCAAACGAGGGTCACGGTTGGCGAATGGATCATTGGCATTATACTCAGAGTTGGCATCAGAGATAGGATAACCATTAGCCATAGGGAAAGCATCCACCAAGTTCTGGGTTGGGTTGATACGACCCTTACCATAGAGAGAAGGAGGATAGTTTTCGCCTTCCAATGAGTTGTTCTCTTCAATGGCACCACGCCAAATAATCTCCTTAGGATTATCTGTAGTAGCACCCAACTTATCGATTACGCTCTTATTGTTGAACCACTTCCATCCATCAGGGTCACAAGCTGTCAAGCCACCAAACTTCTTCAAACAGTCAGCAGCAAGCTTGGCTGCATCCTCGTATGTGAAAGTCCCAGCAGAAGCGTAGGCTGGAGAAGCAGCCATGATGGCAACCTGAGCCTTGAAGGCAGAGATGATTCTGCCATCAATCTTACCACGATGGATAGAACCAAAGGCACGGTTATACTCTGCATTAGAAGCACCTTCCTGTGCATACTTGGCAGGAACCTTGTCCTCATCCACATCACCATACTGCTCTGGGAGATACTTCAAAGCCTCGTCAAAGTCGGAAATAATCTGGTCGATGCACTCCTTGAAGGTATTACGAGGCAGATTGAAATCAGATGAAGAAGTCTCTGATGCGAGATGGAGAGGCACACCCATCAACTGTCCATCTACCATTCCGGCATGTGCACGGAGCAGGTAGAAGAGGTGCAAGCCACGCAGTGCATAGGCATTGCCCTTATAGTTGTCGGCATACATCTTATTGAGCACCTTACTAGAGTAAGACCACTCCACCTTATCACAGTTCTCCAACATCAAGTTACAGTACTGGATGGCGTGATAACGACCATCCCACTGTGATACAGGGTTCATATTTGCAGCCCAAGAACCAGTAGCCATCTTTCTGTAATTGAAGAGGTCGCCAGAGTTGTCGTTGGTGACAGCATCATCGGTAGCCACATCAGAAGATGGAGTAGTGCTATATGGCAAAGCCAAGTAAGCATTGTCAAGAATGCCACGAGCAAACTGTGGATCCTTGTACATCTGGCTGATATCTTGGTTATTTTCCAAGGCAGGTTCAAACAAGTCATCACAAGATGTGAGTGAGATTGCGACTGCACTTATCAATAATAATCTTGATAATTTCATAATTTTATTCTTTTATTGATTCTAGAATGATACCTTAGCACCGATGCTATAGAAGCGATTCAATGGTGCAGAACCTGAATTGTTAACATTCATCTCCAGTATCTTGCGCTCCTTGGCGATGGTCAGCAAGCTGTTACCATTTACAAAGAGTTGGAGACCACGAACGAAGCTCTTCATGAACATTGACTTAGGAAAGTCGTATGTAAGCTGTACCTTCTGCAGGTCGAAGCGGTCTGTAGAGTACATCCAGAAGTCTGATGTCTGGTAGTTGTTTGTACCAGCCTCTGTTGTCAGACGTGGATAGGTAGCAGTAGCTGCTGTCTCTGGAGTCCATCTGCCACGCATTTCTGCTGTGTACTTAGCGTCACCGCCCACCCAGTAGTAGGTAGAGTTCTTCACTGCCTTGGCACCAAAGTTGCCTGTACCGAGCAAGAAGAGGGTGAAGTTCTTGTACTTCAATGTCACGTTGACACCGAGTGTGGTAGGAGTACCATACCAGCCTCCCTTGCCCAAGTAAACTTGGTCCTTGCTATCGATAACGTTATCACCATT
>JAIJUV010000614.1 GCA_022732315.1 Prevotella sp.
GTTGATGTCAGCGTAACCAACCTCTTTACCCGTGAGACCTTTACCTTCCCTGAACTGAAGGTGAAATATAAGGAGTCTAGCGAAGAGCATCAGAATCCTGACAATGAGAACGATAAGTATATGGACACAGGTACAGCTTACTGCGATTCTACCGTATGGCTGCCTGCCGGTACTTATCAGGTTACCTCTTATACCACCTACGGTAAGACTGGTGCGGTGAAGACCAAGTACGAGACCCAGCCTGTAAAGGGTGAGGCTTTCATCGTAGAGGATAATCAACTGAATGATAAAGCCCAGGTGCCTATCCTCCTTTCCAAGACCAAGGAATATATCAAGGACTATGAGGCTTTGAAGGCTATCTGGGAATCTCTCCAGGGTAAGGAGTGGAGCTTCTATGGCGATGCTACCTTCAAGGGAGCTAACTGGAACTTCAACAAGGAACTCGATATGTGGGGCGACCAGCCAGGCGTAACGCTCAACAGCAACGGCCGTGTCATCGGTCTCATCATCGCCGGTTTCGGTGCCAAGGGTATCTTGCCTGATGCCATCGGACAGCTGACTGAACTCCAGGTGCTCAACCTCGGTTCTCACGATGAGAAGATTGGCGCCAACATCTTCAACGATTATGATGCAAACAGTCTGACTGCAGCAAAGAAGAGCAGCATGCGTCACGACTATGAGAACAAGTTCCTGAAGTATGACCCACGTGCCAACATGTCGGATATGATTGTAGAAAGCTACAACTCTGATCCTAAGGTGGCACCGAAGAACAGAATCAAGAAGGACAGCCGCATCAACCTGAAAGACGCTCAGATCGGTACAATGACCAACAAGATTACAGGTGTATCTAAGGCCATCTACCGTCTGACCAAGTTGCAGCAGTTCTACATCGGTAACTCTTCTATCACAGCCGATGGGGTTTGTGCGAAGTTCTACAATGCTGACGATCCTGTTTACGGTAAGTTTGCGCAGGAGTTTAAGAATGAGGATTGGGACAAGATGGAAAACCTGACCGATATCGAGCTTTACAACTGTCC
>JAIJUV010000615.1 GCA_022732315.1 Prevotella sp.
GCATTAACACTAGCAGCCAAAGCTACGGCTGCGATAAGAGTAAAGAATTTCTTCATAATCGTTTTATTTTAAGTTTATATATTATTAATTAGTTGATGAATAACTTTATTTTAGTTTGATTCATTTACCAGTTTGTTTCGTTGGCAAATTTAGCAAATCATTTTGAGAATCTCGGAAAAATGTGAACCAAAATGAACTAAAACTACGAAAACGATTACGTAAATCCAAACGTCAAGTACCAGAATATAAGAGAGTTTTAGCTAGCTGACACCAAACGGGCTGAAGAGACAGCAGCCCCTTCAGCCCGTTGTAGAACTATATACTAAAGTGCAGTATTTTATCCTTCCTTTATCTTCCAATCACTAATTGTCCGCTGATTACTATCGTAATTAACACCAATTTTGAACAAGCGTTTACCATCAGCAGAATATGGAATCAGATATCCTTTTTCATCTATCTGTTTGATTGCTTCTTCGGCAGAACCATCATACTTCAATTCGAAAACAAATACAGCATCAGGCATATACACAACGGCATCAGCCCTGCCTATTGCACTATCCTCCTCTACCCTCATATTGGCGCCCATCAGGTTAAAGATAAGATAGAACACCGTCTGGAAATCCCGTTCGTTCTTATTGCTCAAACGGTTGGAGATGCTGGCAAGATACGCTTTCAATCGAATCATTGCTCCCTCTACATCTCCATCATAAAGCATTTCCAGAAAATCACCTACCAAGCTGTTATTATCCAAAGATATTGGTGAAAGATAGTTAGGTGCAAGACTCTTGAGCATGCCAATCTTTACCTCCCTGTTAGGATATTCCAGTGTATAACGATGCAGCATCGGGTTATACTTCTTGATGGTGAGATAACCACTCTGATAGAGCAATGGAAGCGCAGAAGTCATCATTTCCGGCGAAACATCAAAGTCATCCACATCACATGATTTCTTCTCAATATCCATCACATTGACGTGATACTTCTGCAGCGTCTTGATAAGATAAGTCGGCGTACCCGAGCCAAACCAGTAAGGAGC
>JAIJUV010000616.1 GCA_022732315.1 Prevotella sp.
AACCATTCAACAATAGGCTGTCTATTGACATATAAAAACAATTGGTTAGGCTTGGTAGAATCAGCGAACACCTTGATTTCTGCATTCTCCACTTTGAACTTTCTTCTGTGTTCCTCGGAATAGAGTGAACCGCTAAAGTTGAGTGCCTTTCCGGTCAGAAGCACTCCGATTTGCTCGATGGAGAAGCCAATCTTCCTGCACAGGTCTTCCATTTGCAAGCGTGCATCCAACATAGGGAACCAACGCTTGGCTTTGCGGATGATGTCGTTGAGTAAAGAAACCTCTACTGTGTGCTTGCTCTCTAAATTCGCAACCTCCGATTGGTGCTTCTGCCGCATCTCGCCAAGCTGTTTACTGTGGCTGTCCTCCATTCGCTGCACCTTCTCATGGAGTTCGTCTATGTATTGCTCTCGGTCTGTTACAAGCTCACACAACTTTCGGTTGTGTTGTTCCACCTCCTTCAATTTTCCACTGCCCAAAAGAGAACCAATCTTTGACACAAGGGCAGTCTTGGCTTCCATCTTAGCAGCCTGTAGCTTCTCCGTGCTGATTTCACTCTTGGTTTGTTGTAGAAGTTGTTGTGCTTCCTCTACATCGGATTGCAATAGTTTCATGCAGTTTTGAAGTCTCTCCGTCTCTCGCTTGATGTTGCGGTAATATTGTGCCGTGGTGGTATGCCTCGCATCCGATCCACGGATACCTCTCATCAAGCCATACTTGTTCATGGCTTCAGCATAACTGTCGTGATAGCCAATCATCTTGTCTCGGTTGAGTACATCATCGGCACACAACCTCACGGCATTGGCTTTCTTGCGGTATGTCCGCTTGCCCTCGTCCGTAGTCTTACTCCTCGCCTTTCTTCGCTCGCCTGTCACTATCGGAACGATTGAGGCATGGAGGTGTGGCGTGTGCTCGTCCATGTGGAGAACCACCGAAACGACATTCTCCTTGCCGAATGTGTCCTGCAACCACTTCAAGCTGTCGTTGCACCAATCGTCAAGCTGACCATTGGCTGCGATGTTCATCATGTCCTCG
>JAIJUV010000163.1 GCA_022732315.1 Prevotella sp.
ATGGGTTCGCATGGCACCTAAGGCCCGTCAGGCTAAGGGTAAGGCTCGTCTGAACTCTTACGAGCAGATGCTCAACCAGGAGCAGAAGGAGCGCGAGGAGAAGCTGGAAATCTTCATCCCTAACGGTCCTCGTCTGGGTAACAAGGTGATTGAGGCTCAGCATGTGAAGAAGGCGTTCGGCGAAAAGGTTCTCTTCAACGACCTCAACTTCATGCTTCCTCCTAACGGCATCGTAGGTGTGATTGGTCCTAACGGAGCCGGCAAGACTACCCTCTTCCGCCTCATCATGGGATTGGATCAGGCAGATGGCGGTACATTCGAGGTGGGTGAGACCGTGAAGCTGGCTTATGTTGACCAGCAGCACAAGGACATCGACCCACAAAAGACCGTTTACGAGGTGATTTCCCAGGGCAACGAAACCTTGCGTCTGGGTGGAAGAGATGTGAATGCGCGTGCTTACATCAGCCGCTTCAACTTCTCGGGCACCGACCAGAGCAAGCTCTGCAGTGTTCTCTCGGGTGGTGAGCGCAACCGCCTGCAGTTGGCCTTGGCATTGAAGCAGGAAGGCAACGTATTGCTCCTCGATGAGCCTACCAACGATATCGACGTGAACACCCTCCGTGCCTTGGAGGAAGGTTTGGAAGCATTTGCCGGTTGTGCTGTGGTAATCAGCCACGACCGCTGGTTCCTCGACCGAATCTGTACCCACATTCTTGCCTTCGAGGGCAATGGTGAGGTCTTCTTCTTTGAGGGCAGCTATTCTGAGTATGAAATCAACAAGGCCCGCCGTCTTGGCGATACAGAAATCAAGAAGGGTCGCTACCGCAAGTTGATGGAGGAATAAGGATTCGTAAAAGATAAAGAAGAACTCGGTTCTGAAACAATAAAAAACAAAAGAAAAGGTGTGTCTTTGCCTTAAGACACACCTTTTTTGTTTCTATGCAGCCGTTTTCAAAAGCTTTACCAGATGCAATCAGGACGTTCAGGAAACTGCGTCGCGACGTATCTGGCTGTACGTCGCGACATAATGATTATTACGTCGGGACGTATCAGATGCTACGTCGGGACGTAATTTCTTCTATGTCGTCAGTTAAATTGCAAAAAAACAAATGAAAAAGCCAAGCATTGAACCGAAAAAAAGGATTTTTGCTCAATGCTTTCTTAGTTTTCACCCCAAAATCCCTCTAAAACACCTATATTTCGCTGGTTTTTATGGCAATAGATGGCAGATAG
This sequence comes from Prevotella sp., assembly GCA_022732315.1. Next base: position 1,234 of record JAIJUV010000163.1, read on the forward strand.
AACCGAAGAACAGAGAATTGCCATACCCATAATGCATTCGTAATCAAAGAGATAACCTATCAATATGGCAATATGGCAATTCTTTGACGCAAATATATATATATATAAAACAGCATGCCCGACACAAAAAAAAGGGAAGCGCCGAAACGACACTTCCCCATGGATTGGATGAATCATATATTCATCTGTCTCGCGACATTTTATTCTGTGTATGCAGTCTTGTAGGCAGAGTCAAAGAACATTGCGCAAGAACCTACACCAGTCGCATACTTTTTGAGCTGCTGTCCGTTTGGGTCACATTCTAGCACATAGCCGTTTCCATTGTAGTCGGGACCATATTCGCCCTTGTTGTAAGAGAGTACGAAGAGGTGATAATTCAGAGGATCGACGGCGATGCCGCATGGCGAGAAGAAAGACTCGCTTGCGTTGAAATGGAAATTACTGTCCTCCATGAACTCAGAACCTTCCATCACCATTCGCTTCAAGCTAGCCGTACCGCCGTAAGGTGCATTGAGCACATAGAACACGGCATTGGCTGCTGTCGTGCGACTTCCACCAACTGCCTCATAAACTAGTGCAGCATAGTTGCCATCGCAAATCTTGTTGCTCTTGCCCGTAGCAAAATCCACCGCCTTCAGCGCATTCTCTCCATAAGTATTATAAGAAGCATCGTAATACTGATTGTCCACTACGCAAAGCAAGCCGTAGGCTATGTATACGGCGGTAGGGTTGTTCACGCCCTCGATATTCTTGGTCTCAACTTTTTTAGAAGAAAGGTCGATGCAAGAGATGTTGCCGCCACCCTTACCATAGTTGCTGTTGGCCACATAGAGATTGCTACCACCGATGGCCAAGCCCTCTGGATAGCTGCCCACCTGATACTTGTCGGCGAGGGCGAAATTTGTGGTGTCCACGGCTGCTACATAGCCACCGTATGTGGTGAAATAAACCTTGCCACCGTCGGCGATGATATGGCGAGGCTCTGCACCCTCGGCATTGCCTAGCAACTCTGTGGTTTTGATTTGCTTGATGCTCTGCTTGGTTTTCTTGTCGATTACCTCGATGGTGTTGCTCTGGTCTACGGCAAGATAAATCTTGTTGCCATATACGATGCCGTCGTTGGCGGTATTACCGAGTGAACGACCGTTAGCAGCCTTGAATACATTCTGTGTAGCTGTGCTTGAAGCATAGTCGATAGCTGTGAGAGAGCTCTCGATTTTGTTACCCATGTTACCTGAATTCACGACGTAAGCGCCCGTACTATACACCTGGAGATAAGTCTCAGGATAGTCTTCGGCAGGATCGCATGATGTCATCACTGCAGTGCCCATCAAGAGCACCGCCAAACCTAATAAATACTTTTTCATTTTCTTTTTCTGTTTATATTTGAATCTAATTTGTTACGATCTAAATGTCATTATCTAGAAGTTATACCCGATGCTTAACATCCAGCTACGGCGAGGCATCGGATAATGCCCCACGAGTTCATACTGCTCCGACAGCAGGTTCTTCACATCCATCCTGACCTTCACGCCTCTCAGGGATTTCCCCCAAAGACTCAGTCCGTCCAACTGGCGATAGAGCGTCAGACCCATGTCCCAGTAACCATCCACTTCGGTGCCGTCATAGTGCTCGTTGTTGGCCCATCGCTTGCTCATTCCCTGTCCATGGAGCGAGACATTCACCCAGGGATTCTCCCACCCCAAGGCCATACTGCCCGAGTGCAGAGGAATATAGGCTACCTGATTGCCATAATATTTGGACGAACGGTCGGTATGATTTACCACGTGCTGGAAACTATACGACCCTTGCAGCGAGAGTTGCTGTCCCGGAGCCATCTGCCAGTTGCCACGCAAGGAGGCATCCACGCCAACGACATCGACCCGAGCCAAGTTCACAGTACGCCAGACGAACATATTGTAAGGAACGCCCACAATCTTGTCGGTCACCCGATTGCAATAGCCGTCCAGCGTAGCTTGAACATCCCATCCCTTGTAACGCAGGGATTCGCCGTTACCCCCATCTCCCGAGGAAGTTTTTTTCCACGTAAGCCCGATATTCAACTGTCGGGTTTTCTCAGGCTTCAGATCAGAACTTCCATAATGGAAGAAATAGTTCTCGTTGAAAGTAGGAACCCGGAAGATATCCTTGTACGAAGCCCTGAGATAAAGCTCATCGCTGGCTGTTCCACTCCCCAGGAGCCGATAAGAAAGCGAAAGCGATGGCGAAAGCCGGCGCGCATCCTTGGCAGCCTGTCCTGCTTGGGCAGGATTGGTGCTGCCTTGCTGAGTCTCTATCTTGCGCCCCACGCTGTTGAGGTAAACCGAAGCCAGCATTCTGGCAAGAGCCACCCATCTTCCCTTCGCATATCGGGCGGAGAGCGACTGCAGGATACCATGTCGATGAGGACGCAGGTCGGTAGCAAGGGTGCTGTTGAGCGAATTCATCATCCAGTCGGCAGAGTAATCTACCGCCCAGCCATCCCCCGGAATCCACATCAGGGCTGCCGAAGTATAATATTCCCTTTGCCAGTAGGTAGCATCATTGCGTCGATTTGCCACGAGCGTGTCCTGATAGGCAGAACTCGCCCAGTTCATCTTGGCTTGCACCTTCAGCATCCAACGGTCATCGAGACTTCTGGCTTGCCACCTTGCTTGGGCAAAGGCGTTGCGGTCGTGCAACTGCTCGGCAGTTACATTGGTGTAATATCTCACGATACCTGGCAACTGTCGGTCGTTGTCATAATAATAGAGCTTTGCCCACAATTGGCTCCGGCTCATGCCATCGGCTCGTCTGCCCATCATCCAGTGCATATTCAGTTCGCCATGTCCCGAGTTCATCCTACTGTTGGTTCGCCGCTCATGGGTGGTGTACTTACCGTTGCGCAGGAGGAAGGGATAGTCGTTTTCGGCATAGGTGTACTCACCCATTACCTGAAGAGTGAACCTATCAGACAATCTCTGCACATAGCGCAGATAAGGCGAGACATATCCGAAGGAGCCCACCTGCAACTGAGTAGAGAGGTGAGGCTGCCTGTCGATGGGAATCTCGCTCATGGTCTCGATGGCGAGCAAAGCTGCCACCGAGGCTTGCCGGGCCGAAATGAAGATGTCATCGTTGTCGCCAATGGTGAGTCGCAAAGTCTGCACCTGGTCGAGCGAATAACGGGACACATCAATTTCTCCGCCCTGACATTCGCTGAGCAGCACACCATCGTAACTCACACCCGTATGCCCCGCTCCGAATCCACGCACAGCTACCGTCTTCATTCCTCCTGCCCCACCATAGTCGCGCAGATTGATGCCTGGCATGCGGTGCAAAGCGTCAGCCATATCCGTAACACCGAGCCTTAACATATCCCTTTTGTCTAAAAGTTGGAGAGGCGATGTGCTCGTAAGTATCCGGTTCTGCCGGGCATTCACTCTTACTTCCTGCAAGCGTTCGGTACGAATGGAATCTTGCCCCATACCCACTTGTGCATACAACAGTAGCAAGCCACCGAGACAAAATATCCTCAATGCCTTCATTCATTCTATCTTTTATATGTTTATTTATATCTCCATCACGAACCCATCCCACGGGGTTGGATAGAATCATCGAAATCTCTTATCCTAAAGACACTCTTTCATCATATTATTTCCGATGACAACGGCAGGTCTTCTGACTTGCGTCCTCCCAGCATCTCACACTATGTTAACCATAAAAGAGATGCAAAACTTATGGCAAGCGGTCTTCCCGAAAAAATGTCAGTGACCATGGTGCTTGCCGCAATAAGACGCTTACAGCAGCGGGACTGTCCGGGCTTCTCACCCGATTCCCTTTTAATCACTACGCACTCATCCTGCCTGAGGCGGCAGAAGGTGGCAGCGAACCAATTGCGGGTGCAAAGGTACTATAAAAAAATGAATAAAAAGATAACTTTATCCGCTTTTTTATTCCAGCAAGGATAAAATTATCTTTTTATTCAGAGTTTAGTTTATTATTTTACGATTTCCAAGAGTTCTGCGAAATCATCAATGATCCATTCGGCAGAGGCAAGCTGTTGGCGGGTTCCGTTGCCATAAGTCACGGCACAGGCTTTGCAACCGGCATTGTGAGCCATGTCTACATCGAAGGTCATATCGCCCACTACGAGGGTTTCATCTGCAGTTCCCTTCATCTCCTTCAATGCCTTGAATACCATATCGGGTGCCGGCTTCACATGCTCCACATCATCGCCTGCCACAATGGAAGAGAAGATATCCTCCAGCTGCATCTGATGCACGTATCCGTCGAGCGAACAATGGTTTCGGCTGCTTGCCATGCCCAGGATATAGCCCCGATGGTGCAACTCTCTCAGGGTTTCTATTACATGAGGAAAAGGCTTTACGATCATCGTCTTCTTGTTATCCAGGAAGATTTCGCGATAGGTTGCCGCACATTCCAGTCCCTCCTCAGCACTCATTCCGAAGAGCGAAACGAAGGCCTCATCTAGCCTTAAACCGATGGTCTTGGCACAAGCCTCATCCGATTTCACTTCCAGTTTTCTTGCCCGCATCGTATCCTGCAAGGTCTTCACTATGAGACTCTGCGAATCGCCGATGGTTCCATCAAAATCAAAAATTATATACTTCATTAT
>JAIJUV010000164.1 GCA_022732315.1 Prevotella sp.
CCCGAAGGGGGCCAACTTTCAATAACCGCTGGTGGAATGACCGAAGGTCATGGAACCTGCGGACAACCAATAGTAGGGAGAAAGCGTCCCCGAAGGGGGGGGGCGAACCACATCCAGTCTTGCTCCTGTTCGCCCCCTTCGGGGACGGTTAGAGAGTGTGTCAGCTATCCGCAGGTTCCATTCCCTTCGGTCATTCCACCCGCGGTTATTCACATTCGCCCCCTTCGGGGACGGCAGGATGCTACTTGCGAAACTTCAGTTAATAAAACAGAAAATGGCAGAAACGATAACAATAACAATAACAGATAAAAAAACAAAATAAGATAATGGAAAATAAAAGCAAAAAGATTGAAGAGATTTTCAAGCAGGATCTTCACATGTATCTTGCGGGTAAGAACCGGGTAGACGAGCAGTTGCCGGATGCTCCGGACATCGAGGAGCAGTGGGCGAAGATTGGCGAGGCCTATCTGCCTGATGCCATGAGGGAATTCACCAAATATCCTACCGTGGCGCTGGGCTGGATCATGTTCGTGGGCATGGCCGTGGCAAAGTATTGGGACGAGGACTGGGAGCTATATAGTAAGGTAGAGAATCTCTACACCTACCTGCGCGACCGCATCGACTTCGACCACATGGACGACCATATCCTCGACAACGTTCTCCTGCTCGATGAGAACGAGCACAAGGCTACATCGGCACTCGTGGCAGAATGCGCAGCCCGCACCTATACCCTGCTCATCCACCAGGGCTTTGAGCCAGGCACCGAGGCTGCCTTCCGAGGCTTCATCGCCGCCCTCCACCAGATGTATCTGATGGGTGCCGCCATCCAGCTGAAGTCGATGGGCTACCACATGACGCAGCTGCAGTAAAAGCCCCCTAATCAAGTTATTAGGCACGGATTACACGGTAATTCGTGTAATCCGTGCCTAAATACCATCCAAGATATTAAGAAAGTTTAAAAAATATTTTGTTATATGAAATAATAGTTGTACCTTTGCACTCGATTTTCGGATAACGAAGCAAAATCACATTAATTTATATAACAAAACTTTTTAAATGAAGGCAATAGCAATTAAGTCGAGTTTGTTTTCTTGCTTGAAGAACTACAACAAGAAGACATTCATGTCTGACCTCATGGCAGGTATCATCGTTGGTATCGTAGCCCTGCCTCTGGCCATCGCATTCGGTATCGCTTCTGGCGTGACACCCGAGAAGGGTATCATCACCGCCATCGTAGCAGGTCTCATCATCTCCATCTTCGGCGGAAGCAAGGTGCAGATCGGCGGACCTACAGGAGCATTCATCGTCATCATCTATGGCATCATCCAGAAATATGGATTCGAGGGATTGACCATCGCTACCCTGATGGCAGGTCTCTTTCTGGTGCTCTTCGGACTGCTCCGCTTAGGTACCATCATCAAGTACATCCCTTACCCTATCGTGGTGGGCTTTACCAGCGGTATCGCCGTAACCATCTTCACCACGCAGATTAAGGACCTCTTTGGTTTGACATTGGCTTCTAACCCTTCCGACTTCCTGGAGAAATGGGGTGTCTACTTCCAGAGTTTCGACACCATCGACCCTTGGTGCGCCCTCATCGGCGTGGTGAGCGTGGTGGTTATCGCCATCACTCCTAAGTTCAGCAAGAAGATTCCGGGTTCGCTCATCGCCATCATCCTGATGACCGTTGTGGCACTGCTGCTCAAGCAGTTTGCCGGAGTTGAGAGTATCGAGACCATCGGCGACCGCTTCTCTATCAGCAACGAGTTGCCTGCGGCTCAGGTTCCAGAAATGAACTGGGAGACCATCAAGAGCCTCGTGTCTCCAGCCATCACCATCGCCATCCTCGGTGCCATCGAGAGCTTGCTCTCTGCTACCGTAGCCGACGGTGTAATCAGCGACCATCACGATTCCAACACCGAGCTGATAGCCCAGGGTTTGGCCAACATCGCCTCTCCCCTCTTCGGCGGTATCCCTGCCACTGGTGCCATCGCCCGTACCATGACCAATATCAACAACGGCGGTAAGACTCCTGTAGCGGGCATCATCCACGCCGTGGTATTGCTGCTCATCTTCCTGTTCCTCATGCCTCTTGCCAAGTACATCCCGATGGCGTGTCTGGCGGGTGTATTGGTAGTGGTTTCCTACGGCATGAGCGGCTGGAGAAGTTTCCTGGCACTGATGAAGAATCCTAAGAGCGACGTTACCGTGCTCCTGATTACCTTCTTCCTTACCATCATCTTCGACCTGACTGTAGCCATCGAGGTGGGCTTGATTATCGCCTGCCTGCTCTTCATGAAGCGAATGAGCGAAACCACTGATGTTACGGCAGTTACGGAGGATGAGATTGACTTGAACAAGGAGTATGATTTCCTTTCTACCAACCTGGAGCACTATACGATTCCTAAGGGTGTGGAGGTTTACGAGATCAATGGTCCGTTCTTCTTCGGAGCGGGTAATAAGTTTGAGGAGGTGATGGCTGCGTTCGGCGACCGTCCTGAGGTTCGTGTGATTCGCATGCGCAAGGTTCCGTTTGTTGATTCTACGGGTATTCACAACCTCACGAACCTCTGCGAGATGAGTAAGAAAGAGGATATCCAGGTGGTTCTCTCTGGTGTTTGCGAGAAGGTAAACGCGCAGTTGGAGAAGGCTGGTTTCTACAATATGCTCGGCAAGGAGAACATCACGGATCATATCAGCAAGGCGCTGAAGCGTGCTGAGGAGATTATCGAGAATAAGAAGTAATTGATTACGATTACAATTACAGTTGAAAAATCCGATGGATATCTATCAAAAGATATGCATCGGATTTTTTGTTTTATAGTCATAAATAGCTAAACTATAAATTGTTAACTATAAACTATTAACTCTACAAAACTTTTCCCAGGAACTCCTGGAGTCTAGGCGATTTCGGATGATTGAACACCTCATCCGGTGTGCCATCTTCCGTGATATAGCCATCGCTGAAGAAGAGCACGCGATTGGCCACTTCACGGGCGAAACCCATCTCGTGCGTCACTACCACCATCGTCATGCCTTCGGCAGCCACATCCTTCATCAGCTGCAACACCTCGCCCACCATCTCGGGGTCGAGCGCAGACGTAGGCTCATCGAAGAGCAACACCTCGGGATTCATCGCCAGAGCACGGGCGATGGCTACACGCTGTTTCTGTCCGCCCGAAAGACTGTCGGGATAGCTATCTGCCTTATCCAGCAAGCCGATGCGGGTAAGGAGTTCCGTTGCCTTCTCATCGGCTTCTTCCCTTGTCATCTTGCCCAGTTCCACCGGAGCCAGCATGATGTTGCGGCGGATGGTCATGTTGGGGAAGAGGTTAAACTGCTGGAACACCATGCCCACACGCTGGCGCATCTTGTTGATATCTACATCCCAGGAGGTGATATCCACGCCGTCGATGTAGATTTTGCCCTTGCTAGGCTGCTCCAGCAGGTTGATGGAGCGCAGGAAGGTACTCTTTCCACAACCCGATGGGCCAATGATGGCAACCACCTCGCCCTGATGGATGGAGGTGGTAATGCCCTTGAGAACCTCGTTGTCGCCGAAGCGCTTGCGAAGTCCCTCTATCTTGATTATCTCGTTTTTATCCATAATTATTTATTCAAGTATCGCAAGAAACCTCCGGTCCCCGAAGGGGGCCAACTTTCAATAACCGCTGGTGGAATGACCGTAGGTCATGGAACCTGCGGACAAGCATCAGGAGGGAGAAAGCGTCCCCAAAGGGGGCGAACCACATCCAGTTTTGCTACAGTTCGCCCCCTTCGGGGACGATAGAGTGTGTGTGTCTGCTATCCGCAGGTTCCATGACCTACGGTCATTCCACCAGCGGTTATTCACATTCGCCCCCTCCGGGGACGGCAGAAAGTCACATGCGAAACTTCAGTCATTTGTTATCAATTCAAGCTTTGCTTTAGGCGGATTGCAAATCTATTTCCTTTCACTCTTTCTTAATCGCTTTTCCAGCTTCCTTACCCCGGCATTCAGACCCAAGACGAGGAAGAGATAGACCAGCGCTACTACGCCCAATGGCATCATGGCCTCGTAGGTGATGCTTCGGATGATGTCCGAGCCCTTGGTGAGATCTACCAGTCCGATGTAGCCGCTGATAGACGTTTCCTTGAGCAGGGTGATAAGCTCGTTACCCATCGCCGGAAGCACGTTCTTGAAGGCCTGCGGCAGAATGATGAGGCGCATCGTCTTGCCATAAGAGAGACCGAGACTCCTGCCCGCCTCCATCTGTCCGTTATCCACCGACATGATGCCCGAACGGATTACCTCGGCAATATACGCCGCTGAGTTCAAGCCGAAGGCAATGACGGCAACAAAAATCTTGTTGACATCTGCCGACGCAAACACCACGTAATAGATGATGAGCAACTGCACCATGGTTGGCGTGCCACGCATGATGGTAAGGTACAACTGGCAGATGATGTTAGGAATCTTCCAGTCGCCCTTGCGCTCGTGGCGGGCACGGACGATGGCTATCAGCGTGCCGAGAATCACGGAAAGGATGATGGCGAAGAAGGTGATGATGAGGGTATTGCCCAAGCCCTGGAGCATATACTGATAGCGGTTATCGTCGATAAAGCATGACTTGAACTTATCAACGAATCCACGCTGTGAATCAGCCACTTTCGCATCACCCGAGTTCACCATGATTACCTGACGCACATCGGCATAGGAATCGGTGAATCCGATGTTCTTCTCTCGTTCCGGCGTAACCGTGATACCAGCGATTCCGGCATCAGCCTTACCCGCCTGTACCGAGGTGATGATGGCATCAAACTCCATATCGAGTATCTCCACATCCACGCCCAGCACATCGCCGATGGCATTCGCCACATCCACATCGATGCCCACTATCTTACCATTCTGGTAATACTCGAAAGGTTCGAAGGTGGCATTGGTGGCGAAACGAAGGCTCTTCTTCAACCCCAGCTTCTGCAAGGCTTCCGGTCCCATCTTCTTCGCATCAGAAGGGTGCTGGGTATCGGAAGATGAGTTCAGCTTACCAGCAGATGTCTTGGGCGTATATGCCACGGCAATGCCCCGTTCCAGATGTCGGTTTACGATGGAATCGATGACGCCATTCGCTTTCAGAATGCGGATGGCATGGTTGATAGACTGCTTCAACTCGGCATGATCCTTGCCAACGCAGATGGCGAAAGAGGATGCATCGAAGGTTTCGGGCAGGATTTGTAGCGATGGGTTCACCCGCTGGAAAGCCTTGGCAGGCGCTTCATCGGTCACCATACAATCTATCTTACCCTGGAGGAGTGCCTGGATGGCATCGGCTCCCTTGTTGTAGCGTTCTACCTTGGTGCCATCTCCCTTCTTTTCCAACTCGGTGGCAAGACCATCGCTGGTAGTGCCAAGCTGAACGCCGATTACGGCGCCCTGCAAATCCGCCTTCGTCTTCATCTGCTTTCTGGCTTCGGATGATGATTCCGAGCCGCAAGAAGCCAGAAGAAGGCAAAGGAAGATTGCAATGTTACTTAAACTAAATCGCTTGAATCTGTTTATTATCATTTATTTAACTACTGAGCTTCCGTATATAACCTCCTACCGTCCCCAAAGGGGGCGAATGTGAATAACCGCGGGTGGAATGACCGAAGGTCATGGAACCTGCGGATAGTCCGGATACTCTCTACTACCGTCTCCGAAGGGGGCGAACAGGAGCAAGACTGGATGTGGTTCGCCCCCTTCGGGGACGATTCCTTCCTACCATCAGGGCAGACGCATTAAATTGCGCTGCCCTCCAAAAGTTTTGACAGGTACTCTTCATCCCAGCCTGCCTTCAATCTTTTCAGGTTGAGACTTCCCTTG
>JAIJUV010000617.1 GCA_022732315.1 Prevotella sp.
GGATGCAATACCTCTTGGTTCATGGCAGCCTCAAAGTTTCTCGCCGCCACATCCATTGGCGTATCTACTCCTGGTTTGAAGTAGGGACGAGGTGGCGCAGGGGCTGCACCATGATGGTGGTCAACTATCACTACAGGTGCGCCATGTGGACGATGTAGCTCACTGCCTACTTCGGCAGCGACACCCAGTCCTGCCAACAACGCAGCTCCTATCTTGGCACCCAGACCGGTACGGTCTTTCATATCCACCTCGCCGAATATCTTGGAAAAAAGTTTCATGCGGTGATAATCATCCACAGCCATGAACTTGTCATACTGCTTCTGCGTTATCTCGTGGCTCACTCGCTCACCGTTGATGATGGCGGTCATGCGGTACTTGCCTTCCTGCTCCGTTGGTTCCACTCGTATCTCACCAACTGTTACTTCTCTGCCGTGCTTGCCTTCACGGAACCATCCCTTACTCTCGTCCAAATCCTGCCCATCCACAATACCTACTTTATTGTTCATAGGCTCTTGCTGTACTTGCAGTGGTTCAACGGTAGACTGCAACTGCATCTTGCTATCCAACTCCTGCTGCACCTCTGGGCGCAAACTGATATGGATGCGCTCTTTGCTGTTGAGCATATCCATGGTTATTTTGTCTGCGAAATCATCCTTGATGACATTGTTCAGTATCTCCAGTCGCTTGGCTACAGATACTTGCTTGACAGAATTGTTGGTCAATGCCTTCAATTCATCGTCGGTCAAGTCATACACCATATCACTCTTGGTGCTTTCTGATTGGATGGTGAGTGTCTTTGCCTTCTCATCGATGATGATACCGTGTGAAGACAGGCATTCCAGCCATTGATCGTTGGAGAAATATACAGGTGAACTTATCAGTTCCTTGTAGGGTTTGGCAGGCTCTTGACTTCTTGGACGTGTCTCTACTGGTTTCACCACGGCTTGCAGGTTTTGTAATACGTCTGCTTGTGGTGCTGCTTGTTGCTGTCCTTTATAGTAAAAGCCATAACCCCCAGAAGTTAACTCACCAG
>JAIJUV010000165.1 GCA_022732315.1 Prevotella sp.
GTTTGATGAAGCTGGTGTCCGCACAGCTGTTTTATATCAGTTTGTGCCGGTTTATGTGGTTTGCATCATGAATTTTATGCCAAGGGAGCATGAGGTGACAAAGTTTAGGACAGACGTTGCTTTGAGGGAGAAGTCTTGTGACTCTATGTTTTCTGATAAGCTTCGTTTCATCTATCTTTCTCTTCCCTTCTTTGATAAGAGTGAGGAAGAATGCGAGACTGGTTTTGAAAAATGGATTTATGTATTGAAGTATATGGAAGTATTGGAAAGATTGCCTTTTACGGCACAAAAGAAGATATTTGATCATCTTGCAAAATTGGCAGATGTTCGTTGCCTGAGTAGTGAGGAGCAGGAAAAATACGATGAAAGTATTAAGGCTATCGACGATTACTACTCCGGCCTTTATGGCTCTTATGTTGATGGTGAGGAAAAGGGAATAGCTAAAGGTAAAGCTGAAGTTGCCCGTAACTTGTTGGCAATTGGTATGTCTTGGCCTCAAATCGTGCAGTTAACTGGATTAACAGAAGACCAGCTGAAGCAACTTCAGTCGTAGTGTATGTACATATCCACTAGGGTGAAATCTGTGTGAAGGCACCCAGTAAGGGCAAAATGGGTTTATCTTGAGCCTCATTTGAAGTTGAAGTGAGGCTCAAGTAAAACTTAATAGAGGCTCACGTAAACTTTATCTGAGCCTCAAACCAACTTGAGATGAAGCTTACTTCATTGGCAAATGAAGCCTGTTTCAATAATCAATGAAGCCTGCTTCACCGATTCATGAAGCAGGCTTCGAGATTCAGCGAAGCCTTTTTGCTTCACTGCTTACGCAAAATCGTGAGGGATAAAGCCAAAATCGTGAGGGATGCGTGAGGGATAAATCCCTATTTTCTGGTATCTGTCACGCAGGTTATCCCGCTATATTTCAATAGCTTAAAAACTTTTTTTCAGGAAATCGTGAGGGGTGATAGATGATTTGCAAGATTCTTCCATCTCTGCCTTCTTCACCTTTCTGAACAAATCGGAGGCGAAGACGAGGTCGTTGAGCTTCTCGTTGGTGGCACTCATCACCTGGTCCTTGTTGCCCTGCCACTCCTTGTGGCCCTGGTAGATGAAGCAGATGTTCTCGCCGATGCCCATTACCGAGTTCATATCGTGGGTGTTGATGATGGTGGTCATGTTGTAATCCTTGGTGATTCCGGAGAGAAGTTCGTCGATGACAAGCGAGGTCTTCGGGTCGAGACCCGAGTTAGGCTCGTCGCAGAAGAGATACTTCGGATTCATCACGATGGCACGGGCTATCGCCACACGCTTCTGCATACCTCCCGAAATCTCGCCAGGGAATTTCTGCTGTGCCTCTATCAGGTTTACACGGTCGAGACACTCCTGTGCGCGCTTCACGCGTTCCTTATAATTAAGGTTGGAAAACATATCGAGCGGAAACATCACGTTCTCCAGTACATTGAGCGAGTCGAAAAGGGCGGCGCTCTGGAAAATCATTCCCATCTCACGGCGCATCATCACCTTCTCCTTCTTGTTCATGTGAACAAAGTCACGACCGTCGTAGAGCACCTGACCGCTGGTAGGCTCCAGGAGTCCGACGAGGTTCTTTACCAAAACCGTCTTTCCCGAACCACTCTGACCGATGATCAGATTGGTCTTGCCGGTTTCGAATTGCACGCTGATATTATCGAGTACGGTCTTATCGCCGAATTTTTTCGTAAGATTTTTAACTTCAATCATAGTTCACTTCTTTAACTGAGAATTTAAGAGAGAATTTTAGAAAGAATTGTAGAGAGTTTAAGAGAGTATCTGAGTAAGGAACACATCAGAGAAGAGGATGAGTACGCTGGAGCATACCACGGCGTCGGTGGAAGATTTACCCACCTCTACCGAACCGCCTTCTACGGTGTATCCGAAATACGATGCCACACTCGCGATGATGAATGCGAAGAAGAGACTCTTGATGATACTCATCCACACAAACCACTGGTTGAAGTTGTGCTGCAATCCCAGGGTCAGGTCGTCGGGCGGCAGGATGTGCCCGATATATGCCGTGGCGTAAGCGCCCACCGTGCCCAGCAGGGATGAGAAGATGACGAGGAACGGCATGATGGTAACCAATCCCAGAATCTTAGGAAGAATCAGATAGCACGCCGAGTTGACACCCATGATGTCGAGGGCATCAATCTGCTGGGTTACTCGCATGGTGCCCAGCTCGGAGGCGATATTGGAACCTACCTTACCAGCCAGAATCAGACACATGATGCTGGAAGAGAACTCCAGCAGCATGATTTCTCGGGTGGTATAGCCCGAAACCCATCTCGGCATCCACGGACTCTGGATGTTGAGTTTCATCTGGATGCAGATGACGGCACCGATGAAGAACGAGATAAGAAGCACGATGCCGATGGAGTCGACACCCAGCTGCGACATCTCCTTGATATACTGTTTCAGGAACATGCGCATGCGCTCAGGGCGCGAGAAAGCACGCCCCATCAATATGAGATATTTACCGAAGGTGGTAAGCCATTTTTCTATTATCATGCTGTATAATCTATAAAATATGGTGCAAAATTAACCAAAATCCTCTAAAAAACTGCAATATTATGAATAGTTTTTGATTTTTAAAGCGATATTTCCACCTTTTTTAGTATTTTTGCAACCAAATTAGCTAATTATGGACGAAATAATGAATGAAGTACAACCTTCTTCCGAGGAAAAACTGGTTCTCAGAACGGAAGGGTTGGTAAAGCGCTATGGCAAGCGTACCGTTGCCAACGGCGTGACGATAAATGTAAAGCAAGGTGAGATTGTGGGTTTGCTGGGACCGAACGGTGCCGGCAAGACCACCTCTTTCTATATGACCACGGGTCTGGTAGTACCTAACGAGGGCCATGTGTATCTGGGTGACCAGGAAATTACGAAGTTTCCGGTGTACAAGCGTGCACGTGCCGGCATCGGATATCTGCCTCAGGAGGCGAGCGTGTTCCGCAAGATGAGCGTGGAAGACAACATCATGTCGGTATTGGAGATGACGGGCAAGCCAAAGGAGTATCAGAAGGAGAAGCTGGAGAGTCTGATCAACGACTTCGACCTTCAGAAGGTGCGCAAGAACCTGGGCGACCAGCTTTCGGGAGGTGAGCGCCGCCGTGTGGAGATAGCCCGCTGCCTTGCCAACGACCCTAAGTTCATCATGCTCGATGAGCCTTTTGCCGGAGTAGACCCAATCCAGGTGGAGGAAATCCAGCACATCGTGTGGAAACTGAAGTACCGCAACATCGGTATCCTCATCACCGACCACAATGTGGATGAGACGCTTACCATCACCGACAGAGCCTATCTGCTCTTCGAAGGCCGCATTCTTTTCCAGGGCACTCCGGAGGAACTGGCAGAGAACAAGACGGTGAAGGAGAAGTATCTTACCACCAGTTTTGTGCTCCGCAAGAAGGACTTCCAGCTGCTTGATGAGCAGAAAAAGGCGAAAGAAGCAGAGAAAGATGGTTAAAAAATCAAATTTTTCTCTTATATATTAGGTATATCCATTAAAATTGTGTAATTTTGCAAGCCGATTGTGTAGTGTGCGAGCCAAAAAGACAGTTGGAGAGCCTAACCAATTGAAATAGAAATATTAATAATAACAAAATAAAAAAAGAAATCAAGATGAAAGTTTCATTTGAAAATCCTGACAAGATTAACGGTCTCTTGACTCTCGTAGTAGAGGAAGATGACTACAAGAACGAGGTTGAGAAAACATTGAAAGACTACCGTAAGAAGGCTAATGTTCCAGGTTTCCGTCCTGGTCAGGCTCCTATGGGTATGATCAAGCGCCAGTTTGGCCCATCTGTAAAGATGGAGGCTATCAACAAGATCGTAGGCCAGGAGATTTACAAGTATGTACAGGAAAACAAGATTCAGATGCTCGGCGAGCCTCTTCCATCAGAGAAGCAGGAACCAGCTGACTTGGAGAAGGGTACTACATTCACATTCATGTTCGACATCGCTGTTGCACCTGAGTTCAAGGTAACTCTCAACGGTCGCGACAAGGTAGATTACTATAACATCAAGGTTGACGACAAGATTCTCGACCAGCAGGTAGAGATGTACGCTCAGCGTGCAGGTAGCTACGAGAAGGGCGAGCAGTATGAGGAGAACGACCTTTTGAAGGGTGACATCCGTGAGCTCGACGAGAACGGTAACACCAAGGAAGGCGGTATCACTGTAGAGGGTGCTATCCTGATGCCTAGCTACATCAAGGTAGAGGAGCAGAAGAACCTCTTCAATGGTGCTAAGCTCGGTGACATCATCACCTTCAACCCTAAGAAGGCTTACCCAGAGAACGATACAGAGGTTTCTACTCTCTTGAAGATCGAGCGTGAGGCTGTGGCTGACCTGGAGTCTGAGTTCAGCTTCCAGATTACAGAGATCCAGCGCTTCAAGAAGCACGAGGTAAACGAGGAACTCTTCAAGCAGGTATTCGGTGAGGATACTGACGTGAAGGACGAGGCTGCTTTCCGTGCTAAGATCGCTGAGGGCTTGCAGGAGCAGTTGGTTAACGACTCTGACTACAAGTTTATCCTCGACGTACGCGAGCACTGCGAGAAGAAGGTAGGCGAGTTGACTTACCCAGACGCACTCTTGAAGCGCATCATGTTGGCTAACAACAAGGATAAGGGTGAGGAGTTCGTAGAGAAGAACTACGAGCAGAGCATCAAGGAGTTGACATGGCACCTCATCAAGGAGCAGCTCATCCAGGCTCAGGATATCAAGGTGAACGACGAGGACATCAAGGAGACTGCCAAGGAAGCAGCCCGTGCTCAGTTCGCTCAGTATGGTATGACCAACATCCCTGAGGAGTACATCGAGAACTACGCAAACGAGATTCTCAAGAAGGGTGAGTCAGTTGACGCATTGGTAGACCGTTCTATCGATCGCAAGTTGGCTGAGGCTCTTAAGAAGGCCGTAAAACTCAACGAAAAAGAGATTTCTGTAGAGGATTTCAACAAGATGATGCAGGAATAAGCGTTTTTTTGAAAAAAAACTTCAAATAATTACGAGGTTATCGACTTTTTTTATTATCTTTGTTCCACCGAACGGGATGATGAGATCGATAACCTCGTTTTCTGTTCTAAAAAACGAAGTAAAAAGCTATAAGATATGAACGATTTTAGAAAATATGCTACCAAGCATCTTGGTATGAATGGTATGGTGCTTGACGACGTGATGAATGCGCAGGCTAAGTATTTGAACCCTTACATTCTGGAGGAGCGTCAGCTGAACGTTACCCAGATGGACGTGTTCTCCCGACTGATGATGGACCGCATCATCTTCCTGGGAACCGAGATTGATGATTACACTGCCAACACGCTGCAGGCTCAGCTGCTCTATCTCGACTCTGTGGATAGCGGCAAGGATATCTCTATCTATCTGAACAGTCCTGGCGGTAGTGTTACTGCCGGATTGGGTATCTATGATACCATGCAGTTTATCTCCAGCGATGTGGCTACCATCTGCACCGGTATGGCTGCTTCCATGGCTGCCGTGCTGCTCGTTTCCGGTAAGGAGGGCAAGCGTTCTGCCTTGCCTCATAGCCGCGTGATGATTCACCAGCCATTGGGTGGCGTGCAGGGTCAGGCTTCCGACATCGAGATTGAGGCTCGCGAGATTCTGAAGATGAAGAAGGAACTCTATACCATCATCTCTGAGCACTCTCATACTCCATACGACAAGGTTTATGCCGACAGCGACCGCAACTACTGGATGATTGCCGAGGAGGCTAAGGAGTATGGTATGATTGACAATGTGCTGGTACGCAAGTAATCCTACTATATATAATAGGTATATATA
>JAIJUV010000618.1 GCA_022732315.1 Prevotella sp.
TACAAGAACGATGAAATCGTGGTAGTAGCCAGCGAGCGCCCAGTGCTTCAGACCACCTTCGACCTGGAGGCAGAGGAAGTGCAGGAGTTGATGCCGGGCATGGCACTTCTCGTGAAGAAGAACGGCGAGTGCAGCATCGAGCGCATCATGGAGCAGAAGGGAGATTCTGCCTGTTCATTCGAGCGCATCTACTTCAGCCGTGGTTCCGACAAGGATATCTACCAGGAGCGTAAGCTGTTGGGCGAGCAGTTGACCCAGCCTATCCTGAAGGCAGTGGATTACGATGTAGATCACACCGTGTTCAGCTACATCCCGAACACAGCCGAGGTGGCTTACTATGGAATGTTGAGCGGTTTCAAGAAGTATCTCAACGAAAGCAAGATAGAACAGATTGCCAACCTCGACCATATTCCATCTAAGGAAGAATTATACGATATTCTCGGCGATTTCGTCCGTTCGGAGAAGATAGCATGGAAGGATATCAAGCTCCGTACCTTCATCACCGAGGGCAACAGCCGCAACGACCTGGCGAGCCACGTGTATGATGTAACCTACGGAAGCGTCGAGCCGAATGTGGATAATCTCGTTATCATCGACGACAGTATCGTGCGCGGTACAACCCTGAAGGAGAGCATCCTGCGCATCCTCGACCGTCTGCATCCTAAGAAGATTGTAGTCGTATCCAGTGCCCCTCAGATTCGCTATCCGGATTATTACGGCATTGATATGGCAAGACTGGAAGAGTTCTGCGTGTTCCGTGCGGCAATCCAGCTTCTGAAAGAGCGCAAGATGGAGGACCTCATCGAGCAGACCTACGAGGCATGCAAGGCAGAACTTGCCAAGCCTAAGGAAGAGCAGATCAACCCGGTGCGTGCCATCTACAAGCCATTCACCATCGAGGAAATCAACGAGAAGATAGTAGAGATGCTTCGCCCAGAGGGCATGACCACTCCTATCCAGCTCGTGTTCCAGAGCATCGAGGGCTTGCGCGAGGCGATTCCAAACCACAAGGGGGACTGGTATTT
>JAIJUV010000619.1 GCA_022732315.1 Prevotella sp.
TCTCGCTTTACCTTGTCGGTGTCAACGACAATCTCGGCATGGAAGATCTTCTGCTCTATGCGCTCGGTGAAGTTGTCGGAAACAGAGCCGACAAACAAACCTTGGGTAAGACCACTAATCTTGCTTGGCGGAATGAGACTATCCATTTGGGTATTGATAGATGTAGAGACATCCTGACGGTTGATAGAAATGGACTGGCGCTTTTGGAGTACTTTTCCAAAACGCTCGGATAAAGTCTTGGCGGTCTCGCCTACGACCTGTCCGCTAAAGATATTACCTACCGTATTGATGACGACCTTCGCTTCCTTGTCACCATAGTCACGAACCAACTGTGAGAAGTCCTGAAAACCCAGGCAGACGGCAACTTTGTTGCTTCGTGCCGTGGCAATCAGGTTATCCAGACCCTTGAAATAGATGGTCGGCAACTCGTCAATGATAACGGATGATTTGAGTTGTCCCTTCTTGTTGATGAGTTTCACGATACGACTGTTGTACAAGCCGAGTGCAGCACCATAGATGTTCTGTCGGTCAGGATTGTTGCCCACGCACAGAATCTTTGGTTCTTCGGGATTGTTGATGTCAAGCGTGAACTCGCTTGCTGACATCACCCAATAGAGCTGCGGAGAAATCATCCTTGAAAGTGGTATCTTGGCACTGGCTATCTGCCCCGCCAACTGCTCCATTGCCCCACCTTGCCATGCGTCCATGAATGGCGAGAGGTAGTTTTCAAGCTCTGGATAGCTTGTAAGAATTGGAAAGACATCCTCGTATCGGCGGTTCAACAGTTCGATGGCATGAGGAAACGTGCAATACCTGCCGTCCTTGTAGATGCGCAAGTACCAGATGATAGCGGCAAACAGGATGATAGGACTCTCCACGAAGAAGTCGCCCTGCTTCTGAACCCACGTCTTGTTGAGGTTAAGCATGATGGTGTATGCACTCTCATAAGCATCGGATATGTCACTCATGAAATCCGGGTGAATCGGATTGCAGCGATGACTTCTGCGAGGATCGTCAAAGTTGAT
>JAIJUV010000166.1 GCA_022732315.1 Prevotella sp.
TTCTGGGAGAACGGCGTAAAGTTCTTCACCATCGAAGGTCCAAACAAGGAGAAAATCGAGTTCTGCGAAAAACTCTAATCCGCAGCTGACTTTTAGATAAACACAGATTAGCATAGCAATACAAGAGAAAGAGAGAGAGAAAAATGACGAAAGTCCAGCTTGGAGCCTTTCTGAGAGAGAGGCATCCGAGTTGGACTTTCTTTTTTCGTTTTCCTTGAGGAATATGATGCGTTTTCCCTAATTGATGTTTCAAGGATATTAATGATGCTCAGGCACAATGGCGAGATACACCAGATCATGGTCGGTGAGGTTCTCCATATAATGAGCATGGTTCATAGGGCAATAATGCACCTGTCCCTGTCGAACCTCCTCCACGGTATCATCATAATGGAAAGTAGCAGTGCCGCTTACCACATAGATAATCTCGCAGTTGCCCTCATGAGTATGAAGACCAGTTGATGCACCCGGACGCAAGGTAGAATACATAATCTTCACCTTGTCATCCACATAGTTACGGGTGTCGAGTTTACCCTGTCCACCCTTGAAGCCCTCCAAATGAGCCTCAGCAATCTTTTCGAAATCTATTACCATCTTTATAATGTTTATTGTTTAATATCTATTGCTTACAGTCTATCGTCTGCTGTTTACTTGGCTTTTATAAATGAAGCCCTGCAGCTTACTTTGCTTTCGCAAAATACTTCCAGAGCGGAGCAGCCATCAGGCTCTGCCAGATTTCACCCTTCTCCAGCATTTCCATCACTTCTTCTCTTGAGAAGAGGCGAATTTCGATATCCTCTTCCTTATCCAGATGCTGAACATCCATGCGCTCCACATCCGTAGCCAGATAACAATGGGTAAGATTGGTATGCGTGCTCGGATTAGCCGAAATCGTCATCCACTTCTGCCAGTTACCGCCACCGAATCCAGTCTCTTCCATCAGCTCTCGCTTGGCAGCCACCATCGGATCCTCGCCCTTCTCTATCACTCCGGCACAAAGTTCATTCACCGTCTTCCCTATCGCATAGCGATACTGACGAACGAAGATGAACTCTCCCTCCTTCGTAATGGCGATGGTATTTACCCAGTCAGGATATTCCAGCACGTAATATTCATCGATGATGGCACCCGTAGGCAATTCCACCTTATCCACTCGTGCCGTGAGCCAAGGCTTCTCTATCAGATACTTCTGCGAGAGCGTCTTCCATTTCATATCTTTATCAGCCATATCTTTTTCTATTTTTTAAAATCAGACTTCTTCTTCATTTAAATTGATGGTGCAAAAGTACAAAAAAAGATTGAAAGGAGAAAAAGTTTACCTGTTATTTCTTTCGAAAAAAACATATCCTAAAACCTTCATGCCATTCTTAGCCCCTAATTTTAGAAGGTTTGACTCATTCTTAGCCCCTAATTTTAGAAGGTTTAACCCATTCTTAGCCCCTAACACTAGTGTTATTATTTATTAAAATCGTAATTTTTCACTGCTAATTGTTCTATTTCTTCAGGATTTTAAGTAACTTTGCATCGTTCAAATATATCAAGTAACAATGAAGAAGTTTTTCGTAGCATCGCTGGCCTTGGTACTTTGTGTATGTGCCCAGGCAGCGAAGAAGCCTACACCAAAGTTGGTGTTTGATGCTTCGAAAGGCGTGGCGGGGTCTGTTACCCTTCCTAATGGGAAGAAGGTCAACTATACTGCTTACACAAATTTGTATTATGTTACTCATGTAGAGGATTCTACGTATCAGTACATGAATGTGTTTGTTCCTGAGAGTGCAACGCAATCCACTCCTATCTTTATGCCCAATTATGTGGGTGGCTATATGGCAGCTGCTCCAAGGATGATAGATGAGGGTAATGCATCAGGTAGAGCTTTGGCAGAAGGCTATGTTGTAGCTATACCTGGTGCAAGAGGTAGAAACTCTATGATTGTACAGAAGGGAAAGACAGTTTATACGGGTCGTGCTCCTAAGGGACTGCTTGATTTGAAAGCGGCAGTTCGCTATCTGCGTTTCTTTGACAGGGATATGCTGGGTGATGCCGAGCATATTATTACCGATGGAACAAGTGCAGGTGGAGCTATGTCGTCTTTATTGGGTTCCACCGGCAATAATCCTTCTTATGAGCCTATGCTCAAAGCCATGGGAGCAGCTGATACAAGAGACGATGTTTTTGCGGCAGTTTGTTTTTGCCCTATCATCGATCTTGACCATGCGGATATGGCGTATGAGTGGTTGTATGGAGGTGTGGATGAAAAGATTCGACCTGTAACGAGCGAGCAAGTTGCTGCTTCTAAGGAGTTGGCTGCACAATTTCCTGCTTACATCAATAGTTTGGGACTAAAGAAAAAGGATGGAAGTGATTTGAACGCAGACAACTATCGTGATTATATCAAGCAGCTTTTGATGACAAGTGCTCAGGATGCAAAGGATTATGGTGCTGATATACCAGATAGTATTGGATTTTCATTCTCTTCAGGCATGAAGTTCATTGCTCCTATGAATGGTGGCAAGAAGCAGGGAGAAATGAAGTTTCCAATGGATGTGCCAAAAGATGGTCCTAAGATGATGCCAATGAGAAATAAGTCAAAGGGAGAATACATCACTGGTCTTGACTTGGATAAGTATCTTTCTTATGTGGCAAGTAAGACTGCCCTAAAAGGTGTGCCGGCTTTCGATAGTAAAGGAGTAGCAGGAAGTAAGGCCAGTGGAGAAAATGAGGAGTTTGGCAATAGCAAGGGTAGTTCTGTTAACTTTACCACCTATTCGTTGGTAAAAGCCACAGGAAATTCCAAAGCTGTTCTTGGCAAGGAAATAGAAGAGAATGTAAGGTTGCTCAATCCGATGTGCATGATGGATGAAGAAGGTTCTTGCATTGCACCTCATTGGTACATCCGTCATGGAGCCATAGACAGAGACACGGCGTTCCCTATTCCTATCAACTTGGCTACCAAGCTTGAAAACAAGGGTAAGGATGTTAACTTCAAGCTGCCTTGGAATCGTCCTCACTCAGGTGATTACGCCTTGAACGAACTTTTTGGATGGATTCGCTCGATTTGCGGTAAATAGAGAAATATTTGGGATGAAACTCTTTCTCCTCTCTTGTGTCTTTGCAAGAGAGGAGATTTTTCTTTATCAATTGATGGTACAAAAAAGATTGAAAAGTGAAAGGGTATATCCGCTTTATGCTATCAAAAATATATTCAAATAAAGAAATAAGATATCATAATAGAATGGCAGGAGAAGATGGCGGCATTACTTGCCGCCAAAGCGCCATCCCAAGCCTAGCATCAGATTGTTAGGTGTCTTGAAATCCACCAGACTGTAGCCGATGTGCAGCATGGCACGTCGGCTCACATGAATCTTCAGGGCAAGCACCTCATATACACCCCTGAAATCGTTGCGATTGCCAAGCAGATAGGTTCCGGCACCGAAGTTGATGCTGAAATAAGGCATGGCAAACTCACCACGAGCCGAAAGGCCCAGACCAGCCTGGGTACTAAACTTATGATTCACCACCTCGCCCCAAGGATCATTCTCCCGGCTAGCCGAACGGTCGTACACACCATCAAGCGAAGCACCCAAACTCAGCCAAGGGTTCAGTCGGTACATCGGGTTGACATTGAAGCCCATCACGGCATACTTGCCCTCCAGCAGATAACTCGACACACCATCATGGGCTATTCCCTGCTTCCATGCGCCATACAAAACCACATCCGTGTAAAGTCCACGCCTATCCGGCAGTTTCTCCCGCTCCACCTTCGGCACAGCCAATGGTTGTCGGTTGATGTAATAAGCCAGACCCAATCTTATGCCGCCTGTGTTAAGTCCCATGTTAGGATAAGTGGTGTTGCCATTAGAGAAATGAGTCAGCGAAATACCGGCATTCAGGTCGAGATATTTCGAGAGCATCCACTTCATATACACATCAACATCAATATATGCCGTAGCCTTGGAGCCTATCACCTTGTTTTCTGGATTGTTCAGCTCGTCATAGGCATTCCATCCGAACGCCATACCCAGGTTCCACTCATAGTTGAGCGACACCCTGCGGGATAGGTTCACAATCGGTGCCCCCTGAAACAGATACACGGATATCGGGTTTGCCAGCCACTGGTTAAACTCATGTCTAGCCAGGCCCACACCCTGATACGCCCCCTGATAGATGGAGCCGGGTCTCACCTCCTCCTTATTCATAAAGGCATACTTCAGTGTAAATGTCATGTCGTGATTCATCGTCCGAGCCTCATCATTCCCTCCACGCAGAAACTCGTTAGTATGAAATATGGTAGATGGCACCGCATCCAGTGCGATGCGGTGTATAGTCTTGCAGCTATCCTCCTGCGAGGAGGCAGGCAACGCCATGGCAGCAAGCATGGATATAACCAATAAACTTTGTTTCATCATTCTTTCCAACACTCCACTATTAATCATTAAGAATGTTTCTCTCTCCAAACCTCCTCTGCTAAATATTTTTCGCTTCGACAATGCAGGTCGGCAACCCCCTCCTCCATCAATTGTATCGTTTCTGAATTATAAAACATATCCATCGCATCATCTAATGATACGTTATACATCTCACTAATTTCAGATATAATTCTAGCGAACTTTGCCTCAAGTATAGCATGCCAACCTTCATCATGCAAGATTATATTGTTTGTCATAATCTTATACTTTCTTTAAAGACTAAACAATTATCTAATAATTTCTGAGAACGAACACATAGTTGATTATTAGGAATTTCGAAGAAGAGTCGACGCAAAGCTTCTTCCTTTGTTATATCTCCAGCAAAAAACAAGTCAACAGTACGAAACACCTTATCATTAGCAATACCACCAAGAACAACGTCATAATTACCAACAACATTTCCTTTTCGGCATGCAACAACAAAATCCAACCATTCCTCATCATATTTTTCAAACTCTTTCAGAGCATATGAAGAGTTCACAAGCTGTTCGTCCAATTCATAAACATTGAGCCAAGCTTCTTTTCCTCTGCGAAGGAAGCGTTGAGCATACTTAATCGCTTGCTCTCGCAAAGTCGTAATATAAAAGCCCTGACCAAAATCCAAGAACTTACGTGAGTGAAAAACATCAGGATGCTCTACCCTCACCATTGAAGCATGATAAACTCTCATGGGGCTAGCACTCCTTTCTCTTTCATGAAATCAACAAGATCTTCCATCAGATACTCCTTGCTAAAAGTATGGAGCACATCATAGCTTGGGATAATATAATCAGTAAGTATACCAGAAGTCTTTAGACGCTGATATACATCACGAGCATTCAATCCCAATCTGCGAGATAAGTTGCCTATGCAATATGTTACAAAATCAATATTATCACTATTCATACCTTCTGCTTTTTAATAATACCACTATTGCTACGCTTACAAAATCTATCCGATTAGTTTGCGCTATAATAAATCGCATTCTCTTCATCTTTGCTGTTGCAAAGACCAGCATCAGAAAACAGACCAGAGAAACTAAGATCTTCATCTAGTTCAGGCCAATGAATTCCATAACGACTAAGAAAGAACCTCTGGCACTATTCCGTTGTAGCCTTTACCAGACGACTCCATCGATTAAAAGAATTGAGGATTGTCATAGTACTCCAGTATGCTATCTACTTTTAATGTGGATTGTTTCTTATTCATATCTTCTCTTCTGCTTTTTTACAAGGCTGCTGCCACCCTCCTTACCTTGGCCAATCTAGCCATAAAAGTAGTATCACTTTTTGTAGATTGCAGATTATATCTCATCTGCATTTTCAACAAAGGCTCAGCATTCAC
>JAIJUV010000620.1 GCA_022732315.1 Prevotella sp.
ATGCCAAGCACTCATATTACGATTAAGATTATGCACAACAAGAACAAATGGACTAGGCTTCCACAACCATCATGTATGGTTGCAGCTGAGGACATAAAGTAGAGCAGAATTTATGAAACCGGATGGTACGAGTTCTTTTTCTACAGCCGACGAGAAACTTGTTTCTCCAAAGGGCAACCACGTTACTGAGCCAGACGTAAAGACTGGTTCAGAGGTAAAGAAGTGTCGTCAATCGGACGGAACCACATGGTCGTATCTCTTTATGCATCATAGCAAAGTGAAGAGCATGGAGGCACAGCTGATTAAAGACGGCAGAACCTATTTTGTGCATAAAACCATACGGTATTTCAAGAAACAGGGCAAACATAGGGTGCTGCATCAGGAAGTGCCGACCGTCAGCGGCCTGGTCTTCTTCCAAGGTTTTCCAGAAGAAATACAAACCTATCTTGACCAGAATTTCCCACGTACTTATTTGTGCAAGAACTGCAGCACAGGCAGAGTGGCAGAAATCAAAGATTCACAGATGCAACCCTTCATGCGTATCGTAGAGACTTCACCTGAGCGTATCCGTTTCCTTCTCCACCCTTATCATTATTATGCTCGCAACCGCATTCTTCTCCGTATCACCACAGGTGAAATGGCAGGATTGGAAGGCTACATCATTCGTATTGACCGAGATCGCCGTCTGGTGATGGACATCGGTGGAATGAGTGTAGCAATCAGCGGTGTTCATGCCGAGCATTTTGAGGAAGTGGAGCAAAGCAAAACCTCAATCACCCATGAGAATATCTTTTACCAGCGCAACCTGCAAGAGCGGCAAGTGCTGATAGACCGCTATTTCCATCCTGTGAAAGATGACAAAGAAGTGGCGTTGCAGGCAGAAAACATCGACTTTCTGAGAAAATATGCCTTGGATGAAGTGGCACACAATCGCATTACCTTCAATGACACATGGAAAATCTATTCCTTCATCATTGAGGAGATTGGCTACTATTATTCACCATTCATAGAACAGTTCAAGGA
>JAIJUV010000167.1 GCA_022732315.1 Prevotella sp.
TTCAAACTCTCTGCACCCATAGAAGCCAACTGGCGACCGATGCCAATGCCTAAAGCATAACTTACTTTATCCATAAATTTATCTTATAACTTTGTTTAATATTCTATATTTTATACTTATTGTCCTTAAAACGAGTGCAAAGATAACATTTTTCTTGCTGAAAACGATGCTATTTAAAGAAAAAATTGTAAATTTGTGCATTCTTAATAGAAAGATTAAGAAAATATGAATAAATAAAACGTGATAAGATGAAGAAACTCGTATTTTTAACCGGCGCTGGTATGTCTGTGGAGAGTGGTTTCAAAACTTTCCGTGGCAACGATGGCTTGTGGGAAAACTATCCTGTGGAACAGATAGCAACCCATGAGGGATGGGAGGCTGACCCTACCCTAGTGACTAACTTCTACAATATGTTGCGCCATAAGCTCTATGCCGCTCAACCCAACGAGGGACATCTGCTTATCAAGGAACTGGAGAAGGATTTCGACGTGACGGTGATTACGCAGAACGTGGATAACCTGCACGAGAAGGCGGGCTCCAAGAACGTGATCCATCTGCATGGAGAACTCTCTAAGGTATGCTCTTCGCGCGACCCTTACGACTATCGCTACGTGAAGGAATTGCCAGAGGATGACTGCGAGGTGGAACCTGGCACCAAGGCTGGCGATGGCAGTTTGCTGCGCCCGTTCATCGTCTTCTTCGGCGAGAGCGTTCCGATGATAGAACCTGCTGCCGAAGCGGTGCAGCAAGCCGACATCTTCGTCATCATCGGCACTTCGCTCAATGTGTATCCTGCCGCAGGCCTGATTTCATACACCAAGCCTCATATCCCTATCTATCTGATAGACCCAGGTGCCGTGAACACCAATGGATATTACAAGATTAAGCACATCATGAAGGGGGCTTCTGCCGGCATGAAGGAACTGACTGAAATACTGGAGAAATAAAAAGATTTCTACCATACAGGTAGAAAGAAAGTCAGAGATAATCAAAGTATAAAAACTGAAAGAGATTATCAAAGTACAAAAACTGAAAGAGATTATCAAAGTACAAAAACTGAAAGAGGAGGCATCAACCGATGTCTCCTCTTCTGCTTTTATCGCCTTTTGGCTTTTTTGTAATATATCGAAATGCCGATTATGCCGATGCTCTCGTTCCCATACGTGCCTCGGCTACGTTTACCACGTAATCGCCGAGCTTCTCGCACTCCTGAATGATATCCATATACAGGGTGCCTACGCCGTAGGTGTAGAGATGGTTATCCACATCGTCCAGATTCTGGTTTCTCAACTGCGTACGGAAGTTGTTGATTTCCGTCTCAATATTATAGGTATGGTTCATGTTGATAGTCTGGCGATCGTGGGCAAACATATAGTTCATCTGAGTCAATGACTCATCTACCAACTTGAACATCTGATGGATATTCTCATTCTGCTTTGCCGTGAACTCTTCCTTGTTCTCTCCCTTGCGCTTGATGGTGCGGGCAAGATTGTAGCAGCTGTCACCAATACTCTCTATCTCAGAAATAGCACGCAACATCGAACGGATCTTCGCCTTGGTATCATCGCTGAGATGAGCATCGCTCACCTGGTCGAGATACTTGGCTATCTCTATCTCCATATTATCGGAAATACCCTCGTACTTCTCGATGCGCTCATAGAGCTTATCGAAAGTCTTGGCATCCTGGGTATCCAGCAACTCGTTCACCATACTGAACATACGGTGGATGCGCTCGCCGAAACTGCCAATCTCCTTCTGTGCCTCGAAGACCGAAAGCTCCGGTGTCTTCATGATACCCGACTGGATAAAGCGCAGGCGGAAATCCTCATCCTCCTTGTCTGCCTTAGGCTTGATAAGCTGGCAAACCACCTTTTCCAACTGCGGGATAAACCAGATGAGTACGCCCGTATTGCATACATTGAAGCAGGTGTGGAACATCGCCAGAACGATAGGCAACAAAGTAGCCTTCTGGGCTGCCGACATGCTGCCATTAGGATCATAACCCACAATAGAGCAAACGAAATCTACGAAAGGATAGAACAGGCAGAGAACCCAGATTACACCAAACACATTGAACACCAGATGCGCCAGGGCGGCACGGCGGGCCTGTGCATTGGCACCCAAGGCTGCAAGATTGGCAGTGGCAGTGGTTCCGATGTTCTCACCCATCACCAGGGCAATACCCAGATAGATAGGGAGTACGCCCGTAGAACAAAGCAGGATGGTGATGGCCATCACCGCTGCCGAACTCTGCACGATGCAGGTGATAAGCGTACCTATCAGCAGGAAGACCACGATGGTGAAATGGCTCTTCGTATCGAAGGAACCGAAGAAGTCGATAACTGCCGGATTATGCTCCAGGTCGAGTGCCTTACCCGCACTGCTCAACAATACGAGCGAGAAGAAGAGGAAGGCGATACCAAAGAGGAAATCTCCGAAATAACGGCGCTTCTTGCTATATATAAGCATGATGCCGAGGAAGAACGCCGGGAACACGACAATGGTTAAATCTACATTATAACCCAGCGACATAATCCATGCCGTAAAGGTGGTACCAATGTTGGCACCCATAATCACGGAAATGGCCTGTGCCAAGGTGAGCAAACCCGCATTCACGAAAGAAACCGTCATGACGGTGGTTGCAGAGGAACTCTGAACGGCACAGGTAATAAAGGTACCGGTAAGCATTCCCGTAAACCGGTTGGTAGTCATCGCTCCTAAAATGTGGCGCAACTGAGATCCTGCCATCTTCTGCAAGGCCTCACTCATCACCTTCATACCATAGATGAGCAACGCCAGAGAACCGAGAATCTGAAAAAAAATCACAAGATATTGACTTGTATCCATAATTAATTGTATTTGTGGAAATGTTTGTTACGTTTCGGTTGCAAATATAATAAGAAATCCGCTGATTACGAAATATCTGTGACGGATATTTCAAATTGTAACAGCATTGTAACATCAAAGACGTTTCCAATCCCCCAAAAAAGCAGAAACATCGCTGTAGAAAAGAAGAAGCATACACCTTTCCTCTACGCTTCTTCTACTCTGAAAAAAGGAGAAAAAGGCGGATTTTGCAGCCGATAATGTTACATATTTGATAAAAAACAAAAAAAGTTGCCAATAAACTTTGTAGTCTCCATTTTTTTTTGTTTCTTTGCCTTATAAAACTATTAACAGTCATATAACAGACATCATTATGGGAAAAGGTAAAAAAGGCGGCAAGAGAATGAACAAGGCGCAGCTCACCGAGATTCTGCAGGAATTCTTTGCCCAAAGGCCGGGCGAAACGCTCAGCTTTAAAGAAATATTCCGTTCCCTCCATCTCACTACGCATCCGCTCAAGATGCTGGCTATCGACATCATGGAGGAAATGGCATGGGATGACTATCTGGCTAAGGTAAGTGACAACTCTTACAGACTGAACCAGAGTGTCCAGGTGATGGAAGGCAAGTTTGTAAGAAAGGCAAACGGTAAAAACTCCGTCATCCCGGATGGCGAAGAGAATCCTATCTTCGTTTCCGAACGTAACTCGATGGGAGCGCTCAATGGCGACCGTGTGGAATTCACTTTCCTGGCACGCCGAAAGAACCACATCAAGGAGGCGCAGGTCAACAAAATTCTGGAACGTGCCAAGGATACGTTCGTGGGACGACTGAAGGTGGATAAGGATCTGGCTTACCTCGTTACACCGAGCGACGTATTCGCCCACAACATCATCATTCCTAGAAGAAAGGTGAAGGGCGGAAAAACCGACGACAAGGCGGTGGTTCGCATCATCGAATGGCCAGACGGAGAAAACAAGAGTCCTATCGGTGAGGTGGTGGACATCCTCGGCCAAAAGGGCGACAACGATGTGGAGATGAACTCCATCCTCGCACAGTATGGTCTGCCTTACAAGTATCCGAAGAACGTAGAGGATGCTGCCAACAAGATTTCGGGCGAAATCACCGAACAGGATTACAAGGAACGTGAAGACTTCCGCAAGGTGTTCACCTGCACCATCGACCCGAAGGACGCCAAAGACTTCGACGATGCCTTGAGCATCCAGAGATTGGAGAATGGCAACTGGCAGGTGGGTGTTCACATCGCAGATGTTTCGCACTACGTCACGGAGGGCAGCATCATCGACAAGGAAGCCGTGAAGCGTGCCACTTCTGTCTATCTCGTAGACCGCACCATCCCGATGCTTCCTGAGCGTCTCTGCAACTTCATCTGCTCGCTTCGTCCTAACGAGGAAAAACTGGCATATAGCGTCATCTTCGAACTCGACAACAATGCCGAGGTGAAGAACTACCGCATCGTGCACACCGTCATCGAGAGCGACCGACGCTATAAATATGAAGAGGTACAGGAACTCCTCGAAGTCAATGGCGTGGTGGATGGAACCGGCGAACCGGCTCCGGCAGAAACAAAGGAACATCCTTACCAGGGAGAAAACGCCCTGCAGCTCATCACACTTGACAGACTGGCCAAGAAACTTCGTGCCGCTAGATTCAAGAACGGTGCCGTGAAGTTCGACCGCGAGGAACTGCATTTCGATATCGACGAGAAAGGCAAGCCAATCAGCTGCTACTACAAGCGCTCTAAAGATGCCAACAAACTCGTAGAGGAGTTCATGCTCCTCGCCAACCGCACGGTGGCTGAGAGCATCGGAAAGGTAAAGAAGGGCAAGAAGCCAAAGACACTTCCTTACCGTATTCACGACAATCCTGACCCACAGAAGCTGGAAACCCTGCGTGAGTTCGTAGTGAAGTTTGGCTATAAGATGAAGACCGAGGGCACCAAGGGCGCCACAGCCAGAAGCCTGAACAAGCTGATGGCAGACTGCGAAGGCAAGCCAGAGAACAACCTCATCCAGATGGTAGCTCTCCGTGCAATGATGAAGGCAAAGTATTCCGTTCATAACATCGGTCACTTCGGTCTGGCTTTCGAGTACTACACACACTTCACCTCTCCAATCCGCCGTTATCCGGACACGATGGTACACCGCTTGCTTACCAAGTATGCACAAGGCAGCAGAAGTGCCAACGAGAAGCATTACGAGGAACTATGTGAGCATTGCTCCGACATGGAGCAGATTGCACAGAATGCAGAACGAGACAGTATTAAATATAAGATGGTAGAATTCATGGGCGACAAGCTCGGTGAGGAATTTGATGCCCACATCAGTGGCATTACTTCTTACGGTATCTATGCAACCATTGATGAGAACCATTGCGAAGGAATGATTCCGATGCGAGACATCGCAGACGATTATTACGACTTCGACGAGAAGAACTTCTGTCTGATTGGTCGTCGTCATCACAACAAGTACCAATTAGGTGATGCTATCCGCATCAAGGTGGCGCAAGCCAACCTGGAGAAGAAGCAGTTGGATTTCGCCCTAGCCGGCGATTCTGCTCCTGTACGCAAGGAAAAGCCTGCAGCCAATACTTCTTCCAGCAAAGCGAAGAAGTCGAAGCAGAAGACACGTAATCACCGTAAAAACAAATAATATCAAACTGGGCTGCCCCCATGAGGGCAGCCCAGTTTTTTTATATATCTGCGTCATCCCAGACCGAACAGGTCTAAAATCTGCGTCATCCCAGACCGAATAGGTCTAAAATCTGTGAAATCTGTGGGAAAAAAGAAAAGCAGCAAAGAAAAAATCTGCGTCATCTGCGAAATCTGCGTGACAAAAAAAAGCCCCGACTACTTTCGTAATCGAGGCTTCCTGATAAAAGAAGGCGGCTACCTACTCTCCCGCATTGCATTGCAGTACCATCGGCGCAAGTG
>JAIJUV010000621.1 GCA_022732315.1 Prevotella sp.
ATCCCATAATTCTGATGCCCAACCATCCATATCGTGATTGAAATAGCATAGCTCGGCTACTCGCTTCACGATCTGCCATTGCATGGCAGAGGGGATTTGCTCGGGGGTGAGGACGGGGAATTGCTTGACGTAGAAAAAATTCATAGATTTACCACCAACTTTTTGACGTGTGACATAATCAAAAACTATTGATGACAATATTCCACACATAATCGTTCCATCCAAAATTCCAGATTCTTCAAATATAATAGGTGTTTTATTGTTAAATCCCTGTTTGGGGACAATTGTTGCTATTATGGTTCTTTCATTTGTCGATTTCGAAATATCTCTGAAACAAAGCATCCAATTATGCTTCCACTCCCACACAACATTCCCATCCTTGTCATACTTTACCAATCTTTCTTTCACTGCCGCCAACGGCACCCAATACCACGGCATTATGCAACTGTCGGGATTTGCAAGTTCGTCTTCTGGCGGCATATTGATGGAGTTAGGGCGTTCGCCTTCTGTTGGCCAAGTGCCATAGTGATGGTTGTAGTGCCAGATCATCTTACCCTCGTAAAGCGGCACGTAAGTCTCGCCGTCAACAGTGGTGAACGTGTTGCCATTGAGCGTTGCGCCTTGTGCGGTCAGTTGGGCGTAGGTGCGGAAGAGGTAAGAGTCGTTAGACATGTCAAGCATTCTTGAGAACTTAACATTCCACGGATTGTCGCCCGTTGTCTCATTATACAAGATGGTGGAGTTGCGATAAATCTTAGCCGTAAGCTTTGCGTCACGGCTTGTGCGGAATACGGGACAAGTCTTGGTGTTGGGGTTAAGACGTGCAAAGTCGCTCGTCTGCAAAGTATATATGCGACGAGGGTCAAGCAAATGGTCAAGACGAGTTAGGAAGAATCCACCTTTTACTGTACGAGGCGTGTCTTGTACTTCCCTGAAAAAGGTTGTCACTTAGGAACAAACAGAAGTGACAATGAAACGTAAGACAAGAATTGAACGTGTGTATAATGAGGACACTGGTTG
>JAIJUV010000168.1 GCA_022732315.1 Prevotella sp.
AGGATGATGCCACCATGCTCGTGAGTCCAGTCCCAAGCGTGCTTGAGGAACTCCTCGCGGGTAAGGTCGGTCTTCTTGATGCCCTGCTGAGCGAGGCGGTTTACAACCTTTGCCTCGGTAGCGATACTGGCATGGTCGGTACCTGGTACCCAACATGCGTTCTTGCCCTCCATGCGAGCACGGCGAACGAGAATATCCTGGATAGTATTGTTGAGCATGTGTCCCATGTGGAGCACACCTGTTACGTTTGGTGGAGGGATAACCACTGTATAAGGTTCACGACCATCTGGCTTAGAGCTGAAAAGCTTGTTGTCGAGCCAGTACTGATACCATTTACTTTCCACTGCTTGTGGATCGTATTTACTTGCTAATTCCATTGTTTCTATCTAATTTTTATTCTTTTTCTTTCTTTTTCCTTAAAAAACGGTGCAAAGATACGAATTTTTGGGCGAAAAATACTATCTTTGCATCAAAATTATTAATTTTTGCACAAAACGATGGTTAGTAATGCAGTAAAAGAAGTTTCAGAGCAAGATAGAAGAAAGCTGCTAGCCGGTTTTCTCTATGATATGGCGAAGCTGATGTTTGGCAGCGTTGCCGTGGGAGGATTGTCGCCTCTGATAATTGGAGGTGATTTCGGTTGGCTTAATATAGTGTGTTTTTTTGTTGGTTCAATATGTGGGTTCTTACTTGGATATAGTGCCAATGAATTGTTGAAGTATAAAAAGTAATAGTTATGGAAGCATATTTGTTTTTTAATGTAATGATGTTTGTGTTTGCATTGTCTTTTGCCATTTTCCTCAATACGAAGGCAGGCAAGAAATGGAAAGATAATCTTTAATGTGAGATAACAATGATGCATACAAAAGAAGAAAAGTTGGCGGCGTTCAGCCGCTTGCTGGATGTGCAGGACCGTTTGCGCCTGCAGTGTCCATGGGATAAGAAGCAGACATTCGAGAGTCTTCGTCCGAATACCATCGAGGAGACTTTCGAGCTTTGTGACGCCTTGATGAAGCGCGATTACAAGGATATCAAGAAGGAGTTGGGCGATGTGCTGGAGCACGTGATGTTCTATAGCATCATCGGCAGAGAAGACGGCGAGTTCGATATCTGCGATGTCTGCAATCAGGAAGCTGATAAGCTGATGTTCCGCCATCCTTTCATCAACTGGAAGGAAGAGGGCGAATGGACTGTGGCGAATCCTGATATGTATATCAATGATGAGGGACAGGTGGTATATAAGGAGTCTGAAAAAGCAGAAAACGGGAAGGCAGAATCTGCAACCGGGAAGGCAGAGGCGGGGAGCTCGGAAGAAACCCTGGCTCTTGGTGCCTGCAAACCCAAGAATGCTGCCTCGGTAGAGAAAACCTGGGAGCAGATCAAGCAGCAGGAGAAAGATGGCAACGAGCGTGTTCTGAGCGGTGTGCCTAATTCCCTGCCATCCCTTATCAAGGCCTATCGCATTCAGGACAAGGCACGAAACGTGGGCTTCGACTGGAAGGAGAAGGAGGATGTATGGGATAAGGTACACGAAGAACTGGAGGAACTCAAGGTAGAACTTGCCAAGGGCGACAAGGAGAATTCCACCCAGGAACTCGGCGATTTCCTCTTCTCCGTCATCAATGCAGCCCGTCTCTATAAGCTCAATCCGGATAATGCGCTGGAGAAGACAAACCAGAAGTTCATCCGCCGCTTCAACTATGTGGAAGATCACTCCCTCAAGCAGGGCAGGAATCTGAAAGACATGAGCCTGGAAGAGATGGATCAACTCTGGGATGAAGCCAAGAAGCAGGAAAAACTTCAAGATGAGAAGTAATGCTTCAAGAAGTAATGCTTCAAGCAATCATGCTTCAAGATGAGAAGTAAAGATATGTAAGATAATCAGATTTTAAAGATAAGAGATTATGAAAAGATTAGTTTATGTAATGATGGCTCTGGTAGTACTTTTCGCTGCCAATAGCTGTAAGGATAAGAAAACCGTTCCGGTGATCAGCACCAACGATTCTGTGGCGCTGGAGGATGCGGAGAACGACTCAACCATCTATGGCGTGTGTGGCGAGGGAACCTCTATGCACAGCCTGGAATTGATATCAGATGCAGGTGATACCCTCACCGTCTTCATCGATGATGAGCAGCCTGGCATCGTGCAGGGCGGACTCCTGGCAGGCGACCGCATCGCCCTCATCGGCTACAAGGCGCAGGATGGCGAGATGCTTGCACAGAAAGTTATCAATCTTACTTCGCTCCTCGGCAAGTGGACTTCGCTAGACAAGAACTTCGATATCCTGGAAGGTGGTGAGGTGAAGAACAATGTGAAGGCGGAAACCAACCCTTGGACTTCATGGAAGATTCTGAACGGAAAGCTCCTGCTTAACAAGGATACCTTCGCCATCGACAATCTGGGTCCGGATAGTCTGACGCTGGAGAATACGCAGGGCATCTACGTGTTCAAGCGCCAGGAGTAAGAATATGATTTTTTTTAGCGGCAGTACATCTTGAAAAAAATGTACGCCGTTTCTAACCTATAAGATTGCAATAAAAATTTTGGAACCATTTAAGATACATATTCTGGGGTGTGGCAGTGCGCTGCCCACCCTTAAGCATAATGCCTCCTCGCAGCTCATAGAGATGCGAGGCAAGTGCTTTATGGTGGATTGTGGAGAGGGAGCACAGATGCAGTTCCGCCGCTCCCATATTCATTTCTCCAAGCTCAATGCCATCTTCATCTCCCACATGCATGGCGACCATTGCTTCGGCTTGATGGGCCTGCTTTCTACGCTTGGAATGCTCGGCCGAACATCTAAGTTAAGGGTTTATGCACCAAAGGATTATGAACCCCTG
This sequence comes from Prevotella sp., assembly GCA_022732315.1. The sequence continues at coordinate 2,842 of JAIJUV010000168.1, forward strand.
TTCAAGCAGCAGGTGGAGTATTTCATGCAGACCATGGAGTATGAAATGGAGATGATTCCGGTGGATACCGAGAAGCAGCAGATTATCTACGAAGACCATTCGCTCACGGTGGAGACGGTGCCCCTGAAGCATCGCGTGCCATGCTGCGGCTTCATCTTCCGCGAGAAACCTACGCTGCCTCATATCCGCCGCGACATGATAGATTACTATGGCATTCCTATCAGCCAGATCAACAATATCAAGAATGGGGCTGACTGGACCAACGAGGAGGGCGAGGTGATTCCGAATGAAAAATTAGTGACACCTGCCGACTCGCCCCGCAGCTATGCCTACATGAGTGATACCCGCTATATCCCGAATCTCTGGGAGAAGGTGAAGGGCGTTACCCTGCTTTATCACGAGAGCACCTACACTTCGGATCAGGAAGACCGTGCCAAAATCTACAACCACAGCACCGCCCGTCAGGCGGCGACGGTGGCGAGGGATGCCGGGGTAGGAAAGCTGCTCCTGGGGCATTACAGTGCCCGGTATAACGACGAGAAAGTGTTGCTCAAGGAAGCAAAAGAGGTATTCGAAGAAAGCTATCTGAGCAATGAGGGAATGGTGATTTCTGTATAGAAAATCTGTATAGGAAATAAGATGAAAAAAGCCTTGCATCAAAAAAAGTTTGATTTTTGGTGCAAGGTTTTGCTATGATATTCGTTTAATCAGTAAAAAAGAGAAAAATTGGAAACTGAAAAGCAATTTCTGGATGACGTGAAAGGCGGCAGTCAGGCAGCAATGCACCGGCTGTATGAGCGCTACGTAGGATATGCCATGGCGGTAGCGCTGAGGTATGTCCCTTTGCGTGATGATGCCGAGGATGTGGTGCAGGAGAGTTTCGTGAAGTTTTTCTCCAACATCGCCAGTTTCGATTTCCGGGGCGAGGGTTCGCTGAAGGCCTGGCTCCTCCGCATCGTGGTGAACGAAGCCATCAGCATGACGAGGAAGCAATCCCGACTCACCTTTGTGGATGAAGTTCCGGAAGAGGTTCCAGACGAGGATCCTGAGGTAGAGCGGGTGCCGCCTGCAGAATTAACGAGGATGATAGGCGAATTGCCCGAGGGCTATCGCCTGGTGCTCAACATGTTTGTGTTTGAGCAGCGCAGCCACAAGGAAATCGCCGAGCAGCTGGGCATCAAGGAAAGCTCCTCAGCTTCGCAATATCTGAGAGCCAAAAAGCTCCTGGCAAAGAAAATAAACGATTATTTGAATACATTAAACGAGAAAGAATATGAGTAACAAGGATTGGACAAGCAAACTTCGAGATCAGATGACAGACTATCAGGAGCCTGTCAAGCACGACTTGTGGGCTGGCATTGCACAATCGCTTGCTCAGAATCAGCCTGTAGCAGGGGAGAATGGGGTTCCTGAAAATCATCCTGTCAAAAGGGTGGAGAAGGAACCGAAAGCCCGGGTTGTCACGTTGAAACGATGGTCGGCAGCCGCAGCCGCCGTAGCCTTGCTTGGAATAGGCGGAAGCTATGTTTATCTTCATCAGGAGGATGTGGAGCAGGGCAATGCACAGTTGGCATCCCTGGCGTCATCAGAAGCTTCCTCTGCAGCATCAGCAGCATCTTCCTCTCTGTCGGCATCATCTTCCTCTCATTCGAAGCAAGTTCCGCTGCTTGCTGCTGATAACAAATCAGCAGATTCCAAGAGCTGGCAAAAGGCAGCTTCATCGGCAGCTTCTCTGCTTTCTTCCGATTACGCCTCTGTGCCAGTTCAATCAGCTGCACCCATGAATGATGAAGGCGAAACAATGGTAGCTGTTGCTTCGGATGAGGCTCCGCTGGTTGCTTCGAAATACAAATCAGCAGAATCAGCGCAGAGTCAGGCTGAACCAAACTCATCCTCTTATCATTTCACCAGGAATAGCGAAGTGGCGGGAGTATCGATGAAGCTCTATGCCGAGAACTTCGGTGCAGGAATGGGGAATGTCAATTCCGGCAGTAACATCGTCAATCGTTATTCTGATTCGGGAGTGATGGCAGATCCGATGCCAGGCGTATATCCCGACCCTTCGGTGGGTGGAAGCAACGACGTGGATTATCTGATGGCGGCAGCCTATAAGGCACTCCAGAAATCTCCGCAGGGAAAGGCCAAGCATCATGCTCCGGTATCCGTGGGGATGCAGATAGCCTTTGGCGTGGCTCCTCGCTTGTCGTTGAGCACGGGCGTGGTTTATACCCGCACCTCTTCCGATTTCTATCCGTATGCTCCAAACAATGACTACAATGTTCATCAGGTGCTTCATTATGTAGGCATCCCTGTAGGCTTGAATTATGAATTGTGGAGGAGTGGCGGCTTCCATGCCTACGTGATGGCTGGTGCCGAGGCAGCTTACAACGTGAAGAATGATACCGATGAAGATGGAACCAGGAAGCAGGATGCCAAGCGAGACAGGGTGCAATTCTCTGGAAAGGCTTCGCTCGGCGCCCAATATGACATCTCGCCAAGTGTGGGCTTATACATAGAGCCGGGCGCCAAGTATTACTTCGACAACGGAAGCGATATAGAAAATACCTTCAAGGATAAGAAGCTGAATTTCAACCTGCAATTTGGTTTGAGGTTCAATCTGTAAGATGGTTTTAAAACAAACAGAAAGCGGGTGTGTCATAAGTCTGGATAAAGACCATGGCACACCCACTTTCTGTTTGTTATTTGCTTTTTAGCTCATGCAGCTCGTAACGCCGAGCGAAGTAGCTACGGCTGATAGAATCGAGATCAAAATCTGAATAACGGTTTTCCAAGTTTCCTTTTTCATAGGCAGTTTTTTAAAATGATTAGTGATTAATGATTAGTGATTAGTGATGAATGATTAGTGGTAAATGATTATTTTTAGCGATGTGATAGGATAGAAGAGTAGCCCCCGAAGGGGCTA
>JAIJUV010000169.1 GCA_022732315.1 Prevotella sp.
GGAAAATTTCGAGAACGATTACATCCGGAAGGTCGTGGATAAATGCCACGGCAACATCTCGCGTGCAGCCGAAATGCTCGGAATTACCCGACAAACCCTTTACGCCAAGCTCAAGCGATAATTCTTTATTACAATCATTCATGATTATAAACATCTGATATGAACACCATTTTCCACATATATATAATAGGTATCATACTCCTCGTCATAGGAGGTATCATCTATCTCTTCTTGCGTCACCAGCGCAACCTGAAGAGCCGTGCCTTCTTGATGCAAGAGGCTATTCGCAATGGCGATTACTCCTTCCGCCTATCCACCAAGGGATTACTCTTTGGAGAACGAGCCTTGCAGCAAGCCCTCAACGACATGGAGAACGACATCGGCAGACTAGTGGCGCAGCATGAGGTGGAATCTTGGCAAAGGCTAACCCGTGTGCTCACCCATGAGATTATGAATGCCACCGCCCCCATCTCCAGCATCTGCCAAGCCTATCTTAGCAATCCCGACATCCAAGGTTCGTCCTATGAGGAAGGCATCCGAGCCATTCGAGATACCAGCAAATCGCTCACCAGTTTTGTGGACAGCTACCGCAAGCTCACCCAGCTACAAAATCCTGTCATCGAGAACATTCCACTCAAGGATTTCGTGGAAGGCATCAAGCCGCTCTATCCTCAGATAGAATGGCACATCCATATCCCCGAAGATGCCACCTGGTCTGCCGACAAGAACATGCTGCGCCAGGTATTTATCAATCTGACCAAGAATGCCATCGAGGCTCACGCCTCAGCCATCGACATTCGAAGCTTCCACAAACGTCCAGAGAACATCGAGAGTTCACAATTCTCAGGCATCTATTTCAGCAACAATGGCGACCCCATCCCTGCCGATGTGGCAAAGGAGATGTTCATCCCCTTCTTCTCCACCAAGCCATCAGGTTCAGGCATCGGCCTCTCCATCTCCCGCCAGATGCTGATGATGCAATCCATCAATCTCTCCCTTGCCGAGCACAATGTGGCAGGCTATCATGTAACATTCCGGATGGAATGAAATATATAATAAAGAAGATGAAACAAAAACTTTTGGTGGTTTCAAGGCTTTTATGTACTTTTGCAAGCGAAACTTACAAATAAAATAATAACATACAATATGAAGAATCTAAAAACAATTATCTTTACCGCTTGCGCCCTGTTCTCACTCGGCGCAGTAGCCTCAACCGAGCATACCACCGTGCAGGGCGACCATGGCAAACTCGATGTAGTCATCCAGCGTCCAGACAATGATGCAGCCAATGACAACGGAAGCCAAGCAAATGCCAAAGCGAAGGCAGGCAAGAAGACTCCGCTCCTCGTGCTCTGCCATGGATTTGGCGGCAATAAGGAGGGAAAACTCTTCGACTGCCTCGTAGACAGCCTCAACAAGAAAGGCATTGCCGTGATCAGATTCGACTTCAATGGCCATGGCAAGAGCGAGGGAAAATTTGAGGATATGACCGTACTGAATGAGATAGAAGATGCCAAGTGCATCTTGCGCTATGCCTCCTCGCTGCCTTGGGTGAGCAAGATTGCGATGGGCGGCCACTCACAAGGTGGCGTGGTTACAGCCATGACCAGCGGACAGCTAGTCGCACAAGCTGACAAGGATATCAAGAAGATACAAGCCGTGGTGCTCCTTGCCCCTGCCGCCGTGCTCCGTGACGATGCCCTGCGTGGCAATACATTCGGCAAGATGTACGACCCCAAGAATCCTCCAGCCAAGATAGAGATGTGGGACGGCAAGGCCCTGGGTGGCAACTATATCCGCACAGCCACCACTCTGCCTATCTACGAGACGGCCAAGAACTACCACGGAGCCGAGTGCATCCTGCATGGCGATGCCGACCGAGTAGTGCCTTACACCTATGGTCAGCGTTTCCACTATCTGAACAAGAAGAGCGAATGGCACTTGATGACCGATGCCGACCACGGATTCGGCGGTCAGGAAGAGCAAGCCGCTCATATCGCCAGCGATTTCTTGGCTAAAGTTTTGAAGTAAAACATCCATTTACCAGCAATAGCATAAAAGTCCTTAACATATAGTACAATCCACTATATGTTGAGGGCTTTTTATTTTTTTAGCAAAATAATTATGGCTATTTGTGGATAATTGTTTATTTTTGCATTGTCATTACGACAAAAGCATTATTAGATAAATTGTAAAACAGCATTAAGTAAGTTATAACAGGAAATTTAAAATAATACATTAAACTTTACAACAAAACGAATGATGACAATTGAAGAATACAGAGCGGCCATATTACAATGCCTGCTCGATGCAAAGAATGAGGACGGCACTCCTGCCATCACTCCTAAGGAAGCCCAAGAGGCACTCAACGGTTTTACCGATGACGAACTGCAGGATGGAATCCTTTGGAATTCACCAGAAGACGTGGCTGAAATCATCCTCGAAGGATAAAATTACACACAAAGGATTGTAAATTACAAAAGTAATATCTAGCAATAAACAAGAGTAATATCCATCTATAAGTATAGAAAAGGAGCAAAGACTTACCGGTTTTACCGATTCGTCTTTGCTCCTTTTTGTATAGAGATCCTGCTTGGATATTGGATCATATTTCTATACTGGATCCTATTTATGCAGAATCCTTTTATCGTGTTTATCTGGCGATAAACTTCTTGCCATTACAGATATACATCTGACCAGCCTTCATCTGCTCAACCTGCTGACCCAGCATGTTGTAAATCTTGCCATCCTTCACCACGGCTGTGTGAACCACCCTAATTCCGTTGGTTATCTGCTCGTAAGTAAAGGTTACCCTGGCAAAAATCTGCTTATTCTTACCCTTGGCATCCACATCGCCACTCGTAATGTTAGAGTTGTCGAACGCCAACTTGATGCTCTGGGTTGCAGCAAAATCCTTAAGGTCGATGGTTACAGGGCTCTGGCCGGCGGTACCGCCAGGCAAAGTTACCTGATTTGCCAAGATAGAGCTTTCGCTTCCATCCACATAAACGCCCGTAAGATAGATAGAGCGGTCGGCTGTGGTAGAGGTATTGTTGCTGTAACCCTCCACATTGATGCCCGTGATGCGATAACCGGCATTTACGGAGAAGGTGATGGTTTCACCATTGTTGTTGGTTCTCATCTTGATGTAGCCATTAGATGAAGTGGCTGTTATCTCACCCTTCTCGCCTGCCGTATAGCAGGTACCCTTGATGATAGCCTTATCTTCGGCAGGTGCCTTCATCTCTTCCATACCATTGGTAGGCTTCTCTGCTGCCACCTTTTCAGGCGCATGGCTCACGGTCTGGGTAACGTAGGTTTTTCCATCTACCCCCAGGTAATCCGGGAGATAATAACCCAGATGAGGCGGCTGGTTGTAAGATGAGTTCTGCCATACTACGCCCATGCGATAAACATGGTCTTGCATCAGGCAAGGCACCTTGTATTTAGTAGGCTCCGGAGTGGAGAAAATCATGATTTTGCAAGTTGGCGAAGTATAATCGTCCTCATGCTGGAACATAATCAGCTCCTCGCGCCAGTCGCCCAGCAGGTCAGCCTGCAGACATGGAGTAGCCTTGGTGGAATTGCACGCCGAAGGGTTTCCATATTCATAGAAGTTCTGGAAGGTGACGATGCTCTTTCTTGCCGTATTATAGTTTTGGATGCGTGGAGAATAACCACCCGTCGTGGTGCTATAGCGGCCGTCGAAAGTCTGGTCGTACGGATCGCCCGTCCAGTAGATTCTGAAGTTGGTATCAGGCTTCTTGCCGGCAATCACCGTATTGCCGGTGGCACAATCGCGCACATCAGCATCCGTGCTCGACCAGAACTCGAATCCTCTGTTGGCAGGCACGAAATCTGCCGCCAGTCCGCGTCCGTTGTCTCTATCGCCCGTAGCAACGCAAAGGAATTCTCCGGTGGTGGCATCGTGTACATCCCAGCCATAACCACCCGCCTTTTCCTCGTGAGGCATCATCACCTCCAGACCAGGACGGTCGGGACAAAGATCGGTCAGATGGATGGCATCGCCATGACCCTTTCCCGTGGCACAGAGCAACTTACCATCATGCCCGATGGTAGCCGCACCAATACAGATATCATCATAGCCATCGTTGTTCACATCGCCCACGGAAATGCCGTGCACACCCTGTCCGAAACTGGAATTTCCCGTTCCCGAACTGAGCACCTTGCCCTTGGCATCCACCACTTCCCACTTATTACTCAAACCTTTATGGAGCCAACGGGTAGAAAGTTCCTTGCCATTCCAATCCACAGCCCACAGGAAACAGTTCTTGTAATATCCACGTTGGAATACAGCCGAAGGCAACTTGTCCATGCCGTCAAGATAAGCAGCACAGGCATTGAAACGCTCCGAACGATTGCAGTTACTATCGCCGAAGAAAGCAGAATTATCTGTTGCCGAAGAAGGGAAGTCTTCTCCCGAACGGCTTGGCGAATACCAGATGGTGTGCATCGCCTCGCCCGTTTCACCCTTGAATACGGTAAGGAATTCCTCGCCGCCGGTTACACGACCCTTGCTGTTAAGATAGGTCTTGGAATTATCCACCGCCTGGATTTTGGCATCGCCCGCCTCGGTTACATACTTTCCCTTGCCGTCGGTGGAACCATTTGCCGTCTTGCAGATCAGCTCAGCCTTTCCGTCGCCATCGAAATCATAAACCACCATCTGCGTGGTATGATTGCCCGAACGGACGTTGAGACCCAGGTTGATATTCTTCTCCCACAGCGGAGTGCCATCCATGCGATAAGCGCTGATGATGACCGGCGAAGCATAGCCATCCTTTCCGCTGTCACGCTGGTTATCAGGCATCCATTTCAGAATCAGTTCATAGTTGCCGTCGCCATCCAGGTCGCCCACCGCCATGTCGTCCGGACGGTATCTTCCGGTGGTGTTTCCGCTCTTGATGCTGGCAGGGCGCTTCACATCGAAGGTGGTAAACATGTTGTTCCAGGCAGTAGCCTCACTCGCTTCACCAGCCGAAGACACGATGCGATACGTATCGCCCGGCTTGCCATTGGCATCCAGATAGCTGGTTACATCCGAAACGGCAGAAGCCACCTTCTTACCATTGCGGTACACATCGAAGGCCAGATCCTTGGCATCCGAAGTAAGCGAACGCCAGGAAACCAGAATACCCTGGCTGGTCTTGACAGCCACAGGTGCACGATTCAACTTTTCCTTCACCTGCTGAGCTGAAGCAGAGAAGGAATTTGCTGCTAATAAAGCAGCCAACAAAAAATGCAATTTCATGTTCTTTAGTTTATTTGTTCCTAAGTTTATTGTTTCTGAGTTTAATTGTTCATGAGATTATACTCTCTTTGTTTAATTGAATCCGCCACAGATTTCTCTATTTTGGGTGGAAAACAAGACAAAAGAGGCTTTAGTCTTCATTTTTGTTGCAAAAGTAATAAAAAAAATAAGAATATGCAAACTTTTCTTTGCCTAATTCAATTTTTATTTGTAAATTTGCAACCGCAAAGAGGAGGAGGGAACTTGCAAATCCCTCTTTCGCAAAGCTTCAGCAGAATAAAAAGTTTGCAAAGCTTCAGCAAAATAAAGACAAAAAGAAATTTTTACCGGTAAAATAGATATTTAAATAATGAAGATAGAAAACGAAATCATCAGCTCTGTCATCGCGGCGGTGAAGGAGCTTTATGGTCAGGACGTACCTGAGAAGATGGTAGCCCTGCAGAAGACCAAGAGTAATTTCGAAGGTAACCTTACCCTCGTCGTATTC
>JAIJUV010000622.1 GCA_022732315.1 Prevotella sp.
ATGGACGAATATACGGGACTCCTGGAAAGTATGGAGCGAATGTATAAACTGATGCAGAACCGCGCCCTCGCTATCATCAATATCGAGAAAGCCGTGAGCATCTATGACAACAATAATATCTTCAAAGAAATAGAACTTTGAATGTAAGGAAACTAGAATATGAATGAATTCCAATATAATGGCACGCCACAAGAACAGGCGATGGCAGACTTGCTGAAGTCGCAGAGTCACCGCCTTGCCAGACAGCAGATCATCTTTGCTCTGATCTTCCTGCTGGTTATCGTGCTTGCCGCCTACTATATTGTCACTCGTATGATATGGGCTACCTTCGACGGTTATGTAACCCTCGATGAAAACCGTATCAGTGCCGTTGACGACATCTATATCCTTAAGGTGAACAAAGAAATGGGTGAAGTGGTGCATAAGGGAGATACGCTCTACTCTTATGTACTGCTAGGTAACATTGTGAACCAATACGACCCGAACATCCTGCCTTCTGCCGTAAAGGAGACTCACGACATGGAGGTACAGGCTAAACTCGCCCAGCAGGAGATTCCGGTACTGCGTACCCGACTTGCCGAACTGAGAAAACAGAAAGCATCTGAAAGTTCGGATATCTACTACGGTCTTACAGACAACACCAAGCGAAATGCACTGGATGCCGAGATTGCCGAGGTAGAAGAAGAATTGAGAAAGCAGGCTAACAAGGTGGAAATCTACGCACAGGCAAAGAACACCACCTACAACTTTATGAGTCGTAGAGGAGCCGGCAGAGCAAATGCTTCCATGCCTTACTCCAACACCAGCATCTACAACCCGGGACTTATACACTACTGCTGTGCACCAGCCGATGCTTACATCTCAAAAATCAATGTGAGCGACAAAACCCTGGTGTTCAAAAGCGATGAGGTGATGGTTATCCAGCATACCGACTATGCAGACTGCCATCTGGGCGTAATCGCATACGTACCAAATGACATGGTAAAGTATATGGAAAGCCCTGACGATGCAGACATC
>JAIJUV010000170.1 GCA_022732315.1 Prevotella sp.
GCCCTTTCAGGGCGCCTTGCTGATTGCCATTATCCCCAGGGCGATGCCCTGGGCTAGGAGCTTTTGGGCCTTCAGCCCGTTCTTGAACCACATGCGAAAATTCAGTAAAGAACAAAAAGAAGAGAAATGAAAGAAATCAAATATTTAAGTCTGAAAGACCTGAATGCTCCTTATGAGCAGGACATTCAGCATGCCATTTCCGAGGTGGTGAGCAGCGGTTGGTATCTGCAGGGCAAGCGCATCCACGACTTCGAGGAGCATTATGCTGCGTATATCGGAACCCGCCACTGCATCAGTTGCGGCAACGGACTCGATGCCCTGAAACTGATGCTGCAGGGAGAGATGATTCTGGGCAGAATGCAGCCTGGTGACGAGGTGCTGGTAGCTGCCAACACGTATATCGCCACCATCCTCGCCATCACGAGCGTGGGCCTCACTCCTATCCTCATCGAGCCATCGATAGATACGCTGCAGATGGATGATTCACTCATCGAGAGCCATATCACCGGGAAGACCCGCGCCCTGCTCACCGTACATCTTTACGGCAAATGCAGTGTTACGCCAAGCATGATAGCTATCTGCAAGAAGCATCATTTACTGCTGTTTGAAGACAATGCGCAGGCGCATGGTTGCATCTATAGAGGAAAGACTTCAGCCGATGGATGGGATGGAAAGCGAACGGGAAGTCTGGGCGCTGCTGCCGCCCACAGCTTTTATCCGGGTAAGAATCTGGGTGCATTGGGTGATGCGGGTGCCGTAACCACGGATGACGATGATTTGGCTGAAGTAATCAGGGCGTTGGGCAATTATGGAAGTGCCAGGAAATATGTTTTTGATTACCAGGGAAGGAATTCGAGAATGGATGAGATTCAGGCTGCAGTGCTTGATGTAAAACTGGCACATTTGGATGAAACCAATGAAAGAAGACAGGATTTGGCGCAATTATATCTGAAGTATCTGGGAGAAGACAATGTAAAATACCTGGGAGAAGACAAAAAGAATGGGAAGCAAGACCATGAATTGATTCCATCCAATTTGTATTCTCCAAAGGAAAGCAATGTGGTTCATATTTTCCCGATTCTTTCTTCTAGAAGGGATGAGCTGCAGCAATATCTCAAGGAGAATGGCGTTGGCACGATGATTCACTATCCTATTCCGCCTCATCAGCAGAAATGCTATGCGGAATGGAATCATCTGCACCTGCCTATCACGGAGAAGATTCACCAGCAAGAACTCAGTTTGCCATGCAATCAGAGCATGACGGAAGAGGACGTGGAAAGAATTGCTGAGCTCATCAGGAAGTTTTAATGCTATTTCCTTCTTTTATCCCTTAATCTGCGATAGAAATCCTGGAGTTGGCCGGGGGCTACACCTTTCTTGATGAGTGCCTCCAACTCGGTGTAGGCATCCTGCTTCCTGCCCAGAGTTACCAGGAGGTCGATGTGGTTGATGCGATAATCCTGATTATCCTCATCCAGCGACATCGCCTTGGCATAATCATACTCTGCCAACTCCAGCATGCCCCTCTCCTTCTCTATTCCGCCACGAGCCGCATACGCCAGAGCACTGTCAGGATACTGTTCTATCAGATTATTGATGCCATCATACGCCTCCGTATAATGCTTATCCTTCTCGTTCAGCAACGCCAAGCCCAACTGTGCCTGGAAATTGCCAGGAACCAATACCAGGAGGTTCTGATAATCCAAACGGGCAAAATTGTAACGCTTCATCTTTTCATTGACAAACGCACGATAAAAGAGACCCGCAATATTGGTATTGTTCAGAAACAACACCTTATCCAGATCGTCCTTGGCATACGCCCACTGCTCCAGCTGGATGTTCCACGCCGCCTTCTTCAATCGCAAATCAATGCTGTCGGGATGATACGCCAGCACATTCGTAGCTGCCGCCAAAGAATCACGCAGCGCCTTGTTCTGCGCCTTAGAATCCGACGCATGGTTCTGCTGCGCCATCAACGGCATCGACAGCAGAAAACAACTATATAATAGGATACTTTTCTTTTTCATGCTGCAAAATTACAAATACTTCAGCAATCAACCAAAAAAGCAAAGATAAAAGTTGTTTAGGAATTTCAAAATAAAATAAACTTAAGCAAAACCTCCGTATTTTCCACGATTTCACGATACTATATTGAACTTAAGGGAATATATATTTAGCCTTAAGGGAAAATATAATTAGCCTTAAGGATAAATATAATTAGCCTTAAGGGAAAAAATATATAGCCTTAAGGAAAAACTAACGCTTCCTTAAGGCTATTCAATTCAAAATTCTATCTTGTAAGAATACTTCTAAAGATTAATCTAGATTAAGCATTCTTAATCCAGTTGACGATCCATGCGCCAACTTCTGTTGTGCCATACTGTGCACCACCCTCAACCTGAATCTCAGGAGTGCGGACATTGGCATCGAGAGAAGCATCTACTGCCTTGCGAATCAAGGCACCCTCCTCGTTCAAACCGAAGTGCTCGAGCAACATGGCTGCAGAAAGAATCTGAGCCACTGGGTTAGCCAGGTTCTTGCCAGCTGCCTGTGGCCATGAACCGTGAACAGGCTCGAACAATGGGGTGTGCTCACCGAGAGAGCTAGATGGCTGCAAGCCCATAGAACCGGTGATGCAAGAGGTCTCATCGGTAAGGATATCACCGAAGGTGTTCTCTGTAACGATGACATCGAAGAAGGTAGGCTCTGTCAACACGCGCATAGAAGCGTTGTCGATGAACATATAGTCGGTGTTTACCTCAGGATACTGTGGCTCCATCTCCTTGGCAATCTGACGCCAGAGACGAGAAGATGCCAATACGTTTGCCTTATCTACCACTGTGAGGTGCTTATTGCGCTTCATGGCAAACTCGAAAGCTACCTTCAGGATGCGCTCAATCTCAGGACGGGTATAGATATCAGTATCATATGCCTTGTCGTTATCCTGATACTTCTCACCAAAGTACATACCACCAGTCAACTCGCGGATGACAACGAAGTCAGCTCCCTTGAGGAGTTCATCCTTCAATGGTGACTTATGGAGCAGGCAATCGAATGTAGCCACTGGGCGGACATTGGCGAAGAGACCCAACTTCTTACGCATAGCGAGCAAACCCTGCTCAGGACGAACCTTGGCTGTAGGGTTGTTGTCGAAACGTGGGTCACCAACGGCTGCGAAGAGCACTGCGTCAGCATCCATACAAGTCTTGAAGGTCTCCTCTGGGAATGGATCACCTACCTCGTCGATAGCGTGAGCGCCGCAGATTGCCTCGTTGTAAGTAAACTCGTGGTTGAATTTCTCTGCAATGGCCTGCATTACTGCTACGCCCTGCTTCATAATCTCTGGTCCGATACCATCACCGGCGAGAACTGCAATGTTTAATTTCATCTTATTTGATTTTTTATTGTTTATTGTTTGATTGATTAAAGCTTTTGCCCTTACAGGGCGCATTGCTAAATGCTATCTTATACCCAGGGTGTTACCCTGGGCTAGGAGCTTCTGCCCTTTCAGGGCGTGCTACTGAATAGAGACACACTACTCCATATCAAGATTTCGAGGCGACGCTGGCTGTTCATCGCTCTTATCTGCCTCATACATATTAAGCATTTTGAGCGTTGCCTTGATAGCTGCCTCCGTCTGGTCGGCATCCAAGCCGCGGGTGCGCCAGATGCGGTCGCCTTCACGCCAGGTAATGACGGTCTGGACAAGGGCATCGGTACGGCCACCGGGTGGGATGGTTACCTGATAGTTGTCGAGCTTAGGGAAGGTCTTGCCTAACTTCACCTTGTAGATGTTGCGAAGTGCCTTGACGAAGGCATCATACTGACCATCACCAGAGCTACGGTCTTCATACTCCTTACCCTCTATTTCTACCTTCACGCTGGCGATAGGCTTCAAACCATAGGAGGTAGACACCATGTAACTGACCAGTTTTACCTTATCCTCAGGTGTGCTATGCTTCAGCACATCGCTGACGATGTATGGCAGGTCGTCCTGGGTTACCAGTTCCTTGCGGTCGCCGAGTTCGGTGATTCGCTTGGTCACAGCCTTGGTCTGCTCAGGAGTCAACTCCAAGCCCAGTTCGTTGAGGTTCTGGATGATGTTCGCCTTACCGGAATTCTTGCCCAGTGCATACTCACGATGTCTGCCGAAACGCTCAGGCACCAGGTCGTTGCAATAAAGCTTGTCCTTGTTGTCGCCATCGGCATGCACACCAGCAACCTGAGTGAAGACGTTATCGCCCACCACAGGGGTATTTGGAGCCACGGCGATGCCGCTGTATCCTTCAACCAATCGGGAAATATCGTTCAGGCGGTCTTCCTTGATATTGGTCTTTGCCCCAAACATATCCTTCAGAATCACCTGTACGCTCGCCAAAGGCGCATTGCCGCAGCGCTCGCCCAAGCCATTCACGGTGACATGGAGACCCTTGGCACCGCTCAATACGGCTGCCAGCGAGTTGCTCACTGCCAAATCGTAGTCGTTGTGGGCATGGAAATCGAAGTGAGAGTTCGGATAACGGCGAACCATCAGGCGCATGTACTCCACACACTGCAATGGGTTCAGGATACCCAAAGTATCAGGCAGCAGGAAGCGCTTGATTGGCAGTTTCACCAGCTCGTCCATCATCATGAAGAGATAGTCACGGCTGTCACGCATACCGCTCGACCAGTCCTCCAAGTAGAGATTCACGGTGAAATCCTTGCTCAAAGCATAGTCGATGGTCTGCTTGATATGAGCGAGATGCTCCTCAGGCGACATCTTGAGCTGCTGGGTACAGTGCTTGTAGCTACCCTTAGCCAAGAGGTTGATGACATGACCGCCGCATTCGGCAATCCAATCCACGCTCTTGTTGTTATCCACGAATCCCAATACCTCAACGGAATCCAGTTTACCTATGGTCTTGGCATAACGGCAAATTCGAGCGACAGCATCCTTTTCGCCTTCCGACACACGTGCTGAAGCCACTTCAATGCGATCTACATTGATGTCGTGCAACAGCATTCTTGCTATCATCAACTTCTCGTGAGGAAGGAAACTGACACCATTGGTCTGCTCGCCGTCACGCAGCGTGCAGTCCATGATCTCAATCTCCTTGATGCGGGAATTATCTCTCTTTGCGTTAACGTTCATAATTACTTGATTACTTGTTCTTAGCTTCCCAAGCCTCTACCTTGTCACGGTTCTGAACGAGGAAGTCTACATCGTCCAAACCGTTCTCGAGGCAGTGCTTCTTGTAGCCATTGATTTCGAAGTGCTCGCTCTTGCCGGTAGCAAGGTTGGTCACGGTCTGGTTAGGAAGATCTACCTTCACCTCTGTCTTGTGATCCTTGTCGATGCTCTCGAAAAGCTCCTTCAGGAATTCCTCGCTTACCACTACTGGCAAAACGAGGTTGTTCAACTCGTTGTTCTTGTGGATATCAGCGAAGAAAGAGCTGATAACGACACGGAAACCTGCACCTGCGATGGCCCAGGCAGCGTGCTCACGGGAAGATCCGGAACCGAAGTTCTTACCAGCTACGAGGATGACGCCACTGTAAGAAGGGTCATTCATCACGAAGTCTGGCTTTGGAGTTCCGTCGGCATTATAGCGCCAGTCGCGGAAGAGGTTGTCGCCCATGCCCTCCTTGTCGATGGCCTTGAGGAAACGGGCTGGTATAATCTGGTCTGTATCTACATTCTCCAATGGAAGAGGAATGCAGCTTGATGTAATTACATTGAATTTCTGTTTCATAACTGTACTT
>JAIJUV010000623.1 GCA_022732315.1 Prevotella sp.
TACCATCAGCATTGGTTGCACTCCAAGTTACAGTCTTGCTCTCGCCTTCCATCATGTCAGCACCGAGTGTGAAAGTAGCAGCCTGACCAGGAGTAAGAGCCACCTGCTCGCCATCACCGATCTTATACCAACCGCTCTTGGCATTGCTGCTCAGCGTTGCAGTTACAGTGATTGTCTTCTGGAATTCACCACCGTTAGGACTGAAAGCCACCTTAGCAGCTGTTGTCGAATTTGCTGGAGCAGAAATCTTCTTGGCACTTTTACCACCGTCATACTCCAAGTAGGTATCACTTGTAATACCAGTGATGTCACCAGACTGAGCACCGCTACCATTATTCAATATTACATTGAAGCTCTCAACGTTATCGAAATCATAAGTCCAGTATTTAGCACCATCAATCTCCTCAGGACCCTTCATCACCTTACCAGGCCATGCACCTGTCAGATTCTTGCCACCAACACCTGGCGTCCAAGCGTGGATGTAAGGAGCCTTGTCAGCCTTCACCATGACCACGATAGATGCGTTAGGATCAACCTTAGTATATGTTACCTTACCAGTCTTCTCCTTGCCTTCAGAGTTTGTTACACTCCAAGTCACTGTCTTGGTGTCCTTGAAGTTCATGTCTTCACCGATAGTGAAGGTAACAGACTTACCAGGGGTCAAATCTACCTTGTCCTGTCCCTCTATCTGATACCAAGCAGACGTAGCATCTTCTGAGACCTCAGCGGTAACAGTTACCGTATTGGTGCGGAAATTTCCGCCAGCTGGAGAAAGAGAAACGCTTACTGGCGGAAGAGGAGCCTCGTCAACCCAAGTTGTACCAGCCTCTTCATTGCCATCATAGGTCTGATCACCCTTATGCTGAGCAGCAGTTTCGTAGATGAAAGCACCATCATCAATGAGCTTGCCACCAGTCCAGTCTTTCACGAGTACGCGAACCTGACCCTGATTATTAGGAGCATCAACAGTGATAGTAGAACCTGTGTAAGTCTTGCCTGTTACCAAGTCTGTAT
>JAIJUV010000624.1 GCA_022732315.1 Prevotella sp.
TTCATTTTCTTTATGAGAATGAACAAATGGGACATTTGCTCCTGCAGGTAGTTCGTTTAAACTGATTTCTGCACCTGTTAAAGACAACTTTTCATGCAGCTCAATTCGGTTTTCCTTTCCAATAGTTGTTTTTGTGTAATTTGCCATAATAATACCTCCATAGTTAATTTGTAGTTTCTGGTTGCTTGGTATTAGTATAGTGTGAGACACATACAAAAACAAGTACGCACCTTTTTGTAACTGTACACTCAAAAATGAATGTGTTACAATAGACTCGGAGGTGAGAATTATGCGAGCAAAAGAAGAATTACCGGAATGCCCAGTTGCAACAGCAGTATCTCTTATCGGAGGAAAATGGAAACTGCTGATTTTGCGTAACTTGAAAGAGCGTCCATGGAGATTCAATGAGCTACAACGAAGTATAGATGGTATTTCACAAAAGGTTTTGACAGATAGTTTAAGACAAATGATGAGTGATGGGCTGGCATATCGCCACGATTACCATGAGCAGCCACCGAGAGTTGAATACGGCTTAACGGAACTCGGAACAAAAATGCTTCCAATTGTTAATTCACTTGCTGACTTTGGTAACTACTATAAATCAATTATTGAACAGAATTAAGGACGTTAGTATTTGAAAAGCTCGAACAATTCCAGTTTGGAGAATTGAAAAAAACGGAATTTACCTATTAAGACATATAAACTCTTGACAATAAAGCTCCTATATAGTATGTTTTTAATAAACTACTATATAGGAGCTTTTGTATGGAAATGAATGGAGGATTTCTTGTCACCAAAATAAAACAGCTTGGAGACCGGATTTTCGAGAAGATTCTCAGTGAAAAGAATATTGATGCGTTTAATGGAGCCCAGGGGCGTATTCTTTATGTGCTGTGGCAGGAGGATGGTATCTCAATCAGGTCACTCTCGACTAAATGCGGATTAGCGATAACATCTCTTACTACGATGCTGGAAAGAATGGAAAATCAAGGGCTGATAAGCCGTGTTCAGTCT
>JAIJUV010000171.1 GCA_022732315.1 Prevotella sp.
ATTATTCCAGAAGAATGCCGTTGGCGCAACTGGGCACATGATGATGGAAGTGGCAATGCCTTGACTGGTGACGAACTGCTTTCGTTTGTCAACAACACCTTGTTTGTTGAACTCAAAAACATAGAGGTTACACCTGATACCCCAATTCGTCAGGCAATAGTAAAGACAACTTTTGAGGATGCCAACCAATATATGAAAGATGGCGTTCAGCTCCGCCAGGTGCTTAATGTGATAGACGGATTGAATCTTGGTGACTATGAAGAGAGTCATGCTTTCGGTGAGATATATGAGACTATCCTTAAAGAAATGCAGTCGGCAGGTTCCTCAGGTGAGTTCTACACCCCAAGAGCCTTGACAGAATTTATGGCAGAGATAGTCAATCCGCAGATTGGTGAGAAAATGGCAGACTTCGCTTGTGGTACAGGAGGTTTCATCACAAGTTGGTTGGGTGAATTGGACAAGAAGGTAAAGACTGCTGAAGACCGCAAAGAGTACAATCAGTCTGTATTTGGCATAGAAAAGAAACAATTCCCGTATATGCTATGTGTGACAAACCTGTTGCTGCATGGTATCGACACGCCATTGGTATATCACGACAACTCGCTTACCAAAGATGTTCTCAACTATACAGACGGAGACAAGTTTGATGTTGTTTTGATGAATCCACCATACGGAGGTAATGAAAAGGCCGACGTGAAATCTCACTTTCCTTCTGATATGCGCAGTAGCGAGACTGCCGACCTCTTCATGGTGCTTATCATGTATCGCTTGAAGAAAAATGGCCGTGCTGCTGTCATTGTTCCTGATGGTTTCCTTTTTGGAGCAGATAACACAAAGATTGCCATTAAGACAAAGTTGCTCAGGGATTTCAACTTGCACACCATTATCCGTTTGCCAGGCAGCATCTTTGCGCCCTACACTTCCATTGCCACGAACATTCTGTTCTTCGACAATACCTGTGCAGAGGATGCTCCAGAAGGCTTCTCGACAAAGGAAACATGGTTCTACCGTTTGGATATGCCAGAGGGGTACAAGCATTTCTCCAAGACAAAGTCCATGAAGTTGGAGCATTGCGACCCAATCCGTGAGTGGTGGAACGACCGTAAGGAGATTATTATTGCTGATGGTGACGAGAAATCCCGTTGCTATTCTGTACAAGAGTTGATTGATTCCGATTGCAACTTCGACTTGTGCAAGTTCCCGAAAGAGGATGAGGAGATTTTGCCTCCTGCCGAACTGCTTGCCGACTATTTCAAGAAGCGCAAGGCTCTTGATCATGAGATAGACAAGACATTGGCAGAGATACAGCGTATATTGGGGATTGAGGTGAATGTGGACGAATTGTAATATGTGGGACGGTGTCCCGCAAATTCAGATTGATATAAAAAGGTGAGACATTGTCTCACTTATTTGAAATAGGAATTTTGGGGACGTGTCCCCAAAATCTGATAATAATACAGAATTATGGCAAACGAAATAACAAAGACTTCGGATAATATTGAAGACCTACTTGATAAGGTGTCTGGTCTTATAGAACAGGCAAGGACTTACGTGAAGACTTCGGTCAATACTGCTGAGGTCTATACCAAGTATTATATAGGCAAGTATATAGTGGAGTATGAACAGGAAGGGAATGTTCGTGCGCAATATGGAAAGCAAGTCTTGCAAGAATTGTCAAAGAGTTTGACTGCTCGTTTTGGGGCAGGTTGGTCATATCCAAATCTCCGCAATATTAGGCAATTCTATATTGTATATGCAAAAAGGTCAACCACTGGTTTCCCTTTTGAAAACAAAAATGCTAACCAGTGGTTAGCAAATTCGAAAGATAGTGATAATCTGATGTTTAAGCTTTCTTGGAGTCATTATTTGATTCTGATGCGAGTGGAAAATCCAGACGCTCGTTCTTTCTATGAAATAGAGTGCGTCCAACAGCAATGGTCAAAAAGACAGCTGAGTCGTCAAGTGGGCTGTTGCCTCTATGAGCGATTGGCTTTGAGCCGTGAAAAAGATGAGGTGATGCGTTTGGCAAAGGAAGGTCAAACTGTAGAGAAACCTTCTGATGTTATCAAAAGTCCTTTGACCTTGGAATTCTTGGGCTTGAAGCCAGATGCCGCATACTCTGAGTCGAAGTTGGAGAATGCCATTATCAGCAAGATGCAACAGTTCCTACTCGAATTAGGCAAAGGCTTCCTCTTCGAGGCACGCCAGAAGCGTTTCACCTTTGATGAAGACAATTATTATGTAGATTTGGTCTTCTATAATAGATTGTTGCAATGCTATGTCCTTATTGATTTGAAAACAGATAAGCTTTCTCATCAAGACCTTGGACAGATGCAGATGTATGTCAACTATTATGACCGCTTTGTGAAGCAAGACTTCGAGAAACCAACCATCGGCATTTTGCTTTGTGAGAGTAAGAACGATGCACTTGTAGAGTTAACTTTGCCGAAAGACTCTCATGTATATGCTTCTGCGTATCAATTATATTTGCCAGACAAGGCTTTGCTGCAAGCCAAGGTAAAGGAATGGATTGCAGAGTTTGAGGAAAACAATATAGGTTAAAAGGATTTGTGAGACAGCGTCTCACAAATTCGTCACCAACTTGTGGTGAATTAAACAGTATAAAGAGAACAATGAACGGAAAGCAATTAAAGAATAGCATATTACAATGGGCGATACAAGGCAAACTTGTACCGCAAGACCCTAATGACGAACCTGCAAGCGTTTTGCTTGATAAGATTCGTCAAGAGAAAGAACGCTTGATTAAGGAGAAAAAAATCAAGCGTGACAAGAACGCATCTATTATCTACCGTGGTGAGGACAATTCCTATTATGAGAAGATACTTGCTACGGGAGAGGTGAAATGCATTGATGAGGAAGTGCCGTTTGAGATACCGCAGGGGTGGGAATGGGAACGCATTGGTAACCTTTTTGAGACAACAAGCGGTTCCACACCTCTAAGCAGAAATCCCGACTACTACCAAAATGGCAGCATTAATTGGGTTCGCACGACAGACTTAAATAATGGAGTTTTATGCAAGACGGAGATACAAATTACGGAAAAAGCTTGTTCAGACTACAACCTTACCATTCTCCCACAAAACTCGGTATGTATTGCGATGTATGGCGGTGCAGGAACGATTGGAAAACATAGCATTCTACAGTTCGATACAACCATCAATCAGTCAGTTTGTGCCATTAAGCCAAATGGATATTGCAATATGGATTATCTTCATATTTTTATCGAATATCAAAGACCTTATTGGATGGATTTTGCTGCTGGATCGAGAAAAGACCCGAATATAAATCAACTCATTATAAAGCATTGTCTATTACCTATCCCACCACAAAAGGAACAGACACGCATAGTAGAGAAGTTGAGCTTACTCCATCCATATATAACCCAATATGGAGAATGTCAAATAAAACTTGACTATATAAACAAAGAGATATTGGATAAATTTAAAAAGTCCATTTTACAGGAAGCAATTCAAGGAAAACTTGTTCCGCAACTTACAGAGGAGGGTACTGCTCAAGATTTGTTGGAGCAGATTAAGATAGAGAAGCAGAAACTCGTTAAGGAAGGTAAACTAAAGAAGTCTGCCCTCAATGACTCTGTTATTTTCCGTGATGACGATAACAGGTATTGCGAGAAGATAGGAAAGTCGGTGCAGTGCATTGATGAAGAGATTCCGTTTGAGATACCAGAAAGCTGGGTGTGGTGTAAATTTCAAGACATAGCAAATAGCGAACTTGGAAAAGCGATGAATAAGGCTTCTGACAAAGGAAGCGAAGTTCCATATTTATGCTCAATAAATGTATATTGGGATAAAGTAGATTTATCTAATGTAAAAGTTGCTCCCTTTTCCATTGCAGAGAAAGAAAAGTATTTATTACAAAAAGGAGATTTGCTTATTTGCGAAGGTGGCGAGGTTGGAAGATGTGCAATATGGAGTAATGATAAAACTATGTATTATCAAAATGCATTGCATAGAGTAAGATTTTATGGGAACATCAGTTCCAAGTTTATACAAAATGTTATAAGGAGCTATAAAACTATGGGCATCATAGATAAGAATAGTAAAGGAATGACTATTAAGCATTTTACAAAAACGGCATTAAATAGCTTGTATATTCCCTTGCCACCCTTTCAAGAGCAACAACGCATTGTTGCTCAAATAGAAAAACTATTTGAGCAACTGCATTAATTGCTCTATCTTTTCAACAATGCGTTGTTGTTCCTCTATTGGAGGCAATGGGTATAGATAATTTTCTATATGACAGTTGTTTATGGAGGGTGAGTTGTCGCCCTTCATAAACGAATTTAATCCATCAACCACATAATTTGATAGCATCAAATAATACAGGAACATAGGATAATACCCTAAACTTGGGGTAATGACATAGAATCCTGTACTTGCAATGGCATCTTTATATATATCATCAACCAAAGCTATATTTTTCAAGTAGGGACGAACCATTGAAAACAACAAATCGTTTTTATGAAGTTTTCTCGTTGCTCGACTTGGAGCATTTTCAATTCTTACCTTTTTAGGTTTGTCTATAATGTTTAGCCTATTATTGACGGCATCTACATCTATATAAACGAAATCAGATGATGGCTTTGTTGATTCCATAGGCATAAATACAGACTTGCCTCTTGCCCAACTCCAAGAATCGGGCAAATCAAATGGTATTTGCTCTGTTATATCCACGTACTTTTTCCCAATCTTCTCATAGTACCTGTTATCGTCACCACGGAAAACAACAGAATCGTTGAGGGCAGACTTTTTGAGTATGCCTTCTTTGACGAGTTTCTGTTTCTCTGCCTTTATCTGTTCAAGCAGTTCTTGTGCAGTTCCTTCTTCGGCTATTTGTGGTACAAGCTTGCCTTGTATAGCTTCTTGCAGAATGGATTTCTTTAAGTCTGTTACTATATTTGCATTAAGTAGGTCTAATTTATCCTGCGAAGAACTATATCTTTCTACATATGACAAAATCAAATTTAACCTGTTCTTAATTCTTCCTTGTTCTTCTAATGGCGGAACAACCATTAACGTTTTTGATACCGCCGACAATACCCAATTTTTATTTCCTACTCCTCTTGTATTTTCTTTAGCCTGTTCTTGAACCAATGGTGATTGAATCATAAAGACTAAGAACTCTCTATTTATGTCACATTGTATGAGTTTTATTAACGCTACACTTACAAAAAGACTAAACTCTCTATCTGTTGTAACCATGGCAGGTATTCCTGTAGTTCCAACTTTTGACAACAACAAATCTCCTTTTTGGGGATGGCATCTATCAGAAAGCTTTTGGTGTTCTTCTTTGGATATATATTTTGTGTTTGAAAAATCAATAACTCCAGAACTCATATCCTTTACAGAGATAAAAGGAATACCTGAAAGTGTATATTTAGGTGTAGAATGAGTTCCGTCTGTTAAAGATAGATACAAACTTGAAAATCTACACCATTCCCACCCCTTAGGCACTTCAAATGGAATCTCCTCATCAATGCATTTCACCTCTCCCGTAGCAAGTATCTTCTCATAATAGGAACTCATAGAACAAATTTATGTCTATTTTATTAGGACAACTTTATGTTTCACTAATAAAAGAACAGAAATGGAATTAGACAAATTTGAAGAGTTCCTAAGCCAAGGCAATATGGCTAAGAACACGATTTCGGCATATCTGTATGCCGTGAAGGAGTTTGGCTC
>JAIJUV010000625.1 GCA_022732315.1 Prevotella sp.
AAGCCAACGCTTCGCTCTTCCTGAAGGGCATTATCAGATATTGGCTATTACCAATCTCATAGAGCCATTCTTCACCACTGACCAGACCAGGGCTTTGACTAATTGGAACAATATCCAGATAGGCTTGACCAATCCTAAGGATGTGAACCATAATGCTTATTTCGGAGTTGCCGACGTGAGGATTGACAACAAGGAAGGCAACTATGTGGTACAGAATCCTGTCAAAAGCGTGCTTGCCGAACTGACCATCATCATAGAGAATGTACCTAAAGGTACAGAAATGAGTGGTAAGGCATTAGATGCAGCCTGGTGTCTGTTCCCTACACAGAAGAATAGTGATGGAGAATATGGATTGCCGAGCATAAAGCCAACAGAAGTGGAAATGCCTACTATCTTGGCTACTGAGTCAACCCTGAAATCAGAAGTCATCCGGCTGATGCCGACCATACAGGGAAGTTCCGCCTCTCATATTTATCTCCGTCTCTTGTTGCCTAACGGGACCTTGCAAGAGTATGACATCACCACTCCGGCGATGAAGGTTGGAGGAAAGTATGAGTTGCGACTCAACTACAACCAGATGCAGCCGAAGATGAATCTGGAAGCTACCATCAACGGTTGGACGAACCTCAACAATGAAGTAGAAATAAAATAATAATAACTTTTAAAATATTTATAATATGAAAAAGATGACTAAGTTTTTCGCCCTTGCACTCTTGGCAGGTGCAATGGTTTCATGCAGTACAGAAGACACCGCACCTTCTACCCAGAACGATAAGGTAGCCGTGCAGTTTACTGGTGGTATTAGCGTAAACACCCGTGCTGCTGGTGTAGCTTGGGCTGATGGTGACAAGATTGGTATCTTCATGACAGAAGCTGGCAAGACACTCTCTGCGGATGTAATCAAAGAGGGTGTTGACAATGTTTGCTATCAGTCAAATGGAAGTATAGCCTTTTCACCTATTTCTGGAGGTAAGACTATTTTCTTCCCGATAGATGGAGATGTGGACTTC
>JAIJUV010000626.1 GCA_022732315.1 Prevotella sp.
CTGGGAACCGCAGGTCCAGGTACTGGTACTAATGAAGCTGGTGTTGGTTATGCAACTTTCACCATCAACTTGCCTTCTACAAACGGCACTCGTGCAGGTAATCCTACCTATGAGCAAGGTACTCTTGATGAGTATGATGTAAATGACGTTACTTTACTTATCTTCAAGAAGGCTGGTTCATCTGAAGACGAATACACATTCGTAGAAAAAGCTGAGTTGGGTAATATGGCTCCTTGGAAGAAAGACGATATTGCTAATGGTATTACTGCGTCTGCTACTTTTACTGCAAAATTAGATACTGTTGATCTTACAGGAACAGAATATTATGCGCTTGCTATTCTTAACAATACGACTGCAACAGCAGGTAATAAAGTAAAAGACCCAAGTACAGATCAAACTTATTCAGATTGGAATGCAGCTGCAAATGCCGTTGCTGCAAATTTCACGGATACATCAAAGGGTTTCTATATGGCAAATGCCCCAAAGTTTACATCAGGAGAACCAACAACTCTTGTAAAGATTGATAAGGTATATGCTACAAAGCAAAAAGCTGAAACCAATGCGGCTACAACTATTCATGTAGAGCGCGGTTTGGCAAAGGTGACAGTTGCTGCTCTTCCTACAGGTAAAAAGCCATCTGGAACAAAATATCAAAACGATAAAGTTGATATTACTGCTTGGAATTTGGATGTTACCAACAATAGTACATTCCCTATCCATAAGACTGCGGGCTTGGCAGATAAATTTACTACTATTTGGGGTAATGTCTCTGGTGCTGCACCGGTTACAGCTCGATTCGTTGATGCAAGTAATACAGCCTTCAGCCGTGTATATTGGGGTGTAGACCCTAACTATAGTACTGATTTAGATGAGGCTAAATGTAAGGCCGCATTTAAAATACTTGATCCAAGTAATGATTAAAAAATAACTTGGTACATTTTTGTGTCCTCTCTATAAAGTAACACATTGTTAAAGGATAGAGTTCCAAACTCTTCCTTTACCTCAAA
>JAIJUV010000627.1 GCA_022732315.1 Prevotella sp.
TGAATGCCAAGGTAACCCATCGCTTCAACGACCGTTCGAAAATAGACTTGAGTCTCTATCACGGAAAAGACAGTTGGGACGTGAAGGATGATATGGATGATAGCAAAGGGGATTGGTACCATGAAGGTGATTCATATAATAAGGAATTAACGAAGGCGCAGCTCAACTGGGGAAACTTCAATGTGGCTTTGAATTGGAACTATCTATTCTCGCCGAAGCTCTTTGCCAACTTCACGGCTGTATATTCCCATAACCGTTCCAAACTTTATTCCCTGGATGATGACAGGGAAATCTATCCACAAACCAAGAATGAAAGGGTGTGGAATCATTTGGAGCATGGCTATACTTCTACTATCTATGATGCCGGATATCGTACAGCATTCGATTACCGTCCGAATCCCCGTCATCATATCCGTTTCGGTCATGACTACACGATGCATCTCTTCCGTCCACAGACAGTGATGCAGCTTGACTATATGGGAGGTGGAAGTGGTGCTGAGATGGATACCATCCGTGTGAATAGTACCAATAGGCATGTGTCTCATGAATGGTCGGCGTATGCGGAGGATGAAATCTATCTCAATGATAAATGGAGCCTGGATGCTGGCTTCCATCTGGGATTGTTTCATATCAGCAACAAGAACTTCTTCAATATCGACCCTCGCTTCGCCCTGAAATATCAGTGGAGTCATGCGGTATCGCTGAAGGCTTCTTTCACGCAGATGACTCAGTATGTGCATAAGATATCCAACAGTTATCTGGATTTGCCTACTGATTATTGGGTGCCAACCACCAAGGATTTGAAACCGATGCGTTCTTATCAGATAGCGGCTGGCATCTATGCGCAGCCTAACCGCCACTGGATCTTATCGCTCGAAGGCTATTACAAGCTCTCGAAGCATCTTCTGCAATACAGCAGCTGGCTGGGAATCGAACCTCCGGCAGAGAATTGGGATAGTCAGGTGATGGATGGCAAGGGATTGTTCTATGGTTTGGAGGCAGATG
>JAIJUV010000628.1 GCA_022732315.1 Prevotella sp.
TATGCAATTTATTGCTATAGGAGAAAGTTTAAAGGGACTTGATAAGGTTACTAGAGGAGAACTCCTTACAACTCATCCTGAAATTGATTGGAAAAATGTGAAAGGGTTACGTGATATCATAGCTCATCATTATTTTGAGATTGATGCCGATCAGATTTGGTGGATTATAGAAAATGAGTTGCAGCCTTTGAAAAAGGCAATTCAGGAAATGATAGAATCTTTAAAACGGATACTTGATGAGTAATGTCAGGTAGCCGTTTTGTCATTTCGTACTTCCAGCTCCCCATTTCATACATTTATCCCCTTACTATCTATGCCGTTTCAAGTAAATTCATTATCTTTGTCCCCTGAAAACAACTAAAAAATAAAATATAATGAAGAAAGGATTAAAATATACTTTGGTTTCCTTAGGCAGCCTGGTCGTTTTAGCTGGTATTGGTCTGGGAATCATGTATGTGATGTCGCCATATAAGGTGAAGCGATGGTTGGGCATTGCTTCATCTTATTCTGATGTCTTTGTTGATAGATTGAAAGGGCAACCTTATACTCATGGCGGATATGACGGCATTGATGTTTCGAAACATAATGGAGTTATCAAGTGGAAGGAAATAGCGAAGAATAAGCGAATCAAGTTCGTTTATATCAGAGCTACACATGGTAAAGGATATGTGGATCGACATTATCGTCGAAATATCAGACAGGCTCGTAAATATGGGTTGAAGGTTGGATCTTATCATCTGATGTCTGCCGGCTCTTCAGCAACGGCTCAGTTCCGGGATTTCCAAAAGATGGTGAAGAAGAGTGAGCAGGACTTGATTCCAGTATTGGATGTGGAGGAGAAAGGCATCCAGGGAAGATGGAAGGGACGACAGCTGCAGGATAGTGTGCAGGTATTTGCTGATTTAGTGAAGAAACACTATGGCAAGTATCCTATCATCTATAGCAACGAGAGCTTCTATAATAAGGAGATGGGGGCGAAGTTCAATCGTTATTATCTCTTCATC
>JAIJUV010000629.1 GCA_022732315.1 Prevotella sp.
TCAATATCGTTCCTTGTTTCTTAATCATGGTGCAAAGTTACGAAATATCATAGAAAAGTGGTAATGATTGTCTAATAATTAGACGAAAAAATGCCGATAATGGTGCCAAAAGTTGCTTTTCCGGCAGCTTTTGGCATCCTTATCGGCACTTGTTTATTCAAAATTCTGATTTCTGATGAGGAATTGCTTATTCTAAAAGGGGGAATTACAGTTCTATCGGAACCACTATCTTTATGCTGAAGTTGCGGCCCATATTGTAAACGCCTCTTCTGCCCGTAACCGTGTTTTCCGCCAGATACTTCAGACGGCTCAGGTGGTTCTGGTAAGCACGGTTGGTAATATTCTCGCCCGAAAGATAGAGCGAGAGAAGGCGCTTGCCGTGAAGCTTCACGTCGGTACCGGCATACATATTTAATAAGGTATAGGATGGCGTGGCGGTCTCCGTATCGTTGGCTGCGAAATAATGGCTCTGGCGAAGATTGCAATCCATCTGTAGCTTTACGAAGAGATGGTCGAAAGTCCTGCCGTTGCAGACAAACTCATATCTTACATCCGAAATCCAACGGGGAGCTGGGGTGAATGGCAGATACTTAGATTCGGATGGCTGATGCAATTGCACGGAGTTGACATACGAGAAAGTGTTGCCGAAGTGCAGACGCTCTACTGGATGGATGTCGATGCTCGCCTCACCACCCAGAATGCGGGCGTCGCCCGAAGTAAACTGATAGGCAGGCGTGTCGTCGATGAGGATAGGCTGATTGTTCTCATCTGCCAACTTCTCGCTATAGATGTAATGGTTGATGCGATTGGCAAACAGCGAGAGCTCTGCCGAAATGATAGGCGAAGAATAATCCAATCCAAGGTCGAATTGCCAGCTGTTTTCCGGCTTCAGACTGGTATTTCCCAATTCGTATCGCTGGGTTCCCTCGTGCACACCATTCGATGATAATTCGCTGATGTTTGGAGCACGGAATCCTCTTGCCAGGTTCAGCTTCAGATT
>JAIJUV010000172.1 GCA_022732315.1 Prevotella sp.
TCACTTGCGCCGATGGTACTGCAATGCAATGCGGGAGAGTAGGTAGCCGCCTTCTTTTATCAAGAGCCTCAGATTTCGAAAGATTTCTGAGGCTTTTTTCGTTTTTTTTTTGTATCTTTGCATTCGCAAAAATAGAAATTAATTATGAATCAATTTACAAAGATTATTGCAGCCCAGCTCAAATTGCGTGAACAGGCTGTTGAGAATACATTGGAGCTTCTCGAAGAGGGATGCACCATTCCTTTTATCTCCCGTTACCGTAAGGAGAAAACGGGAAATATGGATGAGGTGAACATCGAGGCCATCGCTCAGGCTAACGAGAAACTCAAGGAGATGGCGAAACGTAAGGAAACTATCCTCAAAACCATCGAGGAGCAGGATAAACTGACGGATGCCCTCAAGGAGCGCATCGAAAACTGTTGGGATGCCACGGAATTGGAGGATATCTATCTTCCTTTCAAACCTAAGCGCAGAACCCGTGCACAGATTGCACGTGAGGCTGGCTTGGAACCGCTGGCTCAGGTGCTCCTCTTCCAGCGTGAACGCAACCCGCTGCAGGCTGCCAAGAAGTTTGTGGGCGACAAGGTGAAGGATGCCGATGCTGCCCTGCAGGGTGCCAAGGATATCATTGCCGAAATGGTGAGCGAGAGCGAGGAAAGCAGAAACCAGATTCGTGGCGAATTCCGTCGTGAAGCTATCATCACTTCTAAGGTGGTGGCTAAGAAGAAGGATGAGGAGGAAGCTCAGCGTTTCTCTGATTACTTCGATTTCTCAGAGCCTTTGAAGAAATGTTCTTCCCATCGCCTGTTGGCGATGCGCCGTGGTGAGGCTGCCGGATTCCTCCGTATCAGTATCTCTGCCGATGACGAGCAGTGCCAGGATAAGTTGAAGCGCCACTATGTGCATGGATATGGTGAGTGCCAGACGCTGGTGGGCGAGGCGGTGGATGATGCCTTCAAGCGTTTGTTGAAACCTAGCATCGAAACCGAATTTGCGGCTCTGAGCAAACAAAAGGCGGATGAAGAGGCCATCATCGTGTTTGCGGATAACCTGCGCCAGCTTCTGCTCGCTGCTCCATTGGGACAGAAGCGAGTGATGGCGGTGGATCCAGGTTTTGCCAATGGCTGTAAGACCTGCTGTCTTGATGCCCAGGGCAATCTGATTCATCACGAAATCGTATTCCCTCATCCTCCACGTAACAAGAAGAACGAGGCTACTGCTGCCATCCAGCGCATGGTGAAGATGTATCAGGTGGAGGCAATGGCTGTGGGTAATGGTACGGCAAGCCGTGAAACCAGCGACTGGTTGCACGAAATAAGTTATCCACACCCTGTGGATATCTATGTGGTCAGCGAAGATGGTGCTTCTATTTACTCGGCTTCGAAGATAGCAAGAGATGAATTCCCTGATGAGGATGTCACCGTACGTGGTGCCGTAAGTATCGGCAGACGACTGATGGACCCGCTGGCTGAGTTGGTGAAGATTGACCCGAAGAGCATCGGTGTGGGACAGTATCAGCATGATGTGGATCAGACTCAGCTCAAGAAGAGTCTGGATGGTGTGGTGATGAGTTGTGTGAACTCGGTGGGTGTCAATCTGAATACCGCATCGCAGCATCTTCTTACCTACGTGAGTGGTCTCGGTCCTACCCTTGCCAAGAACATTGTGGAATACCGCAGGGAGAATGGAGCCTTTGCTTCTCGTGCCCAGTTGAAGAAGGTGCCACGTCTGGGCCCATCGGCTTTCGAGCAATGTGCCGGTTTCCTCCGCATTCCTGGCGCCAAGAATCCTTTGGACAATAGTGCCGTGCATCCGGAGCGTTATGCCCTGGTAGAGCAGATGGCGAAGGATCAGGGTGTCACTGTGAAGCAACTGGTAGAGGATAAGGCTTTGCAGAAGAAGATTGACATTGAGAAATATGTAACAGCCGAGGTGGGTATGCCTACCTTGACGGATATCATGGCAGAGCTTGACAAGCCGGGTCTGGACCCTCGTGGTGAGGTAGAGAAGTTTGAGTTTGATGCAAGCATCAAGACCATCGACGATTTGCAGGTGGGCATGGTGGTGCCAGGCATCGTTACCAACATTACCAAGTTTGGTGCCTTTGTTGATATAGGTGTTCACAACGATGGTTTGGTTCATGTTTCCCAGATGTCCAACCGTTACATCAAGGATCCGAGCGAAGTGGTAAAACTCCATGAGCATGTGATGGTTCGTGTGGCAGAGGTGGATTTGAAGCGCAAGCGCATCGCCCTGTCGATGAAAGGTGTGAAGTAATAGGAAGAAAGACTGGAAGTAACAGGAGAGAATATGGATAATCATCAGATTACTGCCGATTGCATAGAGTCTGCCTATTGCTTCATCCATCAGAAGCTTCGGGTGTTTGAGTACTCTACCAATCCCACGCAGCGTGATGACATAGAGTATGCCATCTCGCAATATGTAGAGGGGATGAATCCCCAGCTTTATCAGCTTCTTTCGCAAGGCAGGAAGGAATTTCTTCTCGACCATGTGAATTTCGAAAGAGATATGCGGGAGGCGCAGGAGAAGTTGGAGGGGATGATGCATAGTTTATAGTTTATAGTTTATAATTTATAGTTTATAGATTTATCCTATAAGAATATAAAAAAGAGGCACGCTTCAAAAAAACGAAGCGTGCCTCTTTGCGTTTTATCGTATTTCTCGATATAGTTTTAATTCCTTCTTTTTAAATGAGTTTATCTGATAATCATCTTTCCCTTTTTCTTCGAGATATAGATGCCTGGCTTTGATGGCGTCTCTACCCGTTGTCCTGAGAGATTATAGTACTTGTCATCCCTCGATTCATTCGACAGAGTCGTGTTGTAGATGGCTGTATCCTCACCATTAGTCCAAGCAAAGCGGATGGCTCTTCCTTCTGCCAAGATATGCTGTGTTTTATCGTTCACCATCGTCTTAGGCAGCCATGCCCGATAGGCGGCAAGGGTGGAACCTGTGTACTTATAGAAGCCGATACCCCAACTGCTTTTGTAAGCTAGCACATAGCAGTTGTTGTTGTCGGAAGAAATGGCTTCCTTGGTAGGGTTGCCTTTGAGGATGGTTGGCTCACCAGATAGTCGTATGCCTTCTTCTCTCTTCCGTAGGTGGTTCTGAGTGCATACCAATGAGCCTCTGGATGCTTGTTTTCCGGTTTTCGATTAGTTTCCGAAAGGGTATAATGGGTGGACACCCCTACTTGCTGATTCTCCTCTTTCTGAGGAGTCTCTGTTTCGGGGGTGGCACTGGAGGTAAGTCCAGCGCTGGGAGATTTTTTCTGATCTCCTGAAGAATGTGCATCATAAGATGTACATATTTCTACTTTCATATTCTATTTTAACTTATTCTAGTCAGAACCCAGTTAATTGAATTTGATTCTGCTCTTTTCTTTTCTACTTTTAGTAGACTGCAGAAATCATGCTGCAAAGATAGTGTTTTTTAGTTTAACTACTTTCTGTTTTTCTGAAATAATTTCAAAGGAAAGATATTTTGACTATTTTGTTGTTTTGTAGTTTTGTATACGAAAGTCTGAAATATGCGTTTGGCGTTTGTTTGCTGAGTTTTATGTTTGTTTCTTGTGTTCTTCCGGTTGGCATTAAATGATTGTTGTTTTCATGGAAATTTCTATCCGCCATTGGCGGATGCACGTATGGCATTGGCGGATGCTTGTACGGCAATGCCGGATGCCCATTCGCCAACGGCGGATAGACATCCGGCATAGATAATAGATATTAGAACTTATAGATAGCTCCGAAAGAAATGTTGCTTGCATCTACGTCAACTCCGAATGTTGAAGAGTTATCTCCGTGCTCAGGAGAATAGCCTCTGTATCCGAGGAAGCCAATCTTAGAGATGAAGTCAACATGCTTTGAAAGCTTAACTGCCAAACCTGGCTTGATGCCTACCTCGTAGGAGTCGCCACCGCCCTTGCTTACGCTGCTATAACCGATAGTACCCTCGAAGAAGAGATCTACTACCTTGGTCTCTACAGCTGTATAGCGTACGTAAGGAGCAATAGTGAAGGTAGTAGCATCGCCAACAGGAGAAATCTTGCAAACTTCGCCCTTCTGGATACCTACCTCGATACCGGCATCCCACTTGTTGTTGAACTGGTAACCAATCTCTGGGATGAGCTTGTAAGCAGTCTTGCTGTCACCATCACCGATCTTGTTGCTGGAAATACCAGCTGTACCACCGATGTAAACCTGTGCGCTTGCGCAAACTGAAACGAGAGCCATAGCGAGGCTCAACATAATTTTCTTCATAATCAATCTTTTTTCTTAAAAATTATACGTTGTTTTCTATCTTCTTTTATTAGAATCCGTCTTCTTTATGCTTGGAATTCGGTGGCAAAGGTATAGGAAATATGCGAATACAGGAAATTTTTTCTTTGTTTTATTGTTAATAGTGTTGGATTGTTGACTTAAATCAAGATAATGGCAGGTGTCTGCGATTTCAGTTTTATCAGATAGGCAGGTGTCTACTATTTCAGTTTTATGAAATTGATAGTGTCTACCTTTTCTAGTTGATAAAGTAAAAAAGTGTCAACTGAAATCAGGAAAAGTTACCTTCTTGCCAAAAGCGATATTGCGCAATCTTCTTATCCTTTTCTCCTGCTTGATTAAATAATTTGAGCATCCATTCTCTTCTGCTTTCTTGAATGTCATTCTGGAGTTCTGCAAGTATTCTCTTGCTTGTAAACTTCTTGAAATCGCGAAGAATCGAATGAACTTGGTCGAGGTCTTGCGCTCCGATGATGAAATGAAGATGGTTGGGCATTAAGACCCAGGCATAGATTTCCAATCCCTTGTTCTTTTGGCAAAACTGAAGGGATTCAATAATGATATGTTTATACTTGGGACGATTGAAGATGTCAACCCAGTTGACAACGGTTGTTGTCACAAAGTATAAATTCTTGGTTGTTGTATTCTTTGGTGCCATAATCTTACCAATTTTATACGATACATCCTATAAACTATGAATAGCAAAAGTTCCACATTGTAATTTGGTGCTTAGGTAAAAGCGTGGTGGAAACTGTTGCTGCAAAAATACGATAATAATTTTATTCCGCCAAGTCTTTTGAGGATTTTCTTTGGTTTTTAGGAGAAATAGTCAAATAATAGCCTAATAATGATACCAAAACAACCAAGAATAGCCAAATAAAGTTTTCGCCAGGCGTTCCTAATAGAAAGTCTTCCGCTAGGCGTCCCACCGCTAGGCGTCTCAGCGGATTTGCAATCCGCTGTTAAAAAATGTTCGACCACTTACACCTGGGGATTTGCAATCCCCATCCCTTTATCTTGCATTCATTCTTGCTTGCTGCGGATTCCAAATCCGCAGATCCTCAATAGGTTATGACCTTTTTTGACGGCGGATTTCAAATCCGCCGAGCGCCTGGCGGGGTTGAGCGTCTAGCGGGGTCGAGTGCCTAGCGGGGTTGAGCTTTCTGCGGGTTTGAAGCACCTAGCGGGGAAATATGTTGCCAAAATGTTGGCAATTTCTGAAAGGAAAAAATCCTAACCGCTTATTATCAAGCAGTTAGGATTTTCTTGGGTGCGCCTGATAGGACTCGAACCTACACGGCCTGAACCACTAGATCCTAAGTCT
>JAIJUV010000173.1 GCA_022732315.1 Prevotella sp.
GAATGGATCTGGGAGAGAAACCAGGCTGCCAAGGATAAAAGGGGATTGGATGAACTGCCATACGATGAGACGGATTCAGAAGAGATGCTTCTAAGCAAAAAGAAAAAACATAGAAAAATAACAGCATTTTAAAAAATGAACCGTTTTGAACCAATCTACTTTTATTTTTTTTCATTAACTTTGCACCCAAAATTATTTGAACAGAGATAACTCACAACAAAAGTAAATGAATATAATAATGAAAAGAATCGTATTTTTAGCCGTATTCATGATTATGGCAATGATTTCTGTGCATGCCAAAAGCTATCCTTTCGACATGACCCACAGTTATGAAGTACAAATTGTCCGTGTAGCCCAACAGGGTACTAAATTTCTGAAAGTATGGGGCATTGCTGGTTCTCCAAACAAAGCTATGGATAGAGCCATGCAAGACGCTGTAGCAGCCTGCATCTTTACCGGTGTGGCAGGAAACGACATCGCCGGAAAGATACCAGCACTTGTTACAGACCCGAATGCTTACAACCAGCACAAAAAGTTTTTTGATACCTTCTTCAAAAAAGGCGAGTTTATGAATTATGTACAGAATGCCAACTCCGGCTATCCTACTGGCGAGAACAATGTGAAAACCAGCCAAGGCCGCAAAGTGGGACTCTATGTAGTTGTAAAGTACGACAACTTGCGCAAACGCCTGGAAGATGAGGGTATTATCAAAGCACTCAATAGCTATTTCTAAACAGACTATACATTATTATAAATAATCATATTTAAAAAGAAAAATGAAAAGAATCATTTTATCATTCATGGCTCTTATCTTTGCTGTAAGCTCTTTTGCACAATCTACAGTAGAGACTATCAACAGTCCAAAAGCCATGAAACCAATCATCATGGTAATTCCAGAAAAAGCCTGGTGTATCAATCAAGGCTTTGTGAAGGACAACGACCCGAAATCACCTGATTACGAAAAGGCGCTTCTCAATGATGACGTACTCAATGTAATCACCAAAATGGGCGGCATCATGCAAGAACGCGGTTATCCTCTCAAGAACCTGCAGAGTGCTTTGGATGAATTGAAAAACGAAGAAGCGCTTGATACAAGCTTCAAGTCGAAAGCCGATGGCGAGATTGTGGAAGATGAGCTCGACATGTTAACCCGCGTGGCTCAAGCTGATATTCTGGTGAATATCGCCTTCACACGCACCACATACGGCCCTCGTAACATGATAGAATTCCGTGTAACCTCTATCGATGCTGCCACAAGCAAGCAGATTGGCGGTGAAACCGGAAGAAGTTCTGCATCTGGTGCTCCGATTTCTGCATTGCTCGAAGAATCCGTATTGGGTTTCATCGACAACTTCACAGGAAGTATTCAGAGACATTTCGAAGACTTGGCGAACAATGGTCGTGAAGGTTCTGTCATCTTCAAAATTGCCAGCGACTGCCCTCTCAACTTCGAATCTGAGGTTACTTTGAATGGAGAAACAGGCGAATTGAACGAAGTTATCGACTATTGGCTGAACGAACACACTGTGAACGGTTCTTTCACCCAGAATGGAAATACACGCACCCGCCTCTCTTATGAACAGGTACGCTTCCCTCTCTTTAGCAAAGGCAAGTTTGGCGGTAAGCCTAGAGCTATCAATATGGATAACTTCATCAAGCCTATCACCTCATTCC
The DNA here is from genome assembly GCA_022732315.1 of Prevotella sp. Next base: position 1,675 of record JAIJUV010000173.1, read on the forward strand.
TCTCACAATTTGGCATATCTGTTGCAACCAAACCTATCGGTATCGGTAAGACATACGTTATATTGGGAGGCAAATAAACATATCTTAAAAAGAATCTATCAAAATGAAAATAAAACATTTTTTAATCAGCCTAAGCGCAACATTCTGTGTTGCGCTTAGCACTATGGCACAAACAACAAAGGATATTGGCTTGATCAGCCTCAACCCTTATGTGCCTGAGACAGAGAACTTAGGCCAGAATGCCAACTCTATGCTGATCAGCAAATTGCAACAGATAGCAACAGCAAATGGCATGTCGGGAGCTGGATTTGACAACCGTTTTATCATCACAGCCCATATCCAGAAGCTGAAGAGCAGTCAGACCCAGACGGTTCCCCAGAAGAATGCTGTAGAAATCAACGTCGGTATTTATGTCGGTGACGGTTTGGACGGCACCCTTTACTCCAGCTATAACTGTGACGTAAAAGGTATCGGAAATTCAGAAGACCAGGCAATCTCTTCCGCCATCAGAAAGGTAAATCCTAAGCAGGAAGAATTGCAGGAAGCAATCGCCAAAGGCAAGAAAATGATATTGAACTATTACGATAAAATGTCGGGCAATATCATTCAGACTGCCAAATCTACCGCAGCCTCAGGGAAATATGAAGATGCCATCAATATGCTCTTTGCGATTCCGATGAGCAACAAGGATTTCCAGACCGCTCAATCTCTGATAGCTCAATATGGCAGAACTTCGCTCGAACAGAAGAATCTGGACATTGTTCGCCAAGCCCGCTCAGCATGGAGTGCAAATCCTACAGAAGACGGAGCCAGCAAGGCTTTGGAATTATTGGAGAATATGGAATCTCCATCAGCTAAAGTTCAAGCTGAAGCCAAGAACCTGCAAAACGAAATGGCAGCAAGGATCAAAGCCGTAAGCGACTGCGAGTTTAGGCTCGAAGCTCAAAAGGCACAAAACGAGAAAGATGTTCAGATGGCAACCATCCGTGCCGCTGCTTCTGTAGCCAAAGCTTATGCAGCCAGCCGTCCTAAGGTTGTTTACCGCTACTATTACTGGTGGTAAAAACGAAGCAGATTAAGATGATAACAAAAAATATAAAATAAACAGCGATATGAATCATTCTTTTAAAAAGAACATTGCATTTACATTCCTCACACTTGTAGGAATTTTATCCCTGACATCATGCAAGGATAGCGATATGGAAGTTTTCGTGGCACAAGACACAAGAAATCAAGAACTTATCGAAGCTATCAAAGCCATACCTGAACCAAAGAAAGAAGTGGCAGATAAAGATATCGAAAAAGATAAAGATTACATATATCTGATGCCAAATGGCTATACTGACTATATCAAATCAAATAATGGTAGTAGAGATGGATACTACGGATATGTAGATTTGGGTCTATCTGTAAAGTGGGCAACCAATAATTTCAACAATCCATTGAATGATAATGATGGAAACATCAGTGCCAATGACCTATATAAAAAGGAACAGGAAAAAATTACCTATGTAGAACGTCCGGGAACCAAGGAGTATAACCAGCAGTATCCTGCAGTCATGAGTTATGATGAATACTTGGAATATCTGGATATGGAAAAGCTTCAAAAGGAATATCATGCCTACGATAGATACGTAACAGAAATGAAGAATGCCTACAATTCTGCAGTAGAAAAATTTCATCACAATTCCGTTTCTTTTTATGAGAACATCAAGGAAGCGGGAGGACGCTATGCCTGGGGAGCACTCGACGACTGGCCACAAGTCTCTAATAGCGACAAGAACTCTCCCCAGAATATAGCAGGAAATCCTAAGTATGATGTTGTGACCAAATATATGGGTGAAGACTGGCACATACCAACAAAGGCAGAATGGCAGGAGCTTATTGATAAATGTCAATGGGAGGACCATGATACTTATTGGCTCATAACAGGACCTTCCGGAAAGAGAATCATACTTCCACATTTTAGCCTAAACTATAACACATCAGATAGAGCAGGCACCATAACAGACAATGGGGAATATTACGATGTATATGAGTTCGACCCAGAAAAGAAGACCATCGTACAATGTGAAGCTGCAAGGCGTTGTATCCTTATCCGTCCAGTTTATTCAAAATAATCAATAACAACAATGAAATATAACAATATGAAATATCTGATTGCCATCCTGCTATTATGCATCATGGCAACTCCGCTCTCAGCCAAGAAAAAAGTATTCTATGATTCTAAGAGCAACATCGTGGGAATCACAGGTGATTACCAGCTTTTGGAAAATACAGAAAAGTTCTATTCATTAGGCATTACTCCTGATTGTCCTAAAAATATGTCGCCAAAGGAAATATGCAAATATTGGAACCAGTCAAATCTTGGCAAGAAGGTACTGGATGCCTTGCTCGATTATAACGGAACATCACTTTCTGAAGAAAAGCTGAAAGACCTTGCGCTTAAAAACGTGCTCAAAGCAGACGATGAACGTGCTGCCATCGGTGTTATTGGCAAGGAAAATATTCTGAAGGAAGACTACCTGCCTATCTTGGAGAACCAATACATCTTCATCAACGAATGTATCAAAGAAAGACCAGGGTTAGGCGACAAGGCCCGCTGGAGTGCATACAAAATAAACATCAATAAGGATATACTCGAGCAGGTATACAATAGCTGGAACGACATGGAGAAGTATAATCAGATAAAAGTAACCATCTCTTATATAGCATCAGGAGTGGCAAAGAATGACAATTACACTTTGAAATCCAACAATGGCCAGACTCAGTCTACTGTCCAGAAATTAAAAATAAAGACTCTGAGGAAGATTGCTACAGAGGTTCCCGCTTTTGCCATTCGTGGTCAGGTTATCAGTCGCCACCCATTCAGAATGAATATCGGTTATGTTAATGGCATTGATGACCGAGATAAAGTCGTCATCTACCGTACCAAGGAGAAAAATGGAGAATTGTATTCTTCAAGAGTAAGTACTGCCAGAGCTTGCAACGTAATGGATAGCATTGCCAATCTCTATACCTTTGCAGGTGGACAGGCGTCTTACAAAAGAGGTGATATCGCAGTATACCAGCCAAGCCAAAATGCCAGTTGGACAATCTCTGCCAATTATATGGATCATTCCGGCAACCTCAACTTCACTTACGATCACCGTTTCAAATTGAGTCCTGCCGGAATCTCTCAATATTTCATCATGATGTTTGGTGTGGGTGGATACGAGAAGTCAGAAAAGCGTCTCTATTCTACAGATAATGGAGCTCTTGTATACAGTCCACTCATTACCAACTTAGGTTTTGGTTATGGTATTGGCTACGAGTTTGCTCATTGCCTCGAAATCGAGCCATACGCTTTAGCACAATGGGAAACAATGTTCTTCATTTCTAAAAAAGCATCACCAAATGGCCCTACCAGATCACAAGCTGGTCCAAGAGATACCTCATACGCAAGGGGCGCTACTTCTAACTCAGCCCGTTTCCCTCTCGGTGCAAGATTGAATATCAACATCATGTATCCAATACAGCTGGTAGTAGGTGCAGAGTATATTTTCAATATAAAGATTCCTGTAGCCAAGAATACAGAAAGACGTATTCATAACAATCCGGAGAAATTTTTCTTTGAACCTACAGGATACAAGCGTGATGGCCTGAACTTATACGCTGGTTTAAGATTCAATTTCTAACTCAGCACCCTTTTCATTGCAAAAGATTGACATCATTTAAATAATCAAGCGCCAATACTTTTTTTCAAAATATTGGCGCTTTTTTTTGAAATTTTCCCTTCATATTACTATATTATAAAGGTATAACCAAAAAGAAAGAATAAAATGGCAAATAGATTGACTATGAGGTGAAACTTGCCATCGTTGTCGGTACTCCGCTTACCACCGAATGGATCTGGGAGAGAAACCAGGCTGCCAAGGATAAAAGGGGATTGGATGAAC